>JBLHTZ010000027.1:0-32906 GCA_047627915.1 Vicingaceae bacterium
CTCCTGGATAGTTTCTTACAAGAATGGAGGAAAAAACACCAACACTGAAGTTCTTATTAATTTTTCTATCAATTTTTAGTCCACCACCCGTAATCTCTGCATCAAAAGTGGTGGAGCCCTCTAAAGAGATAGTCATTTGGTTTGAAATTTGTTCTTGTGCAATTATTGCAGAGGTGCAAAATACAAGCGCACCAACGAGTAAAATTATTCTCATAAATCGAAGAAATTATATTTACATAAAGAAAATTAACTTAAAATGAGTTCACAAGTCAATTTTAAGAATTTTTAAGAGAACTTATAAACAATTGCAAACCGGTTATATTCTGACCCCTATTACACAAACGTCATCAATTTGCTCATGTCCTGAAGTCCAATCTGTAAACTCTTGAATTAAGTTTGTTTTTTGAATTTCTCAGGTTAATTCAGCTATTGATAATAAATGCTTTTTAAATCGAAGAGACATGTATTTTTTCCCTTTAACCCCTCCAAATTGATCTGGAAAACCATCGGAGGATAACAAAACTTGATCTCCTTTATTTAATTGTACTTTATGAGTTATGAAGTTTTGCCTGCTATCAAATTGACCCACTGGTTGCTTGGTTGCTTTTATTTCATGCAAAAACGCAAGGCCGTTCTCTGCAGCAAGCGTTTTGTAATCACTATCAGTGGTTAAATTTTCATTTTTTGACAACACCCATAGTGGGTTGTTTGCTCCTGCAAAGTATAACGTGTTCGTTGCTTTGTCAAGTGAGCAGAGGGCGATATCCATTCCATCTTTGATCACATCTTCACCTTTCTCAAAAGCTTCAATTACTAAATCCGTCACTTTATCTAGTATTTGCCCAACATCCGTTAGTTTAAACTCCTTAACTGCTCTATTGAGCGCATTGGCACAAACAACACTCACCATTGCTCCGGGCACGCCATGACCGGTACAATCGGCGGCGGCAAAAAAGACCTTTTTTAATATATTTACTTCAATTTCTTCAACAAAGTAAAAATCACCTGCAACAATATCTTTAGGTTGATAGTAAATAAAGCTATTGTGCAATGCTTTTTTAACGGCTGTTTTAGAAGGTAATATAGCGTCTTGAAGTCTTTTGGCATAGTGGATACTTTCCAAAATTTCGTGATTCTTCTCTTCAACAATTACCTTTTGTTCTTCAGTAATTTTTTGTTGCCGTTTTGCAAAATCTCTTTGTTCTTCAACTTCTACCTTTTGTTTAGAAATGAGCTTGTTGGCGGCTTTTCTCTCCTTCCCAATAATAAATAATCTTCTAGAAATAAGCAGGGCTCCAATTAGAAAGGCAATGACAAAATAGATGATGATATTTCTTTGTTGAATTTCTTCTTGACGCAGTAATTCTTGTTTTTCGTTTTCGTCTTCAATTGCCTTTATTTCAGCAACCTTTTTAAGAGAATCTATTTTCTGCTGCTGTCCAAAATCGTTTGTCAATTGAATTTGAGTTATTTTTTTCAACGTACTCTCATCAAGTAACCTGGTGCTTAATTCTTGAAAGTCTTTGTAATACAATAGCGCATCAGCCAAATTGTTTTTCCGCTCCGCAATTTTACTCTGCAGGAGTCTAGCTTCTTTCATTCCTGAAGTAAAATTGTTAATTCGCGCTAAGTTGTAGGCAATGTCACTGTATTCTTTTGCATTTCTTAAATCATTGGTAGTGAAAAAATTAATAGCAATGTTGCCTGCGATTTGTGATTTTTGATTGCTTCCTTTTGGCGCTAATAAATAAGCTTCGTTATAATTCTTACGCTCTTCTTCAAGTTGGTTTAATATACCTGCCAAAGCGCCTTTATTGTTTAAAGCAGATAAAAGAGCTAAGGTGTCAGCGTTCTTTTTGCCTAACTCATACGCAAGGTTATAGTAGAATGTAGCAGAATCAAATTGAAAAACATTTTCTTTTAAGTTCCCGAAATTGATGTAATTACCGGATAAGCTTGGAAAATTATTCCGTTTATTAATATCAATAGCTTGAAGTAGAGATTCTGTCGATTTTTCAAAATCAGACAGCCCAGTGTAAATCCTGCCAATCTGGTTTTTTAGAATTGCTTTAGAGCTGTCGTTTTTGCTTAATTGCAATGAATTTAAGCTCAGTCCTAAAGCACTTTCATAATCTCCGTTAATAAGTGCAATTAGCCCTAAGTTTCTCTCACTTTCGGCAATGCCTTTGGTGTAATTTTTTCCTTTACTTGCTAATTTAGCTTGATAGGAGAGTTGGTACGCTTCAATAGTTTTGGTTTCAGCAGTATTCCATGCTACATTATTCTTACGATCAATCTCTTCTTTCCAATCGTTGTCTTGAGCAGCGCCGTTTACACTGATTAAGAGGATGGAAATGCTTAAAAATAGTTTCAACATAAAATATTATACAAATAATCGAATGGCTTCTTCTAATAAATCAGCTTTTTCAATTGGCACTACACCGACATTTTCACATACTAAACCACCTGCTAAATTTGAAAGTTCTGCAATCATTTCGGGCTCTTGGTCTAGCGCTAAACAAAGTGTTGCAACACTAATCACCGTATCTCCTGCTCCGGAAACATCTGTAATGTCTCGATGATGGGCTGGTATATGATGTTTAACTTTAGGTGAGTTGATAAAAACGCCTAATTCAGAAAGAGTTATAAGTGTATTCTTATTTTGTAATGTACGTTCTAATTGAGCAATAGAGGCCTCTAATTCCTCTTGATTTCTATGGTTGAACTCAATTTTTAATCCCTCTTTTAGCTCCTTTAAATTGGGTTTAAAAAGCGTTACGTTATTGTAATTCGTGAAGTTATTTTTCTTTGGGTCTACTGTCGTTGGAATTGCTTTTTCATTTGCCAATGAAACTACTTTTTTAATTAGGCTAGGTGTAATACATCCTTTGTCATAATCTTCGAATATGATGGCATCTACCTTCCGAGAATTTAGAATTAATTGGATCTTTTCAAAAAAGCTAGCTTCTTCAGATGTATTTAAATCGTGAAGGTCTTCACCATCAATGCGCAACATTTGATGGTTGTTGCCAATAATTCGAGTCTTTTTTGTAGTTCTTCTGTTGTTTGATTGTATGAGGCCTTCTGCAGTTTGGCCATTCTCCTTGGTTAAAGCAATCAACTCTTTCCCGTCTTCATCTGCTCCTATAACTGCGCAAAGTATTGGAGTTGCTCCTAAGGCTTTTATATTTAGAGCAACATTGGCTGCGCCGCCTAAACGAGACTCTTTTTTCTCTACTGCAACAATAGGAACAGGCGCCTCTGGCGAAATTCGATCAACTTTTCCCCAATAATAGGAATCGATCATTACGTCTCCTATAATGAGAACCGTCAAGTCATTAAACTTTTCAAATAATCCGTTGAGTTGTGACTTTGAAGCTTTCATCTTAGTTCAGTTGATTTAAGGCATTTTCTATTCTGTCCATCGCTTCTTTTAATACGTCTAATGAAGTAGCGTATGAGATTCGAATACATTCCGGACTTCCAAAGGCCTCACCGGTTACCAATGCTACTTCAGCCACTTCTAATAAGTACAAACACAAGTCTGTAGCTGTGTTTATAGTTCCTTTGCTGTGTTTCTTGCCAAATAGTTGTTCAATGTTGGGGAAAGCGTAAAATGCTCCCTCAGGGTCATTAATAAGTACTCCATCCATCTTTTGTAACCGACTTATAACATAGTCTCTACGCTCCTTAAAAGCGTCTCGCATGTGGTAGGTTTCTGAGGGATCCATTTCCATAGCTTCAATAACAGCACGCTGGGTGATACTGCAAGTTGCAGAAGTAAATTGACCTTGAATTTTATCACAAGCTTTTGCAATCCATTCAGGAGCGCCAATATAACCCAATCTCCACCCGGTCATTGCGAATCCTTTAGAAACTCCGTTTATGGTAATCACTTGGTCATAAATTTCACTAAACTGTGCTAGGCTCTCATGTTTTCCACTAAAGTTAATGTGTTCATATATTTCATCAGCAATGACATAAAAGTCTTTTTTTGTTGCAATTACTTTAGCTAGTGACTCTAGCTCAGCCTTGCCATAGATAGAACCAGTAGGGTTACATGGACTGCTGTAAATCATCATTTTAGTTTTGTCAGTCATTGCCGCGCTTAGCTGCTCAGCTGTAATTTTAAAGTCTGACTCTATAGTGGCTTCAACAAATACCGGAATACCTTCGGCCATTTTGATAATTTCAACATAGCTTACCCAATATGGTGCAGGTAAAATAACCTCATCGCCCGGGTTAACGATACTCAAAACCACATTTGCTATGGATTGCTTCGCTCCTGTAGAAGCTACAATTTGGTTCGGTGAATAGTCCAAATTATTATCTCTCTTAAACTTTTTAGAGATTGCTTGACGTAATTCTAAGTAACCGGAAACTGGTGTGTAGGCGGTATAATTATCGTCTATGGCTTTTTTTGCTGCATCTTTAATGCGATCTGGAGTGTGAAAATCAGGTTCCCCTAAGCTTAAACTAATAATGTCCTTTCCCTCAGCTTGTAACTCTCGACTCCTTGTAGCCATAGCAATGGTTTGAGATTCAGATAGTCGATTAATTCTTTCGGATACGTTTTTCATAAAAAGTGTAAATAAACAGAATAAACAAAGCTAATGATTTCGAAAATCTATTCTACGATTATTGAGACTAAGATTTTTAATTTTATTCAATCATTAGCACTATTTTTACGTTTATCTTAGAAATTGATTATGGAAGTAGTGCTAGAGATTTTAAAATACATCATACCATCAATAGTAATTTTTGTAGGAATGTATTTTATTCTAAACAGTTTTTTAAACAGCGAAGAGCGTAAGCGGGAATTAAAGTACCGCACTGATAATCAGAAATTAATTACACCAATTAAGTTGCAAGCTTTTGAGCGGATGATTCTGTTTCTTGAGCGCATTAACCTGAGTAATTTGGTGATGAGATCGTATGCAAATGGGATGAGCGCTAAAGCGCTTCAATCTAAAATGCATGCTACCATTCGAGAAGAGTATGAGCACAACATTGCATTGCAGTTATACATTCCAAATGGCACTTGGAAAATGATACGATCTTCAAAAGAAGAAACAGTTAAGATAATCAATGGCTGTGCTGACCAATTAAACGATGGAGCTAGTGGTATGGAGTTAAGTCAGTTAATTTTAGAATTGGTTGGTAAAGTAGAAACAACTCCAACTGATATTGCTATTGAAGCCTTGAAAAACGAAGTGGTTAAAACATTTTAGTATGAGTGAAGGACACAGACATCACCATGAAGATTCACTTCACTTAAAAAAGGGTTGGTTCAGTAGGTGGGAAGACTATATTGGGGAGTTTGTTTACGGAGGAATAGATGGAAGTGTGACAACTTTTGCTGTTGTTGCAGGCTCTGCAGGAGCAGGACTTGATTCTTCAGTAGTTATTATCTTAGGTTTTGCCAACTTAATAGCAGATGGTTTTGCGATGTCAGTAGGAAGTTATCTTTCTAATAAATCCGAACAACAGAACTATGAAAAGCACGAAAGAATAGAATATTGGGAAGTGGATCACCTTCCTGAAAAGGAACGAGAAGAAATTCGTGAAATTTATGCTGCAAAAGGTTTTGAGGGAGATTTACTTGAACAAGTGGTAGATGTCATAACCTCAGACAAAGACCGTTGGGTTGATGTGATGATGAAAGAGGAGCTTAATATGATTAAAGAAGAGAAATCGCCATTGGCAATGGGAGCAATGACTTTTATTTCGTTTGTTTTGATCGGTATAATTCCTTTGATTGCTTATTTATGGGATTACACATCTTCAAGTTCAGAATCGGCTCACTTATTCAAGATTAGTATTGCGCTGACTTCACTCGCATTTGTTGGAATTGGTTGGTTAAAATCCTATGTCGCTCAAACCAGTAGAATTAGAAGTATCGCTGAAACTGTATTCTTAGGTGCAGCGGCTGCAGTATTATCATATATTGTGGGGAGCTGGCTAGAAACGTTAATGTATTAGCGCCAGATTACTTTATTTTCTATCGGGTTGTTTTCTTTTATCGGAATATGAGGTAGGCCTTCTTTAGGAATCCCCAATTGCAGAAAACCCATGCATTGGTTGTTCCCTTCCAAATTTAAAAAAGACTTCATTTCATCACTAAAAGCCATTTTGGGTGTGCTCCAATATCCAATAATTCCCAACGATTTCATTCCAATTAACATGTTTTGAACGGAACAGGCAACGGCCCATTGTTCTTCAAAAACAGGTACACTTTCATTTGCGCAACGATTCATGCAGATGGCGATGACGACAGAAACATTTTTTGACTTACTTAGAATTTTTTGATATTTCTTATCATCAAAATCTTCATTTGAAGTAGTTGACTTGTAGATATTGGCTTGTGTTGTAAAGAAATCATTTACCCCTTCATTTTGAAAAACAGCAAATCTCCAAGGCTCTGTTCTTCGATGGGAGGGAGCATAGTTTGCCAGCTGTAAAAGTTTCCAGAGCTTTTCTTTTTCAATCGTTGCATTTTCTGCCATTTGCTGCCCAAATAGCGATTGTCTTTCTGAAATTATTTTTTTTACGTTGCTATATTCCATCATTAAGTTTTGTTGTGGCTTCTAAATTAATATTGTTTTAGACGTAAACTGATACGCATTGATTCGAGTTGTGTTAAAAATTCAATAATTAAAGAATTACTGTTGTCACATACGTCAGAATTGAAAGTTTAGATTACAATTTAATCTTTAACCTGTGATGTATTCACCGTTATTCATTGTTTGGTTCGGAATATCATGACTCATTTGATTAATTTCGTCATCCTATTGTAATTTTTAGAAAGATGATAAAAATTTTAGTGAGTGCTTTGGTGATTTTTAGTGGAATAGTTCAAGCGCAAAATTATTGGCAGCAAGAGGTGGCGTATGAAATGTTTATTGACATGAACGTTGAAACCAATCAATTTACTGGTAATCAAAAGCTGACGTATACCAACCATTCTCCCGACACCTTAACTCAGGTTTTCTTCCACTTGTACTTTAATGCCTTTCAACCAAACAGCATGATGGATGTTCGATCAAGGTTAATTGAAGACCCAGACCGCAGAGTTGGAAGCCGAATTTTAAAATTAAAAGAAGATGAATTTGGCTATCAAAAAATTGATAAACTTACTCAAGATGGTAAAAAAATGAAATATCATGTTGAAGGAACTATTCTTGAAGTTCAATTAAATCAACCTCTTTTGCCTGGTCAAGCTACAGTTTTCGAAATGGACTTTAATGCGCAAGTTCCCTTACAAATTAGAAGGTCGGGAAGAGATAACAATGAAGGTGTTCGATATTCAATGACGCAATGGTATCCCAAAATGGTAGAATATGACTATCAAGGATGGAATGCAAACCCATACATTGGAAGAGAGTTTCATGGCGTTTGGGGGAGCTTTGATGTAAAAATAGACATCGATAAAAATTATGTTTTAGGAGGAACGGGGTACGTTCAAAACCCTGAGGTAGTTCAACACGGTTACGGAAAAGGAAAATCTGCGTTACCACAAACACAAGGTGAAAAACTTACATGGCATTTTAATGCACCACTAGTGCACGATTTTGCTTGGGTAGCTGATCCAGATTTTAAACACACTACTTCGAAGTTAGATAATGGAACAGTATTGCACTTTTTATTTCAACCCGATACGAATTATACTGCTTGGGATAGTCTTCCAAAATATGGGAAGCGAATTTTTGAAATCATGAACGCTAATTTTGGTAAATATCCCTATGAACAATATACTGTAGCTCAAGGTGGAGATGGAGGTATGGAATATCCTATGCTTACATTGATTACTGGAAAACGAAGCAAAGGCAGTCTGATAGGTGTTACCGTTCATGAGGCAAATCACTCTTGGTATCAACACCTATTGGCAACAAACGAAGCATTATATCCATGGATGGATGAAGGTTTCACCTCTTATGCTTCCGATTTTGTAATGCATGAATTGTTCCCAACTTTTACTCCATATGACGGAAGCTATAGATCTTATTACAGTTTAGTGGCATCTGGGAAGCAAGAGGTGCTTACCACTCATGCGGACCATTACGAGACCAATAGAGCGTACGGAACAGCTTCGTATTCCATGGGGTTGATTTTTCTTCGTCAGTTAAGTTATATCGTTGGAGAAGATCTGTTAATGCGAAGTATGCGGCGTTACTTTGCAGAATGGAAGTACAAACACCCAACACCAAATGACTTTATTAGAGTAGTAGAGAAGGAAAGTGGGTTAGAATTAACCTGGTATTTAGAGCAGTGGATTGGATCAACAAGCACAATCGATTATGGAATAAAATGGTTGCAAGAAGACGATGAAACGGATAAGACTCATGTTATTTTAGAGAGAAAGGGGAAGATGCCAATGCCGTTGGACGTTAAGGTAGTATATAAAGATGGAAAAGAAGAGTGGATTTACATTCCATTGCGAATTATGAGAGGAGAGAAACAGGCAGAGGAAGGAATGAAGAAATTTACGGTGAAAAGCGATTGGCCGTGGACTTTTCCGACCTATGAATTGATTTTGGATTGCGAAGATGAAGATATTAAAAGTATAGAGATTGATCCATCAATGCGCATGGCTGACATCGACCGATCGAACAATAGTTATCCTAAAGTGGATGAAACTATGTTTCAACCAAAAAATAAGTAGGCAACATTTTTAGTCTTATAATTGTCATTATAGTATGAGAGTAACAAGAAAATTAACACTAATAGCATTATACATTGGTTTATTTAGCGCATGTATCAATGACGATGAAGGCACTGTAACACCTGATCCTGTTCCAATAGATAGAGGTAATGTGGAAGTAAATCGAATGAAAATAACTTTGAGTGCAAAAACAGGCAATGCTTCAACTCAAACAATTGAATTTTATGATCCAGATGGATTAGGTGGCAATGCACCAATAAAAAACGAAATGTTGACGCTGGAATATCCTATCTCCAGTAGTTTTAAACCTTATAGCGGGAGCATTAAATTTTTTAAAGATTCAATGGACGTAACTTCCTTAATTAAAGATGCTGCAAGTAGGTACGTAGTTTGTTATCGAGAGATGGATACTGATAATTTAAGAATTTCAGAACGAAACAATGATTCGGATGGGGTTACTTTCGGAATAGAGGCTTTATGGTCCGTTATAGATGAACGGGCTAGAGGAAATACAGGAAACGGACAAGTAAAAATTACTTTAAACTATAATCAATTGCAGAAAATAGGTCTTTGTGATACAGGAGTTCGTATTTTTGAAGGAACAATTAATTATCAACACCAATAAAATTACCATAAATGAAAATTAGACGTCTATTAGTAATCTGGTCCGCACTTCTTTTTATGTCAAGTTTAATGGTTTCTGTTACATCTTGTGGTGGAAGTAAGAGCGCCTCGAAGTCGAAAGTTAAATCTGGAAGTGGAATGGGAAATCAGAATCACAAAAACAAACATGTTTGGGGTAAGTAAGCCCAACTAATAAATAAAAAAAGAAGTGTTGATTATTGAATCAACACTTTTTTTATGTCCACAATACTGTTGTTCTTTAGCTCCCTTATCTCTAAGAAATAGATTCCTGAGGTTAACTTTTCAGGTATGTTAAACTGGTTACCTTGAGCCTCAGTTACCAATTGTCCTTGAACATTTCTTAATCTCAAAGAAAAATTGATGGAACTATTTAAGCGAAGAGTTTCTCCGGCATGAATTGGGTTAGGAAAAACTGAAAGGACATTGTCTTTTGAAAGTCTTTCATTTAATGAAGTTGAAAATTGCACGCAGAAGGTATCAGTACTTAGGGCTGTTCTAAAGTTATTTTCAAAAAATAAGGTGTCAGATAAACTGTTTGTTATGAGTAGGTATCCATTTCCAAAAGAGCCACTTGGGTCATTAAATCCATCATTTTGCGAATCAAAAATTGAAAATCGAAAACAACCACTGTATGCGCAAAGGGAGTCGTTGTATATGGCTCCGCCACTGATATCTGGGTAACCGGGGCTTAAATGCAGAACTTTGCTATTGTTTAAATCTTCCAATTGCCAAGAGGTTTCGCTGCCGTAATCATCAGATTTGAATCGTAAATAGATATAGTCTGAGACACTGGTATTGATGGTAAAAACGATAGAGTCTGTATTGTTACTTCCATTTTGGTCTATAATTCCAGCAGTTCTTGCGGTAACCAATAGCTTGTTAACTCCATTTATTGGAGATAAGGTAGGAGAGTTCAGTGTTACAATTTGTTGCCTATTGGTGTTGTTTGCATAACGAATCGATTGAACAGGGTTTCCGTTTAATTTGTAATCAACATAGAAACTATCCACGTTGTTATTGCCAATGTTCTTTACTCTAAATGTGGCTTGCACACCTTGGGTGCATTCAAACTCAGGAATTCCATCAATGTCTAAAAGAGCTAAATCTGAATTAAATGGTGCAGAATTAGGATCTAACCCATCTAGCACAAAAGCTCCTGTATTATCAGGATCTAACCAATGTTTTAGTTGTCTTAAGGTATCAGAAGAAGTATTCCAAGAATAGGAGAACTTGCCGTAGTAATCCTGCAGCCTGTTATTGCAAGAGGCGTCGCCACCATGCAGTTGACCAATTATACGCTGGTTAGCATCAAATAGGGATGAACCTGAAGAACCTGATTCGGTAGTGCCTATTTCCCAATTACTAACTTGCCAATGTGTCACACCAGCGGAGTAATATCCACTATTGGTTAAAATGTTTTCATCGATAGATATTTTTTTAACATCGCCGGTTGGGTGGTGAATACCAACTGACTTTGTTGAAGCCACATTTTGATTGTTCCAACCCGCATAATACACGTTGTAACTAGCAGGTGGACTATTACTCAATTCTCTTAATTCAAAATCGGAACCAAAGTTCACGGCAACTGCTTTTCTTGCACTACCACTGATTGAGTTGCTGAGTACCCCGTCTGCGTTGGGACTGCAAAGAGCACTTTCGTAGCCAAATATGAAAATAGAGTTACTTCGAAGTCCGCAATGTGCTGCACCTAAAATGTATGGCGTAGTGTCTTGACGAACATTGTTGATTAATGTTGCAGTGCAAAATCTCGTGTTATTCACTGTAGTGACCATCGCAACCGCTCTTTTAACATCTTGCCAACTCTTTCCTTCTTCACAGTTTACATTAATGTTGCAGTTTCCTGAGCTTTGAAATACTTTTTGAACTTTATCGTGAATCGATCGATAACCATAAACGACTTCGTTAATGGATACGGTATTCTGTTCTATTTCATCTTGAGGAATGGTTAGTTCTAACGTTATGGAACTTCCTTTTATAGGGCGAATGGAAAAAAGCTGATCCTTTTTATTGTTGCGCGCAGTGATAGCACCCAGAATATCAGTATAGTTTTCATTGTAAACAAACAACCTAGCATTTGAACTTAGTTGAAAATTATTGAAGTTTAAATTAATACTCTTTGCATGATGAAAGCTGATTTCTAACTTCCAAGTACTTGATCCGTTGTCATCGTCATGCGACCACTCACCTGCATTAGCTAAGTTGTAATTAACAGGGACTAATGCTCCAAAGCGCCAAGCAATATCTTTATGTTCGTCTGTAATTGCATCTTCCGCACGTTTGCTTTCAACATTTGGATCTGCAATCTGCACGGTATAAGCGTTAGCTCCAGATTTTTCAAAAGCATTCAAAAAAGATGGAGGAAGTTCTCCCGTTTGAATTTGTCCAACGACAAAAAAGGAGCTTAAATTTACCAACAAAAAGGCTAAAACACTTAAAATTCTCATACTTGTAAATGTAATTAAAACGGTAATGCTAATTATATGACGAATAAACTTAACACTTGGTTTGTTGGCGCCGAAAATCGAAAGTCACCCATCAGTATTTATTATCCAAAACAAAGAGAAAAGGCAGAAATTGTTCTTTTCGCTCATGGTTTCAAAGGTTATAAAGATTGGGGACACTTTCCGTTAATACAACAATACCTTGCAGAGAAAGGATTTATTGCAGTAGCATTTAACTTTTCTCACAATGGAGGAACGGTTGACGAGGAGATAGATTTTCCTGATTTAGATGCTTTTGCTAAAAATACCTATCAAAAGGAAGTAGAAGATGTAGGCCACGTTTTGGATTGGATTAAAGTTAATAGGGAGCTATATTTTGCAAGTGCTGAAGCTCAACGAATTCATATCATTGGCCACAGCAGAGGTGGAGGTGTCGCTTTACTTGCGGGAAGCAAATACCATGAAATAAAGAAAGTAGTCACCTGGGCTGCCGTAGCTGACTTTATGGAACGGTTACCCAATGCAGAGCAACTTGAGGAATGGAAGAAAAATGGAGTTTATTATGTAAAAAATGGAAGAACACATCAAGATATGCCAATGAATTACCATTTTGTTGAGACGCTAATGAACTTCAAAGATGAGTTGAACATTCAACGAAGCGTTCAAAATTTAGAGAAACCACTTTTGGTTGTTCATGGTGCAAACGATGAAACAGTTGCGTTGGAAAATGCTGATCGAATTAAATCTTGGAAAAAAGAGGTGCAATTAGCAGTTATCAAAGAGTGTAACCATACGTTTAATGGTCATCACCCATGGAATGATACGGAATTACCAAAAGTCACGATAGAAGCCTTAGCGCTGAGTTTAGCGTTTCTAAAAGCTTAAAATTTTAACCTTGGACTAGGCGGGTTTTTCAATTCTCCAAATTGCCCTGCTTCAAATAAGTATTTTCCTGCAATGGCTATCATCGCTCCATTATCAGTGCAATATTCAAATTTTGGTAAATGCACTTTCCAGCCATCTTGCTCTTTTGCTTTTAATTGTTTTCGAAGTTCTGAATTTGCAGAAACACCACCTGCGATGGCTACTTCATTAATATTATAGTCTTTTACTGCCTTAGTTAGTTTTTTCAGTAGAATAGTTACAATAGTATGTTGAATAGAGGCACAAATGTCATGTAAATTCTCTTGGATAAAATTGGGGTTATCCTCTACATTTTTTCTTAAAAAGTAAAGTATTCCTGTCTTTAAGCCGCTAAAGGAAAAGTTATAACCTTCCATACTACTTATCTTAAAAGGAAAGGCTTTTGGGTTTCCTGTTTTCGCGTACTGATCAATTAGAGGACCACCAGGATAAGGAATTTCCATCATTTTTGCAGCTTTGTCGAAGGCTTCGCCTGCCGCATCGTCTAGTGTATTTCCCAAAACTTTCATTTTTAAAAAACTCTCTACCAACACAATTTGAGTATGTCCTCCGCTAACCGTGAGGCACAGAAATGGAAATTTAGGTGTGCTAGCATTATCATCGATAAAGTGGGCAGAAATGTGAGCTTTCATGTGGTTTACTTCGACTAAAGGTTTGTTTAAACCAAGCGAAAGTCCTTTCGCAAATGAGCTTCCTACCAACAATGAGCCTAACAAACCAGGCCCTCGGGTATAGGCTATGGCATCTATGTCGATCAACGAGCAATTTGCTTCTTTCAATCCCTTTTCAAGAACAGGAATAATATTTTGTTGATGCGCTCTAGATGCTAATTCTGGAACCACACCTCCAAACTCTGTATGAATTTCTTGATTTGCTACATAGTTAGAAAGAATCTGATTACCTTTTAAAACAGCAATCGCAGTATCGTCGCAAGAACTTTCAATTCCTAATATAATACTTTGTTTCTGCACCATTTATATTTTGCTGAACTTTGCGCGTTAAAGTATCAAAAGTATCAAAAAAGCAGTTAAAATATTTCTTCGTGTTGTAATTGTTTTATTGTTGATAATAGGACTGTTATGGGCGTTATTGCAATTACCAAAGGTGCAAACTTTTGCTGCTCAGAAAGCTGCAAAGTATTTATCTTCAAAATTAAATGTACCGGTTACTTTAAGTCACTTAGAAATTGACTTCTGGAATGAGTTGATTTTAAAAAATTTGTACATCAAAGATCTAAATCAGGATACATTAATTTATTTGAGAGAATTAGATGTGGCCGTGAGTGAATTGGATTTTTTAAATCAAAAGATAGGCATATCTATACATTTGACTGAACCTAATGCAAAAACCTATGTGCTAAAAAACGATTCAGTATTTAACCATCAGTTTTTGCTCGACTATTTTGCATCTTCAGATACAAGCTCTACTAACAGTGATTGGGAGTTCAAGTTGAACGGCATCCAAATTAGCAACGGGAAATACTCGTTCAATGATTATAACTTGGATGAAGAGCCTTATGGGGTCGATTACTTTCACATTGTAGCAGATTCAATTAACTTGTTAGCAGAAGGTTTCGATTTTAAAAAAGACACCGTTCAATTCGATTTGAAACAACTTTCCTTGAAAGAGCAATCGGGGTTTGACTTAGACCTACTTGCTGCAAAAGCAAAAATCCATAAAGGAGTTTTTGATTTGAAAGAGTTAAATATTATTACCGGAGAAACGATCATAAAAGGTTCTTATGCCATGATGGCCAATCAATTTTCCGATTATGTGGATTACAACAATAAGGTTAACATGAAGGGAGATTTACACTCTACTGTCGTTAACTTCAAAGATTTGGCTTATTTTGTTCCTCAATTTTTAGGAATTGAAAATGAGGTATTTATAGAAGGAAAAGTGGAAGGTACTGTGGCTAACCTTCGAGCGAATGATCTTCAACTAAAAATTAGTGGAGGAACGTATTTAGAAGGCGATTTTAGTTTTAGAGGCCTTCCTGATATTGAAAATACCTTTATATATACGGAGTTAAGTGATCTTAATACCTCCGCATACGCATTGCGTAGTATTCCTGTTCCTCCTTTTGAAGAACAGAAGAACCTCAATATTCCAGCTTCCTTTAATAAATTGGGACAAATTAAGTTTAAAGGAAATTTTACGGGTTATATTTCTGATTTTGTGGCTTTCGGTTCTTTCTCTACGGCACTAGGAAACCTTCAAACTGATGTTTTATTGAAGCAAAACTCCAAAGAACAATATGAATACAGCGGGAACCTAAGTTCTACTGAGTTTCAATTGGGTCAGTTAGTAGATGAAGAAAACCTTGGCGGAATGGCGTTAAATGTTTCGATTACAGGGAAAGGCTTTACTAAGGAAGATGCCGACTTTAAGACAAAAGGTGTTGTGAATTATATTGAATATAGCAATTACCGTTACAAAAATGTCAAGTTGAATGGTTCCTTTAAAAAAGAACAGTTTAGAGGAATTATTAATGTTAAAGATGAAAATATTGTTGCAGACTTTAATGGAAATA
Organism: Vicingaceae bacterium; assembly: GCA_047627915.1. GTDB lineage: Bacteria > Bacteroidota > Bacteroidia > Flavobacteriales_E > Vicingaceae > NORP294. The sequence goes on from JBLHTZ010000027.1 coordinate 15,227, forward strand.
TTGATTTAAATAAAGTAAAACCCATTTCAGTATTTAAGTTGAATGTTTCTAAAGCTAAATTGGCTGTGTTGAATTTGTTTAATAAGGAAGACCTTCTTACAGAGCTTTCTTTTCAATCTGAAATTGACTTAAAAGGGACTGATATAGACGATATCTCAGGAATTGCAGTAGTTAGTAATTTAAAATATCGAGATCGAAAGCTGAATCATAGTGTGGATGAATTTAGTTTAACAGCGGGTAAAAAAGAAGGTAAGCGGAAGATTGAGCTAGAGTCTAGTTTTGTCGACGGTAAAATGGAAGGGGATTATCAGATAGCTGATTTAAAGCAAACATTTCGAAATGTTTATCACCTCTTTTTTGATTCCACAATTTCACCTTCTCTAACTTCGCCACAAGTTTTTGATTTTTCAGCTCAGTTTAAAGATACAAAGCCGATTACAGAAGTTTTACTTCCAGATTTGTCAATTGCGGAGGGCGCATTAATTCAATTGCACTTCTCTACAATTGATAGTATTATAGATTTAGAGGTGAGTGGAAAGGAAGTAAACTATCAAAGAAATAATTTGAAAGCATTTGATTTGAAATTGAATGCTATCAAAGATTCCTTACAAGTTAATTTCAAAAGTGAAGAGTTACAGTTCGCTGACCTAGAAAGTATGGCTGGGGTGGTTTTTCAATCGAGTTTGAAAAACCAAAAGAACAATAATCGAATACTAATTGATACTTGGGGCAGTAAAATCAGTCAAATTGATTTCAATGTATCTAATAATTTAGAGAACCTGCTTCAAATGGATTTTGCCTTTGAGAATTCCACTTTTCAAGTAAAAAATGCTTTATGGAAGATTAATAATAATAATAGAATTCAGTTGGACAGCGGAAGATTCAATATTCATAATTTGGATGTAGGTAATGATTTACAACAATTGCTAATTTCAGGAAAGGCATCTGATTTGGTTGAAGATACATTGAATGTTGATCTAAAAGAAATAGATTTAGAATTCGTTAGTTCGTTATTACCTGAAAATAGCGTTGAAATGGAAGGAGTTGCAAATGGAACGGCTTCATTAATTTCGGTGTATAAGGAGTTGTCTTTTACAACAGACTTGAAGTTGGATAGTCTGTTCGTCAACAATGTAGAAATAGGGGAGTCGAACTTAAAAAGTACATGGAACTCTGAACAGAAGGCGTTAATCGTTGACGGAAACCTAGGTGATGCTAATTCTGACATACTAAGAGTTACAGGTAGTGTCTTTCCTTTACAAAAGGAAAATAGCCTGGATTTAAGTGTCAATTTTAATCAGTTTCCATTAGAGTTAATTCGACCGTATCTAGTAGAATATATAACTGGGATTGAAGGATTCATAAACGGTAAAGTTGCAGTTAAAGGTGAAGGTGATGCACCTCAACTGAAAGGGATTTTAGGGTTAAACCAGTCTAAGTTTCATGTAAATTACCTGAACACAAGTTATCATATTGATGATCAAATAATAGTAGAGCCTGATTTTATTGGTTTCAACCTCATAAAAGTAAAAGATAGTAAGGGAAGCCCTGCAATAGCAACTGGAACAATATTTCATGACAATTACAGCAATTTTAACTATGATATCGGATTAGAGTTCACGAACTTCTTCAGTTTGAATACCACAGCAAAGGACAATGAACTTTTTTACGGCAAAGGATATGCGTCTGGAACAGCGAACATTTCAGGTTATGGAGATCAATTGATTCTTGAACTAGATTTAAAGACTGAAAAAGGAACAGACTTTAAAATACCACTAGAAGAGGGAGTAGATGTTTCAAATTCAGATTTCTTAGTTTTCACAAACAGTCCGGACTATAACAAGGAGAAGGCAGAAGAAGTTGATTTAAGTGGAATTGAGCTAAACTTTGATTTAGAGATTACTCCAGATGCAAAACTGCAGATTATTTTTGATGAGCAAGTGGGTGATATTATTAAAGCTCAGGGGCAAGGAGATTTGAGTATGATTATTAACACCATTGGTGATTTCAATATTTTTGGTCAGTACTTGGTAGAAAAAGGAGATTACCTTTTTACACTGCAAAATGTGATTAACAAGCGCTTTGAAATTGCTAAAGGAAGCAGTATATATTGGGATGGAGATCCATATCAAGCGGTGTTGAACATGGAGGCAATTTATAAGCTGAGAGCGCCGCTTTATGATTTATTTCCAAATGACTCTTCTGATGAATACAAACGCAGAACGCCTGTTGAGCTAGCATTAAAACTCAATGACAACTTAATGAGCCCAAGCATTAGCTTCGATATTTCGTTACCGGAAGCATCTGAACAAACAAAACGAGAGCTTGAATCAGTGCTTTATGTGAATAATAATGATGTTAACCCTCAAGAGATGAATCAACAAGTTTTTGGTTTATTAGTGTTGAATCGTTTTCTACCAACATCTGCTACAGGAGCTGCAGACGGAGGTTATAATGCGGGAGCTCAGAGTTTAAATAATGGATATGAATTTGTTTCAAATCAGTTGAGCAACTGGGCCTCTCGTTTAAGTGAAAACTTTGATGTAGGCGTAAAGTATCAACCTGCTGATGAATTAAATAGTGATCAGTTTGATGTATCTGTTTCTACTCAATTGTTTCAAGATCGTTTAACCTTTGATGGAAATGTTGGTTTTACGGGTGATAACCCTGATTTACAGAATCAGAATTCAGGGTTTGTAGGAGAATTTACAGCAATTTACAAACTAAAAGATGGGAGGTACCGGGTAAAAGGATTCAATCGTTCAGTAACTAATAGTTTGTTACAGTTGAATAGTCCCTATACACAAGGAATTGGTTTCTTTTATCGAGAGGATTTTGATACTCTTGGAGAACTTTGGAGAAAGTATTTTGATAAAAAATAAGGTAACCTTGGATGATGTTGGAGTGGTAATTCCAACCTACAATGAAGCGCTTTATTTACCTAAGCTGGTAACTGATTTAAACAAAATTGGTTTTACCAATATGTGTATTGTTGATGCAGGAAGTACAGACGAAACTTTAACTGTTGCTAAAAGTTTAGATGTATTAGTTTTTCATTCAGATAGAAAGAATAGAGCCTTTCAAATGAACCTAGGTGCGCAGCAATTACAAGTTGAATATTATTTATTCATACATGCAGATGTGCGTTTTACCAATTTAAATGAATCGTTTTTTTTGGAACGAATTAATGCTCCGAATTTTTCATTTGGAAACTTTAAGCTTTGTTTCGACAGTTCGCATTGGTTTTTAAAATTGAATGAAAAATTTAGTCACCTAAAGTTTGGAGCTTTTCAATTTGGTGATCAAGGTTTATTGATTCGAAAAGCTGTTTTTGAAGCTGTAAAGGGTTTCGAACAGCAGCTGCTTTTTATGGAAGGAAATGACATCATCAGAAGGTTGCGGCAAGATTTTAAATTTGTTAAAATGGAAGCTAAACTATTGGTTTCAGCCAGGAAATACGATGAAGTTGGAGTTTATCGTTTGCAGTTTAGTTACTTTTTAATCTATTCTTTAGCACGGATGGGAGTCTCACAAGAAAAGATTAAGCAGCGATTTACGACCATTTTTGGTGCGAGCTGAAACTCTCTTAATTCTTTCCTTTCAGTTTTTTAGCAACTTCTAAGCTTTTAGAATTCTGCTTTTCTAACCTTCTGAAAGAAACCAAGTCACCTCCAAAACCTCTAAAATACTTTTCCACTGCAGCAACGCTACTTCCTTCAAAGTTGAATTGTTTGACTCCTTTCTGTTTGAAGTGTAATAAGGCTTGCCATGTGAGTAAACTCATGGCTCCAGAATTTTTGAACTCTTGAGCGTTGCCTCCAAGTAAATAATACGCGCTTTTATGATCAGACATACAAAGTAATACGGCATGAACATCATCGCCTTCTGTTGCCTTCCAAACTTTACCGCATTCGTATTTTTTAACATATGATACCATGCGTTCAAAGTAACCGAGTTCTATTTTATTATCAATAGATTGCTTTAAAATGTTTTGGAGTAGCACAGCGTCATTTGTCTCAGAAAACTCAATAGTTTTTTCAGCTTTTTTGATTTGTTTCCGGTTGTTTTCCCTTAATCCCGACCAAAGTTCTTTTTCTTCTTGCTCTAATGAAAGTACGTAGGTGTATCTATTTGTTTCAGTAAAGCCACTCCATTGAAAAGCCAAAGCGTTGTTAAAGTCGAGGTGGAAGTTTTGGGAGTATTCAGAAAAGGAGGGAAGCTGTTCGATTAAATCTCGATAGGCTCGATGTTCAAAAGCAATTCGAGTCGTTGTTTTCTGTCCTTCAGGATAAATGATAAATGGACCACAGTATGGTGTAAAGTGAGCATTGCTTATAAAGCTCCAAGGACCCTTACTCCTAATGAAGTAAGGCATAATTCCAAAGGTTTCTTCACCATTGTTTAAAATGGCAACACCCCAAGATTCCTGAACCACTTCATTCCACCAATTAAACTGCATAGAAAAAGAAAGCTTTTCCGCATGTTTATCAGAAAATTCTCTAAAAAGTTCTTTTGCTTTCAAATTCTCTATTTATTCGTGGTCCAAAGTAACAAATCTTTGCTTTCTTTGCGGCATAAACGAAACATTATGTGGCAACGTATTCAATCTCTCTTTTTTTTATTGACGATTCTAAGTAATACAGCAATTTTTTGGTTAGAAATAGCTGTGATTCATGCAGGTGGTAAAAGTTTCAATTTTACTTTATACAAGCTGCAAAGTGTTGATGGTGAAGTTTTGTATAGCAGTACTATGCTGGCTGTTTTATGCACTACTTGTATTGTATTAAGTGGAGTAGCATTTGGGATGTTTAAAAGACGTCAGGTTCAAATTAAATTAACTCAACTCTTACTATTGGTTCAAATAGCGTTTTTAGTGGTTATTTTCTTTGTTGTAGATAGTACAGTAAGCAGTTTGATTCAATTGGAAAGTCCGTTGGTTGATTACAGTGCAGGCGCTTATTTGGCGCTTATTCCATCCGTGTTTATTTTCTTAGCATTGAGAGCCATTAAAAAAGATGAGGCCTTGGTTAGAGCAGCAGATCGGATTCGCTAGACTCTTCTTTCCAATTCAATTACTTCAAGATTTTCTATTTTTCCTGCATTTAAATCGAAACGCATTAACGTAAGTACTTGATGAAATCCATGCTTTCCGGCTGCACCAGGGTTCAAGTGAAGTAAATTTAATTTTTTATCGGGCATGGCTTTTAAAATATGCGAATGACCACAAATAAAAAGCTTTGGTGGGTTTCTGTACATCTCGTCATAAATCCTTCTATCATATCGGTTGGGATATCCACCAATGTGGGTAATCCAAACATCTACTCCTTCGCAAATAAATCGTTGATTTTCGGGATGTACTCTTCTAATTTCAGCACCATCAATGTTGCCGTAAACCGCTCTAAGTGGTTTGAATTCTGCTAATTCATCCGCTAAGCTAAGTCGACCAATGTCACCTGCATGCCAAATTTCATCTACTTTCTCAAAATAATGTTTCACCCTTGGATGAAGAAAGGAATGTGTGTCAGAAATAAGTCCAATTTTTTTCACCATGCAAACTTAAGTTTCAAAAACTATTCAGTGCATCTTTTGTAGCTTTGAAAACTATCATTGATAACGTCATGAATCTCCTTCAAAAAAATAACATTCACGTAATTTCAGAATTAGGCAGTATTTCAAAAGCAATAATTCAAGCTGAATATAGCCAAGTGTACGTGCTTATGGATGAAAATACCAATCAACATTGTTTGCCGCTTTTACAAGATGCATTGGTTGATTATGAGGTGTATTTTTTCTTTTTGGAAGTTCCTGCCGGCGAAGCTTCTAAAGATTTATCTACTTGTGCGTCATTATGGGAAAGCCTGTCAGAAGATAATGCTGATCGAAAAACATTACTGTTAAATTTGGGTGGCGGAATGATTACGGACTTAGGTGCATTTGTTGCCAGTCTGTATAAACGAGGTATTTCATTTTATAACATTCCTACTTCGCTGTTAGCGATGGTTGATGCTTCCATAGGAGGTAAATGCGGGATTGATTTTGGTGGGTTTAAAAACCAAATTGGTGTTTTTCAAAATGCTGAACAGACTTTTATTTTTCCTAAATTCTTGGAAACACTTCCAGAGCTGGAGTTTTGGAGTGGTATGGCAGAAATATGCAAACATGCTCTTATTAGTGACTCAGCGCATTGGGAGGCTTTAAAAATATTTAATAGAAATGAAATAACTCCTGCGTTAATTGAACATTCTGCTGCTTTAAAGACTGCAATTGTTGCAAATGATCCCTTGGAAAAAGGGGAGCGAAAGAAGTTAAATTTTGGCCATACTATTGGACATGCAGTAGAAAGTTATTTTTTGCAACTAGAAAAGCCAATGCCACATGGCTATGCTGTTGCATTTGGCATGATATGCGAAGCTCATATTTCTACTCAACAGAACCTACTGAACTTGGTAGAGTATGATGAAATTGAGGATTACTTAAAAACGAAGTATGAATTTCCAACCATTCCTGAAAAGGATTTTCCCATTTTACTTGAGTTCATGGAACAGGATAAGAAGAATGAGCAAGGGCAAGTCAACTTTACTTTGTTAAAAGCAATTGGCTCAGCTGTTATTAACCAATCGGCAACGGAAAGCCAAATCTTATCTTCGTTATCGTATCTGTTTAACGAATGAGTACAGAACTGACATATAAACCGTCGAGTTCTGTTTCTGAAATAGATCTACCAAGCTCGAAGAGTATTTCAAACCGCTTATTGATTGCTAGATCTTTATCAAAAAACCGAGTTCCGTTGACGAATCTCTCAACTGCTAATGATACGTTGGAACTTCAAAATGCGCTGAACTCAAGTGCTGAAATCATTGATGTAGGAATGGCCGGTACGGCATTTCGGTTTCTCACTGCATTTTATGCAATGAATGATGAAAAACGAATTCTCACCGGTGCAAAACGCATGAAGGAGCGACCTATTGAAGTGTTGGTGGATCAGTTGAGAAGCCTTGGAGCAAATATTGACTATCAAGAAAGAGAAGGTTTTCCACCTTTGCAGATTCAAAAGGGAGAATTGAAAGGAGGGAAGCGAGCTATCGATGCTTCTGTTAGTAGTCAATACATTTCGGCAGTACTGCTTATTGCACCTTATTTAGAAGATGGATTAGAACTTACTTTACAAGGGGAAATTGTGTCTTCTCCGTACATCGACTTAACCATTAGCTTGCAGCAACAGCTAAATGTAAATTCTTTTAGAAAGGGAAATAAGATAATAGTTAAACCTGGAAAGTATTACTCACAGCAAGAAATTACAGTTGAAGCAGATTGGTCTTCTGCCGCATTTTTTTATCAATTTGCAGCATTTTCTTGTCGAAGTATTTTTATCAAAAATTTGAACCCCAATTCGCTCCAAGGTGACGTAGAGTGTTGGAAAATATTTATTGATTTTGGCGTGGTTACAGAGTTTGTAAATGGAGGTGCACTTCTAACTTTTGACCCAATGTTGATTGCATCAGAGTTAACTCTAGATTTAACGAGGACTCCGGATCTAATTCCTTCTGTTGCAGTTACAGCATCTCAATTATTGAAAAAAATAACCATAGTGGGGACTAAAACCTTGTACATAAAAGAATGTAATCGGGTAGAAGCCTTAAAAGTTGAGCTTTTAAAAATAGGCTCTGTGCTGAATGAATTAGATGGTAACTCGTTTGAGATTTTAGGGTCAAAAATGACAGGCCAGGTACGTGAAGTAGCTTTTTCCACTTATAATGATCATCGAATGGCAATGAGTTTAGCTCCCCTAGCAGTTTATGGAAAGGTAACTTTAGATCATAAAAAAGTAGTTGAAAAAAGTTTTCCGACTTTTTGGATCGCATTAGAAAAAGCCGGAATCTTTAGTTAATCGTTTCTATGCTTCATTTTTCGTTTAAAACGGGCACTTCTTTAAGTTAATAATTTGCCTAAGGGTTGCAATTAGATACCCTGAGCTAATCAACATCCAAGCTACATACAAAACTGAATAGTCGATTATTCCATAATTATACATTGTTGTAGCACTAATTAATACGTTGAATAAGTTCAAAATTACTGTAACCGGAGCAATCTTTCTTGGAACTTGTTGAAAGGCTAGAAGGTTGATCACACCATTGAAAATTAAAACGGCACCTAAGAAATTATCACTTCGAATAAAGAATTCAAAAGAAAACCCGATGAACAATACCATGCTCATCAAATACCAATTTCTTATTGTTTTATGACGTTTAACCATGTTAGAATTTTAACCTTAATTGAGCTTTAATTTCACTTCTTGTGTTTCCATTAATTTCATCTCTTCCGGTTCCTATTGATGTCCTTTCTGTATAATATGTTTGTGCAAAGCGCACCCATAAATCTATTCCTCTTTTGATTCGATACTTAGTGGTAACGTAGAATCTTGTTCCTCTTCCGTTATAAGCAGGTATAGAGAAGGCGTAAAGTACATCGTTCTCATAAGCGTATATTCTACTATTGTAACTGTCTGTATCGAACAGAGCATAACGCAAAGTCAATGATAGTGGAAAGCTAAGTTTTTTAAATCGAATATCTTGATAGATTAATAAACCATCTTCATTTTGCCCATCTCCAATGTTGTACCGGGTAAATTCAACCCTACTTTTTAGTTCAATTTCCTTCGTTACTTGATATGCGAAATTTAGTCGATAATTCGATAATCCTTCCTGAGAAAGTGACGTTAAACCTTCATCTGATATACTATTGTCGTTTCTTCCCCTAGAACGGTTGCGGTATCTAAAGTAGGCCGCCATTCTTTTAGAAGGTGTGTAATCAAGTTGAGCCAATAACCGATGACCTGTTGAAGGAGCATCAGTTTGAAAACGCAACCAATCAAAACTAAAACGGTCAGCAAAGGCAGAAATGGTTAACGTTTTACTTGGTTTTGCTTCAAGCCCAATGAAGGTGCCGTTCTCGTTTGTATTGGTGGAACTTTCTCCAATTGCATTGCTTTGAATTGGGATAAAATTTCTTTCAAACCGTCGATTCTGAATCGCCAATGACAACCTTTTGTCCAATACAATCAGGGCGCCAACCGTGTGACCAAAGCCACCGTCCAAACTTTTTGAAACTTCACCAAATACATTTACATTCTTGAACAAATAACTAAAATCAGCACCAACGTTAGTATTTTTATTATCCAGTTGATTAAATTGATTGTAAGGAGAAACTCTTGGTTGGAATTCAGCATCAATTCTATTGTGAACCCCTGTAACCCCAACCGAAAAATTTCGTTTTTCATAACTAATATTAGCGCCTAAATACTCTTGTAATACTACATTTTCGTCTTCAATTTCATTTTTTGTGCGGTGAAACCCATCTTCTGAAATAGAAGAAATAATGGCTTTATTTGTTAGTGTATCTCGGCCGCTTACAATTGCATCAGCTTTTTTAGAGGAGTAGAAAAGTGTCAATTCTAAGTCTTTATGCTCCAGTGTTATGCCTCCGCCACGCAAAAATAAATCTTCTTGAACTGAAGTATATGGTCGAAGTTTTGGTGCGTTTCTTTTTAAGGTAAAAATGCTTGGCGTTCTGCCAAATGCTAAGCCCGACCAAAAGGTTAAGCCTTGCCCAAACTGTGCCTGAAAATCTCCAATGGCCAATTGTTTCACTGTTCCAAAACCTTGTAAAAAAACATGTCCTGAATAGAAATCAAAACCATTTTTGTTGTTTCCCTTTAAGAATTGCTCTCCTGCATCTTTTTCTCCAGTAAACCCTAAGCTTAAATTATTAGAATAGTTGAACCTGTATCGAGTAAACCATTTATCAGCATTACCTAAATATCTTGCATTTTCATTAGCTGCTAGATCTTCAGCTGAAATAGGACTAAAGCCTTCTTGCTCTTCCAATACCCTCGTATACCTTATGAATAGGGATGAGGATCCTTCATTTAAAATGTTACGAAAGGACAGTTTTGCCTGATCCAGGTCTCCATTCACTTTAACAAAAGGCTGAATGAGTCGAATTGTTTCTAAATCAAAACCTTCAATACTTTGTAGTTCCTCTATGCTTATAAGCTTTCCATTTTTTTCTATGTGCTTTATAAGCGCATTGATTTGCAGACTGTTCAGTAAGCCCAAGTCTTCTAAATCTATTTTTTTAGCTTGGTTTAAATTAATTGGGCGGTTGTAAAAAATCTCTAATTGCTCAAAAAGAGTAGTAAAATCAGCATCTCCACCCTCGTTGATATCAAGTAGGAAATCAACTCTTTGCTCGATAATATTCGCTTTTTGTTCTTCTAACCCTTGTCCAATCGAATGGAAATAGCTTATCAATAAGCATATACAAAAGATATACTTTATAAACTTCATGGAGTACTAAATGATGGAGAGTAAGAGAGAGAAACTTGAGGGCTAAAGCCCAAGTTCGAATGAAACCCAGATGCAAAATCTAATTTAAATTTGTCCAAGTTTAAGCCAAATCCAAAGCTGCTAAATGCCGGATAAGTAGCATATCCGGCTCTAAAATAAACTAGGTCTAACGCTTTATATTCAATTGCTATTTTAACATTCGCGTCATAATCAATGTCCTTAGTGACTTCTGTAAAAACAGTGACTTTTTTCGAGAAATTATATTTTAAACCAAGTTTCAATAAAGTAGGTAAACGCTCGTCTGTGAACTCTGCCAATTTTGCTCGATTTGGATTAATTACCACCGCGGAAAGAGATAATTCATTGTTAATGTTAGCTAACAAACCAATGTTTCCGCTTAGTGCGCTGGTTTGACCATAACCAGCGCCAATTTGAGTTGACGAGTAATTAAGTTGAATCCCCATGGAAATATTTTTTCCCAATTGTTGACCATAAGAAAGACCAATTCGATTTTCATTAAAAGAACTATATCCGAATTGATTCACGCTAAGCCCAAAAGAGCCATTGGCTACTGGTGCTGTAATTGCAGCGGTCTTATTCGATAATTCAGAGAGTAAAAATTGATTTTCGTAAGAAATGCCAGCCTGCCATTTTTTAAGAAAAGCCAATCCTGCAGGGTTGTTGTTAGTGCTCCATAGGTCACTGTTTAAACTAGACGTTCCTGCAAGCCCATATGCTCTTGCTCCGGTAACACCTTCATTTTGTGCTTGGAGCGAACTTGCAAAAAGGGTAGTAATTACAATAAGTAATCCTTTTTTCATATGGCACTAAGATAAAAAGATTATTTAATGTTCAATAAAAAGAAATTGTTAAATTGTAGGGTGAAGAATATGGAATAAAAAACTGAAAGTATGGTATGATCTATCACGATTTTTCACTTATTACGAAAATGATTGAAATAAAAATGCAACACGGTATAGGTGAATGAGACCTACAAATTAAAACCTTACTAAGACCATCTCATGTTCAGTCGTTCATGCTTCATTTTTTTATATTCCTTAAGTCGTGTAATGGTTTATTAATTAAACGACTCCTTGTTTAGGAAACTTGGGCGTAATGTTTCTATAGAAGGACTGGATCGTTTCCAAGTCTTTTTCAAAATCGCCGCTTGGAGTTATCAATGGACCAACTCCTGCTTCCTTTTTAGCATAATCTAAATATCCTAGTGCAATCGGAACCTTTGCTTTTTGTGCAATGTAGTAAAAGCCTTTTTTCCATTCAGGAGAATAGCTCCTAGTGCCTTCAGGAGTAATCATTATAGCGAAGTTTTCATAATCATCATATAAAGCCGCCATTTTATCTACCATATTTCCTTTTGATTTTCGATCAATAGGAATGCCACCCAGTGACTTCAAAATGAAACCTAAGGGGAAAAAGAACAGCTCTTTCTTTACTGTGTAGTTGACAGGAATTTCCATTAAATAGAAGGCAGCCCTGGCGTATAGTAAATCCCAATTAGAAGTATGTGGTGCAGCAATCATTACCATCTTCTTTACTTTGTATGCGTTGTTTGCAACAATTTTCCAACCTGATATCCAAAAAACTAACCTTGCCAAAAACTTCATAAAACAAATATAACTTCAATTTTTATCTCACGGCTAATTTGAAACCAACGCCATGAATATTAATAATTTGTATGTTTTCGTCTTGTCTCAAATACTTCCTAATTCTAGAAATAAAAACATCCATACTACGACCATTAAAATAATCGTCATTGCCCCAAATGGTCTTCAGTGCCAATTCTCGATTCATGACTTCATTTTTATGCAAACATAACATTCGAAGTAAGTCAGCCTCCTTTTTAGTTAATTTCTGTTCTGTTTCATCGATACTTAAAAACTGATTAACATAATCAAAGTTGTATTTGCCTATCGTGAAATGAAGTTCTGTAATTTCTTCCTTTTTTAGGAACTGCTTGCTGTTTAAAATGTTTTTAATACGAAGCTCTAATTCTTGAAATTCAAATGGTTTTGTAATATAATCCTGGCCCAACTTTAGCCCTTTGATTTTATCTTCAAGCATCGATTTTGCTGTTAGAAATAAGAAGGGTAGTTCAGGTTTATTTTGAACTAACTCTTCTGCCAGCTCAAATCCATTCAGCTTCGGAAGCATAACGTCCAAAATAGCAATGTCAAAATCTTGGGTGAGAAGCATTTTTAACCCATCCGCTCCATTTTTAGCCCAAGAAACTTTGTAACCTGCCATTTCTAATTGGTCTTTAATAACAAACCCTAGATTGGCATCATCTTCTACAAACAGTAAATTAACTTTATTTCCTTGCATTTTTTGTAGTTGAGAAGTATATTCTAAATGTTGAACCGGAGTTTAATTCACTTTTTAATTGAATTTTTCCGTGGTGTTTTTTTACCATTTTCATCACGTAGTTTAATCCAATACCAAAACCTTTAATATCGTGACGATCATTTGTCGGAACTCTGTAGAAGTTTTCGAAAACATGTTTTTGTTGTTCTCTGCTCATTCCAATTCCATTATCTTTTACCCTGATGTGAATTCCATTTTTATAATCAACTGTAGAAATTAGTATCTGGGGTTTGTTTTTGGAGTATTTAATAGCATTATCTATAAGGTTGAAAAAGATATTGGTTAAGTGCATTTGATCTCCTTTTATGATAGGATTGCTAGCTTTTAAGCTCACCTCAATTTTTCCATCATTAGAGTCTAAAATTAACTCAAAGCCTTCCACAGTTTTTTTAATTACATCATGTAGATTGACATCTTTCATTTCTAAATTCAACCGGTTTTTATCTAAGGTTGCCATTTGCAAAACTTTGTCAACTTGTAATCGAAGTCTTTCAGTTTCTTCTTTAATGATGTTGGCGTAGTTTTTTAAGCGTTCAGGGTCTTTGGTAATATTGGGATTTGTCAACACTTCTGTTGAGAGAGAAATGGTAGAAATTGGTGTTTTTAACTCATGGGTCATATTGTTAATGAAATCTGTTCGAATTTCTGAGAGTTTTTTCTGTTTCAAAATCACCCAAATGGTGTAGCTAAAAAAAACAACAACCAATAACAAAAATATCGTGGATACAATCCAAATGCCCATCTGGTCAATTAGTCGAAGCTCTTTACTTGGAAAATAAACTCCAAAATAATGAGAAGCTTGGTTCCACTTATCTTTTTCAGAAATTTCATACACTAAATCTTTTGCTTCTGTTTTAATTTCTACAAAGTCTCCAAAAACTATTGAGTCTGTGAAACAGTCGTACAAAACATATTCAAAGTCGGTTACTAAATTGCTTTTTTGAAATTCGTTGATTAATAAGTTCTGCAAAACGTATGGATGCAGGGTGTCATTGGTAGAGGCTAAAAAGTAATTTGATGAAATCTGTTTGACAGGTTCGTAAATGGCTGAAGAGTCTTTGTTTAATCGTTGAACTTCTGAAACCACACTTGATAGCGCAACATGAACTCTTTCATTGAATTGTTTCTCTTCTAAAGTAAAGGCTTTTTTTACCCAAAAAAATTGGAAGGAGAATACACCAATAACGGTAAAAGCAGCAAAAAAAATAATTAGACGGATGGTCTTTCTATTCATATTTGCTAAAATAAATTGAAAAAGCGGTTATCTTAAAGGTTTAACTGGAAATTAACAAATAAGTTATGAACTTTGACAAATGAAATTTCCACAATACAGAAAGTACAAAAACGATAAGAGTTATTTTAAGATAATCGGTAATGATCATTTTATAGAATGGAAGAAAATGACTTCAGAGTGGGAAAAAATAGAAATTGAAGCCACTATTTTACCGGATAGAGTGTTTATAGCCGATATGTTAGAGGAAAATTCTGAGTATTGGGATGTGATTTCCGAAGCAGAGTATGCTAGTTTTCTAAAGAATGTTTAGTTGGTAATTACTACTGTCCAATTTCTAAATGTGAGAGTTATATTTCAACCTGTCATTGCGAACGACCTAAGGAGTGAAGCAATCTGGTTCATAAACAACCGATTGCCACATTCCGTTGCACTTCATTCGCAACGACGATATAATTCAACCCTTTGAAATTAAAAGGTTAGTAGTTCCTGCCTGCCCCAGTTATCGGGTAATTACAATTTTAAAGGTATATCGAAATGCAGACAAACTGCGTTAAATTCCCCATTTCACTTTCTACTTTATATACATTAATTTAGAGCTCTTAAAAAGTAACCCACTATGAACAAAAGAATATTATCTGCGAGCTTAGTAGCTGCAGTTATTTTTGCTTCATGCGGAGCTCCAAAAGATAAGGATGCTAGCGCAGAAGCTTCTACTGAAACACATGCTGATGATTCAGGCGATTTTAATTACACGGCTGATCAATTTGCCGATCTAAAACTGATTCGATACCAAATTCCGGGTTTTGAAGACTTAGATGCAAACAAGAAAGAGTTGTTGTACTACCTGTACGAAGCAGCTTTGTCGGGTCGTGATATGATGTACGATCAAAACTACCAGCACAACCTTCAAGTTAGAAAAACCTTAGAAGCGATTGTTCAAAATGAAGAAGCGAATCAAGATGGAGGAGCAGATTACGAAGCTTTGATGGTTTATTTAAAACGAGTTTGGTTTTCAAACGGAATTCACCACCATTATTCGAATCAAAAGTTTGAGCCAGAATTTTCAAGAGCATTTTTTGAGAAGGCTGTAGGAGAATTAGCTGTAGAAAAACTTCCGCTTAAAGACGGTCAAACAAAAGAAGACCTGATTGCAACCTTGGGCGAAGTTATTTTCAATCCTGAAATAGCACCTAAAAAGGTAAACTTAAATTCTGAAATTGACATGGTAGCTGCTTCAGCTGTTAATTTTTACAGTGAAGACTTAACGCAAGCAGAAGTAGAAGCATACTATGCAAGTATGGATAAAGTTGAAGGAAATCAACCTGAGTATGGACTGAACACCCGTTTAATGAAAAAGGACGGTAAAGTTGTTGCCCAAACTTGGAAAGTTGGAGGCTTGTACACCGAAGCAATTGAGAAGATTGTTTTTTGGTTGGAAAAAGCAATTCCTTTAGCAGAAAATGCTGAACAAAAGTTGACCTTAGAAAGATTAGTTACCTATTACAAAACAGGTAATGTTGAAGATTGGGATCAATATAACCTAGCTTGGATTAACGATACTGCTTCTAGTACAGATGTAGTAAATGGATTTATAGAGGTTTACAACGATCCATTGGGTAAGAAAGGTTCTTTTGAATCTGTAGTTTCTTTTAAAGACATGGAAGCTACCAAAAGAATTGAAGCAGTAAGTAAAGAAGCTCAATGGTTTGAAGATAACTCTCCATTAATGGAAGAGCATAAAAAACCAAACGTGACTGGAATTATTGGAAAAGTAATTACAGTGGTGGTAGAAGCAGGAGATGCTTCTCCTTCAACTCCAATTGGTATTAACTTACCAAACAACGGTTGGGTGCGTGAAGTAGGATCTAAAAGTGTGAGCCTTGGTAACATTGTTCATGCGTACGAAATGTCTTCTAAAGAAGGTAAAAGTTCGCTTTCTGAATTTGCATGGGATCAGGCAGAAATTGAGCGTTCTAAAAAGTATGGTGGAGTTGCTGATTTGTTGCACACCGATTTACACGAGGTAATTGGTCACGCATCTGGTAGAATTAACAAAGGTGTTGGAACAACTTCTGAAACATTAAAGAGTTATGCTTCTACGTTGGAAGAAGGCAGAGCTGACTTAGTGGCGTTGTACTATCTACACGATCAGAAATTGGTTGAAATGGGATTAATTGAATCGTTAGATGCTGGTAAAACAGCTTATGACGATTACATTAAGAACGGAATGATGCTACAATTGAAGCGATTAAAACTTGGCGATGTTGTGGAAGAAGCGCACATGAGAAACCGTCAGATGATTGCCAAATGGGCATTTGAGACCGGAGCTAAAGACAGCGTAATTGTAAAGAAAATGAGAGATGGTAAAACGTTTTTTGTGATTAATGACTATGAAAAGGTGAAAGACATTTTTGGAATGCAATTGAGAGAATTACAGCGAATCAAGTCTGAAGGAGACTATGAAGCAGGGAAGGCCTTGGTTGAAAAATATGCAGTTCAAGTTGATCCAGAGTTGCACAAAGAGGTTTTAGCACGTTACGAAACACTGGGAATTGCACCTTATGGAGGATTTATCAATCCTAAATTGGTTCCAGTAATGGAAGAAGGCAAAGTAGTTGACGTAAAAGTTGAATACCCTGAAACATTTAAAGAGCAAATGATGTATTACGGAGAGAATTATTCTTTCCTACCAGTAAAGTAAGAATACTAAAACGTAAGCTAGAAGCCCTTTTGCAATCTTGCAAAAGGGCTTTTTTTATGTCTTGTTAGCAAGGCAAAATTCAGACCGTCATTGCGAAGAACGGATAAAGCTGGTCATTAAAAAACCGATTGCCGCAGTCGTGCCTCCTTCGCAATGACAGTAAAAAAACAACTATTAGTAATTAGTCATTAACAGATTAGTCATTATTACTTATTCATAACTCAACGATTCGTAATTCTTAAAACCGGATTGTTAATTTCTGAAGTTCACTCCGTGTAGCAAGGGCTTTTTTATGGCTTTTTGAAAGAATTAATTAGCGTAATCAATTTCTAGGATTTCAAAAATACGTTGGCCACTGTCCAGTTGTAAAGATGCTTTGTCGCCTACTTTTTTCTCCATCAACACCTTCGCGACAGGTGATAAATAGGAAATTTTTCCCTGTGAAATGTCCGCCTCATCCACGCCAACAATTTTAAAGTTCTTTGGCGAAGTAGAATTATCCATTTTTAGCTTTAGGTTCGCTCCAAACCGAACACT
The DNA here is from genome assembly GCA_047627915.1 of Vicingaceae bacterium. Classification (GTDB taxonomy): domain Bacteria; phylum Bacteroidota; class Bacteroidia; order Flavobacteriales_E; family Vicingaceae; genus NORP294. The sequence continues at coordinate 32,427 of JBLHTZ010000027.1, forward strand.
ATCTTGTTTTTGTGCATTTGGGTCTACCACCTTGGCTGAATCAATTCGTGCGACAAGTAAATTAAGCGTAGCATTCACTAAGTTTTTAGCGATACGCCGTTCGTTGTCGTTGGTATACTCAATGTTTTTTTTCTCTTCCAGTAGTTCTTCCTTTTCTTTTAAAAGGAACTCCACTCCTTCAGGAGTTACATAATTCGTCGCTCCGTCAGGGAGGTATGGTCTTGGTGGAACCATTGGTAATTCTTCTTGATCATCTTCTCTTACAAATCCTCTGCTCATATAGTATCTTTTGATGATGTGATTAATTCAAAGTATACGAATTAATTAGCTTATTCTAAAATATACCTACAAAAAGCTGGCCATTCCTTCGAAACAATTTCACGTTATTTGCAACCAAAATTAATTTCCATGAAGAGAATTATTCTATTAATTGCCCTATTCATAAATGTAACTGCTTTCGCACAAAAAGAAGATTCCCTT
>JBLHTZ010000028.1:0-31579 GCA_047627915.1 Vicingaceae bacterium
CCTTCTCAATCAACTAATTCTTCGTCGTTTCAACTTGGGTTAAAGTATCGCCTGCATGCAAAACCAGAAAAGGTTGAGAGTTATCGGCACCATAGAAAAGAAATGGCAAAGAAGGATATTGTTTTGTTGAAAGAAGGAGCGTTGTTGGTTCGATTAAAAACATCAGAGAATACGATAGTTGCTTTACGCAAGGCAGGTCGAGAAAAACAAGCACTAAAAGATGAAAAGTGGCAGTTAACTCAAAATCAAAAAATAGTGAAGGCCTTTAAAACTTACTTCGATTTTGCCCCTGTTTACTTTTTCTATAGTGATAAATCTGATAAAGTCAGGAAGGGGGATTTTGAAGGAATTTTTCTGAATGAGAAACTTGAGTTAGACTCTACCATTGTATTGTCAAAGCAAAATATTTATACGGCAGAATACACGGCAATCAAACAAGATACCTTTATTCAATTATCACATTACGAATTAGAACAGATTGGGGACTTTCAATCTTTATGGGTTCCGCGTTACTATGGCCAACCTAACTTTGGGTTCAGTGCGTTTGTAATTAAAAATCAAAATTTTGAACAAATGGTTGAGCCATTTCCCTATTATTCTCGAACCAACGCACCGGGAATACAAAAACATCCTGAACAGCTTCTTTTTGGCTTTCCTTTGATATACTTTATACTAAATCCCAGCTACAACTCTGCAGTGGATGCCTTAAACCGAAAATTAGAAGTGTATTTCTCGAAGAGTCAATAACATTATTGTAAGCTGTATTTACCTATCTTGAATTAACAGTTTTCATTCTTGAAGCGCGGTCGAATTGTTACTGTAAAATTTTTACTGAATTCGAGTAATTTCTTTCGTGAAATTATCGACCCTTTTTCATGTTATTGACATTTCTTTTCAAAGTTGACAATAAGTTTTTTGCTTTGATGCTTTTCCTAATTTTGCCGCCCGAAATAGTAACACAAAAAAAACATGCAATTCAATATAAAAGAAATATTTACAGTCGGAATGGTGCTCTTCGCAGTAATCGATATAATTGGTTCGGTTCCGATCATCATAGACTTAAGACAAAAGGTTGGTCATATTAAATCTGAAAAAGCCAGTATTGTTGCAATGTTGTTAATGATTGCTTTTTTGTTTCTTGGCGAGTCAATTTTAAATGTTATTGGCATTGATGTGAGTTCATTTGCAATAGCCGGTTCATTCATATTGTTCTTTCTTGCTTTGGAGATGATTTTAGGCATCAAATTATACAAAGATGATATTCCTGAAACAGCATCTATAGTCCCTATCGCCTTCCCATTAATTGCAGGAGCGGGCACCATGACTTCATTACTTTCTTTGAGAGCAGAATATGAGGTGCAAAATATAATCGTTGCAATTATCATAAATATAATTGTGGTTTATGCTGTGTTGAAATTGTCGACAAAAATTGAGAAGGTGCTGGGATCTGGCGGGATTGCAGTACTTCGTAAAGTATTCGGAATTATATTATTAGCAATAGCTATTAAGTTGTTTAGAACGAATGCAGGCTTTTAGGCCACTTAATACAATAGGGTTGAAAGGCGGGTATTAATATCTTGTCCAAATCGGTTTTGGAACTTTTCCTTTAATACCTTTGTTCCTCTAAAAAGCAATTGAACAGTGGCGAATTTATTCAAGAATAAAGAAGATCAAGAGGTAAAAATTGGGAAGCCAGATTGGTTAAAAACAAAGATTTCTTCGGGCAAGGAGTATCGTGAAACCAAGAAGGTTGTTAAAGACCACAAATTGCACACCATTTGCGAGTCAGGGAAATGTCCTAACCAGGCGGAGTGTTGGAGCGCCGGAACGGCAACCTTCATGATTTTGGGAAATACGTGCACTAGATCTTGTCAATTCTGTAATGTAGATACTGGTAAACCAGAAGATGTAGATCCTTTTGAGGCGCTGAGAGTGGCGAAATCAATTAAATTGATGAATTTAAAACATGCTGTTATCACTTCTGTTGATAGAGATGATTTGAAAGACGGAGGTGCTGATGCTTGGAAAAGAACGATTGAACTGATTCGGAAGCACAATCCTGGAATAACCATTGAAACATTAATTCCAGACTTCAAGGGCGAGTGGGAAAACTTACAACCAATTATAGATGTCGCACCTGAAATTGTTTCGCACAACATGGAAACAGTTCGAAGAATTACGGCAAAAGTTAGAATACAAGCAAAATACGATAGAAGTTTAGAGGTGTTGAAACGCTTAGGAGAAGGAGGAATTGAGAAAACCAAATCTGGAATTATGGTTGGGCTAGGAGAATTCAAAGAAGAAGTATTGGCTACGATGGATGATTTGAGAAATGTTGGAGTGAGCATCATGACCATTGGACAATACATGCAGCCTTCGAAAAAACACCTTCCCATTTCTGAATTTGTTCACCCCGATGTTTTTGCTTTTTACAAAGAGGAGGGGATGAAGCGCGGTTTTACCCATGTAGAAAGTGGACCTTTGGTTCGGTCATCTTACCATGCAGAAAAGCATCTTTAGGGGTTTGTTTTTTTATACTCGTTATATTCTTTTACTAACGCAGGCAATTGCTCTATCGCATCTTTAGGCTTCATCGAGCTAACTGAATTATGCAATTCAGGGCAGTTCTCAATCATAGGTAGGAATATGTCGCGGAGTGTCTTTTTGCCCCGAATACAGAAATAATCATTAGAGGCATTTTTTCTAATTAGATATTCTTCAAGGTAAATAGCATAATAAGCTGCTCCTGAGTTTCCACTTTGCCGAGCTTTTCTGATATGAACATATAGATTAATAGCACCTGTATCAAGAACTTTTGCGAAATCTGTCTTATACTTAACAAGAGGAGTTGCCATAAAGTCATTCACAAGTGCAAAACTATCAGAACCAATAACAAAACTTGCCATGTCTTTTTTGCTCAAATTTTCGCCTTTCTCTTCTTCTTCTTTATAGAATTTTATTTTGGTTCCAATTCCCGTTGCTTTAGTATGTCTTATCTCTATTAAACCACTGTGTTTTTCCCTTCTAAATCCCAATAGTAACCTTCAAAACGCGGTATTTCTTTTTTTTCAAGTAGTTGCGCGTGAATTAAAATAGGAAAAAAACAGTAGGAGACTGAGTAAAAATTTCATTTAGCTAAAGTGTTTTTTGAATTGGGTTACAAGTTTACCTTGAACCTCATAAAAGTCCATTTTTTTACCTAGCTCTTTTTCTAAAGAAGTGACCGATTTATCGTCTAAGCCACAAGGTACTATGTGATCAAAGTACCTGAGGTCGGTATTAATGTTAAAGGCCAAACCATGCATGCTTATTCCACGACTAACTTTTAACCCAACGGCACAAATTTTACGAGCATTTTCAGTTTCAGCATCTAGCCAAACGCCACTCGCGTCACTAATTCGTTTACCATTTAAACCATACTCAGCAATACAATCTATGACACATTGTTCTAGTTTTGCGACATATTCCCGAACACTAATGCCGTAATTTTCGGTGTCAAAAATGGGATAAACCACAAGTTGACCCGGACCGTGAAAGGTAATGTCTCCACCTCGTTTTGTTTGGTAAAATTCAGCACCTGTTTCTTCAATCGGCACTTTTAAATTGTTAATGTCGCCCGATTTACCTAATGTATACACAGGAGTATGTTGCAGAAGTATAAGGGTATTACTTGTGTTTTCTTCATTGTCCTTTTTTTCCAATTGAGCATTGAAAAAAGTTTCTTGAAACAATAACGCGTCAAGGTAATTTGTAGGTTCAAGAGTAATTAATGTGAAACTCATAATTACAAATCTAATGATAAAGGTCTTACATCTAAACTTCTGTGTACTTTCGTTCGATAAAAATTCCCTTTTGGGTTAAAATATGAAGAAGAAAAAGTTTTACGTTGTTTGGAAGGGCAAAAAGAATGGAGTATTTACTTCTTGGGACGAATGTAAAAAAAGTATTGATGGTTTTAAAGGAGCAGAGTATAAAGCTTTTCCCGATTTAGCCACGGCTACTAAAGCCGCAAAAGAGACATATGCTAAACACAAAGGAGTTGCGCAACCTAAAGTTGCAATTTCTGCAGAGAAGCGAGCGTTGATTGGAAATCCGAACCTAGATACTATCGCAGTAGACGCTGCTTGTAGCGGAAATCCGGGCCTTATGGAATACCAAGGAGTAGAAACTCGGTCGAAAAAAGTAATTTTTAAAAAGGGTCCCTATAAAAACTCTACAAATAACATTGGTGAATTTCTAGCATTGGTGCATGCTTTGGCATTCTTGAAAAAGCAGAATAGTTCTACTCCAATCTATTCCGATAGCAAAATAGCAATTGGGTGGGTTCAGCGGAAAAGGGTGAATACCAAGTTGGAGCGAAATGCTACAAATGAGGACTCTTTTGAGCTGGTAGATAGAGCTCTTAAATGGTTGCACACGAATGACTACCAAAACAAAATATTAAAGTGGGAAACCAAGGTGTGGGGAGAAATACCCGCAGACTTTGGGAGAAAATAACCCTTACTCTAGGGCCCCTTCAATCATTTTTTTCATATTACCATTGGTTTCTTCTTCTAGAAGTTCCTTCAGAGCAGCAACAATTTTTTCATTGATTGCCTTGGTTTTAACTAGAGTGTTATTCAACTTTTCTTTATTAGCGCCATCTTCTGTTTTCGCTATTTCTGCATTTAACTGTTCAATGGAGTTGCTATTTTTAGTTTTCATTTTAATCAATGAATTTAAACCAGCCATTCTCACAAACCAAAGTCCCGTTCCTTTGCTATTTTCCACTAAGGTAGGAAGGGCTTTTTCAACTACTGTATCTTCTTGCTTGTCTAAAAAGTCGCCGTAACTGTTCATTAAGCCATACTTCCCAAATCCGGTAGCGTTCTCAATGGCATCTTCAAAAAATGTTTGCTTTTCAGGATTTCCATCTGTAGCATAAATGTTAGCAACCGTTGCTAGTATTCCGGCATTGTCTTCCTGCTCTAATTGCTCGGCTAACTTCATACCTTTTTTAGTATCTTTTTTGTGAACAGCGTCTAAGGTAGCAGAAAGCACATTGTACGAGAGATCCTCCTTTCTATTTTCTAAGAAACTCATATCAACTTCCTCAATAAAGTATTTAGAAATTGCGGTAATTGCCGCAGCTCTATTTGCAGACTTTGTATCAGACTTTGCAATTTCCTTTAGTGTTTCCAACGTTGTGGCTGGTCTTGCTTTAGCAAGATTCTTTATTGCTTGTATTGCTGATTTTCGAACATACCAGAAGTTGTCTTCTAACGCTTTATCTATTAAATCTAAAGAGGAGGAATCTTTCTTATTTTTAATTAAGATAATAGCTTCCGTTTTATCTAAAAAGTGATTTGCATTGTTGTATAATGCAATCGCTTCGCTCTTTTCGTAGTTTTGGTTAACCTGTCCCAACAGCACTTTGTCAGCATCAAAGTTCACTAATAGCGGTGCGTCATTCAGAGTAAATTCAAATGCTTCGGTTCTTTTGGTGATTCGAATTTCTTTTTCTCGAACCATACCATTGGCTTGAAGTATATAAATTGTTGTAGGAATTTCGAAAGCCTCAGGAACGTCAGGTCCATCTTGTGTTTGCTTGACGGTAACGGTCAATTTCCCATCTGCATAACTTTTTTCAAGCTCAATTATAGGATGTCCGGCACTTAAAAACCACTGATTAAAAAACCAGTTCAAGTCCTCACCAGTTACTTCTTCAAAAGCCAAGCGCAAGTTGTGAATTTCTACCGTTTGGAATTCATTGTCATGAAGATAAAGTTTCAATCCTGCAAAAAATGCATCGTCACCAACATAGTTTCTTAACATGTGCAACACCCGTCCTCCTTTTTGATACGAATGAGCATCAAACATTTCCATTTGGTTGTCATAATTGAATCGGATAAGAGTCTCTTTGTTAATCCTAGATTGACTCAAGTACACTTTTAAATCTCCATCAATGTGCAAGTCGGCTTGGTCTTTCCCATATTTATGCTCGTTCCACAAATACTCTCCGTAAGTTGCAAACGATTCATTTAAAGGTAGGTTTGACCAAGATTCACAAGTAACTAAATCTCCAAACCAATGGTGAAACATCTCATGCGCTACAATATCTTCACCAGCATTGTCAATTAAAAAACGTTTGTTTCCTTGAATAAAATCTCCAAAAATAACAGCTCCAGTGTTTTCCATTGCGCCTGATACGTAGTCTCTTACTACTACTTGATGGTACTTGTCCCAAGGGTAATCGTAACCTAATTTAGTAGAGTAAAACTCCAACATTTCAACGGTATTCGGATAGATGTCTTTTGCAACGTCAGCATACTTCTTCTCTACATAATAATGTACTGGTTTACCTCTCCACTCATCTTTTGCAATGGCAAACTCCCCGATGGCCATCATAAACAGGTACGGAGCATGCTGTAGTTTTTGTTTCCAATAATCTGTTCTTGTTCCGTCTTCGTTTTCTGTCTGAAACATTAATTCGCCATTGGAAAGAGTAGCGTAATTTGAGTCAACGGTAATGTAAATTTCTTGTGTTGTTTTTTCATTTGGAGAATCAATTGTTGGAAACCAGCATGAACTTGACTCTGTTTCTCCTTGTGTCCAAATTTGTTTTGGTTTATTTGGAATGGCCCCATCGTTATTTATGAAGTATAATCCCTTATCGCTAGTAATTGCAGAACTCCCTCCTACTTTTAACTTATTGGGCATCGACGTGTAGTCTATAAAAATTTTGTAGGTGTCTGATTTGGTAAACGTTTTGCCAAGATTAATTTTTAAGAAGGCATCGTCGTAAACGTATTTAAGCGGAGACTTTTTACCTATTCTGTCTACCATTGCAACTTCATGAATTTGGAAGCCTTTTGCGTCTAGAATTAAGCTATCGGTAGCGTAGAAATAAGGTTTTACAGTTAAATTCGCTCTACCGTACAAGTATGCGCTGTCCCAGTCAAAGCTTACTTCTAGTTTAGTGTGCAGAATATCGTTAATCCTCTTTTCAGAAGCTCTATAAATTTCTCTTGGGCTATCCGCTTCTATGTTAATGGTGTCAAGAGTGACATAATCGGTTGTAACTACTGAGGGTTCAATGCTTTTGCAAGCTTGGATTGCAGTAATTAAAGTTATGATTGATAGTGGAATAAGAATTTTTCTCATGGTAGCTAATTTTGCTTCGCAAAAGTGCATTTTTAACTTAGAATTATCAAGTTGAATATGATGAAGGGTAAATTCATAAAATGTATATTTGTGGCGCTATGAGTGAATTGAAGGTAGAAATTGAAAATGGGAACAGTTTTTCCGTTCAACGATTAACAGAAAATTCGGCTGACTTGAACGGAATATCAGTTAACTGGGACCAAATAGAGGTGAAGTCAGGAAAGTTTCATATTTTAAGAAATAGGAAATCCTATTCTGTTGAAGTTGTTGGAGCGGATGAGTTGAAAAAAACATTTGACCTAAAAGTGAACAACAATATTTATAAAGCCAAAGTTGAAGATCGCTTTGATCTATTGCTGCAGCAATTGGGTATGGATAATTTAACGAGCAATGTAGCTAAAGAGTTAAAAGCTCCAATGCCAGGTTTGGTTTTAAAAATTGAAGTTGAAGTTGGGCAATCTATTAAAGAAGGAGAAGCTTTGGTAGTTTTAGAGGCCATGAAAATGGAAAACGTTTTAAAATCACCGGCGGATGTTGTTGTAAAATCCATAGCGGTAACAGAAGGAAATGCTGTAGAAAAAAACCAAGTATTAATTGAATTTGAATCATAAAAACCAACAAACATGAAAAAGATAAATATTTTAGCAATTGCTTTGGGAGTATTTTTTGCTTCTTGTGGAGAAGCTCCAAAGAAAACAGAAGAAAACGAAATGAGCCATGACGAAATGCACGAAGCAGACATGGATCACGATGACCATGACGACATGGTAGAAAAGGCTGCAGCAGCTGAGCCAGTTGCAATTCCTGAAGGAGCAAAAGTGTTTTTTGCTAATCTAGAAGATGGGCAGACAGTAACATCTCCAGTTAAGGTGGAATTCGGCGTTGAAGGAATGGAAGTAGAACCAGCAGGAGCGTTGAATGAAGGAAAAGGGCATCACCACATTATTATAAATGGAGGGCCATTAGAAAGAGGAATCATTGTGCCAGCAGATTCGGTAAACATCCACTTTGGAAAAGGACAAATCAAAACAGAATTAGATTTACCAGCTGGAAAGCATATGTTAACCATGCAATTTGCTGATGGTTACCACCAAAGTTATGGATTGCAAATGAGTTCTACGATTTATGTTATTGTAGAGTAGTTTCTATTAAAAGTTAATTTAGGCTGCACAATTTGTGCGGCCTTTTTTATTTGTAACATATGAAGTTAATTGTCCCATTTTTTTGCATTTTGTTGTTCTCTTGTTCAGATTCAACCTCTTTAGAAGAGCGTTTAGCGGTTCAGTTAGAAAACGATGGAGTTCTGCAGCAAGGTTCAATACTGGTAACCCCTGTGAAGTACAAAAAGGAATATGCTCTACAAGAATTATCCCTTAAAAGTGAAGAAGTAAAAGAAGCGGAACATAAACTAAACCTTCAATTTAAAGAGGCATTGCCGAAAGGGTACGAAATTCATTATACCATAAATAATGGACCGCTGATAATTAGCAAAACTGCTGAAATTGAATTAGAAATACTAGAGGGGAATAACGTTGTTCTAGCCTTTTTGTCGTTGGCAAACGGATTGAGAATACCGAATGAAAAGGCCGTTTTTTTAAAGAATTACGTTTTAGGCGATGGGCAACAAAGCAATGTTACTGAAACAGGAGTTCATTTGTTTCACCACCTATCGAATCAAGCAGATAGCTCGGGTTTGTTTTTAGACTTTTACGCTAAAAATGTGCTGGAAGGGTTGAGTTATTTTGTCCGTGTAATTGTTGATCAAAATCAATTTGACCTGCCGTTGAATAAAGCGTTTCTATTGGAAGGACTGCCAAAAGAGGATCAAGGTATTCGTATTCAATTGGTTGATGGAAACGGTGACGTGGTTGATGGACCGTTTAACGATACTGGAGTGATTAGTGTTGAGGTGGAGTAAGAGTTTTACTGTTTCTCTCTCAGGTGACATACTTTTTTGAAGTATGGTTATTTCTAATAGCTTTATTCCTACAAAAAAGTAGTCCCTTTGTATTGGTCAAGCATCCAGCCTGTAATGCTGTGTCTTGATTTGTTTGCCAAAGCTACTTCGTGCTCCAAAATTTCTGATCTAAAAACCACCAACCTTCCCAATAATGGCTCAATTGTAACGGTTCGTTCGATTTTATTTTCGTTCAAGTAAAGCAATAGTTCTCCTCCATCTCCTTTTTGCCAGCCTGGGTTCAAGTAAAATACAAAGCTCAATTTTCTGTGGTCAGAAAGTTGGAGCAAATCGAGGTGTCTTTTGTAAAAAGCTCCTGCGGGGTAATGGGCAAAGTGACATTCAAAATCTTTCAGACTCAAGAACAAGGTTTGGTTAAAATACCGCATCATGGCGCCAATTTGATCGAGATATACTTTATTGGCTGCTGAGAGGTTGTTTTCGTCTAGCCATTTTATTTCATCGCCCCGTATGCTGTTGTTCACTTGAAATTGGTTGGAAGTGCCAATTCCCGCTTTTTTGAACTTGCCTTTCTCTTTGTTGTCTTTGAGCACTTCTAAACAGTTCAAGGCTTCTTCGTCTGACAAAAAATTATCAATAATGGCGTAAGAATTCAATACCAGGCTATCGGCAACAGCATCCAATAATTTAAAGGCTTCGTTGTTGCCATCAATTGAATCAATGGCATCAAAATCAAACTTTGGGCGCACTAGGTAATTGATGTCATAAAGTAAGGTGTTTCTTTAAACAAAAAAAGGCTGTAGTCAAACTACAGCCTTTTGCTCCTCCTCTTGGGCTCGAACCAAGGACCCTCTGATTAACAGTCAGATGCTCTAACCAACTGAGCTAAGGAGGAATTTTATCTTTTTCAAGAACGGGAGGGCAATATTACCCGAAAGTTTTGAATTAAACAATATCTTTACAACAAATTTAAATATTTTCAATTTATACGCTATATCAGGAGGAAATTGCTCCTGGCGTGGCAGTGAGATAAAAAAACAAATTAATGAGCAAAAAGTATAATGTATTTGGAATTGGCAACGCTTTAGTTGACATTGTAACCGAAGTGAACGATCAATTTTTAGCCGATCATAACATAGAAAAAGGTCTAATGACTTTGGTAGATGAAGAAAGCCAATCTAGGATTTCTGAGGCCATCAATATGTCTAAAAGTAACATGCAATGTGGCGGTTCAGCGGCAAACACAATTATAGCGGTGGCTCAATTTGGCGGCTCAAGTTATTATTCTTGTAAAGTAGCGAATGACGAACTAGGAAATTTCTATCGAAAAGATTTAAAAGCGAACGGAGTAGAATCAAACCTAGACGGACATGAGCTGGAAGAAGGAATTACTGGAAAATGTTTGGTGATGACGACAGATGATGCATCAAGAACGATGAATACTTTTTTAGGAATAACAGCTGATTATTCAAGTGCACAGATTTCGGAGCATGCTTTAAAGGATAGTGAGTATTTATACATTGAAGGCTATTTGGTAACATCAGAAAATGGACAAGCGGCAATGAAGCACGCTAAAAAGATTGCTGAAGATAATGGTGTTAAAACGGCTTTAACCTTTTCAGATCCTTCTATGGTAAAGTATTTTAAAGAGCCGATGGAATCAGTAGTGGGTTCAAGTGTTGATTTACTATTCTGTAATGAAGAGGAAGCTATGCTTTATACTGGAAAAGATAACCTTTCGGATGCGAGAGAAGCATTGAAAAAGGATGCAAAAAGGTTTGTAATTACTCAAGGGGCTAACGGAGCTATGATTTATGACGGAGATACTTTTGTCGACATTGAGCCTTACAAGGTTGAAGCGATTGACACCAATGGGGCTGGAGATTTATTTGCAGGAGCCTTTTTAGCTGCAATAACCAATGGAAGAAGTTTTGCCGATGCTGGTAAATTAGCTTCTTTGGCCTCTTCAAAAGTTGTGACGCAATTCGGTCCAAGATTAGAATGGCACCAAGCAAAAGACATTTTGCATCAAATACAAAACGGGTAGGAAAAGTTAGTGCCCAATTTAAAAAGAGACGTTAGAAGAGCATTGCTGTCCTAACGTCTCTTTTCATTTCTTCATTTCTAAAAAAAGCCAACTTTTTTTAGACTTTGTTCAGAAATTCATGGATTACATGGTTTAAGAAAATTACCAGTACAACCGAGAATTACGCAACCTCCTTAACACTCGCAAGTGTTGAATTAAACAATTTCTTTGCGAAAAATTTAAAAAATTATTTAGATGAGTTTATTAACTGTTGGCACCGTAGCCTTTGATGCGCTTAAGACTCCGTTTGGGAAAACTGATAAAATCCTAGGAGGCTCCGCAGCGTATATTGGCCTCTCTGCTAGCAACTTCGTAGATAAAGTAAATATTGTGTCAGTTGTTGGAGAGGATTTTCCACAGGAGTACATCACGATGATGGAGAAACATGGTATAAACACGAGAGGCCTTCAGATTAAGAAAGGGAAAAAAACTTTTTTCTGGTCGGGTAAATATCACAACGATATGAACACCAGAGATACCGCAGACACTCAGTTAAATGTATTGGAAAACTTTGACCCAGTTATTCCGGAAGAGTACCAAAATTGCAAGTACTTAATGCTTGGAAACTTGTTTCCAATGGTCCAAAAAACAGTGATTGAAAGAATGAAGAATCGTCCAAAGCTAATTGTTATGGATACGATGAACTTTTGGATGGATATGATGATGCCGCAGTTAAAAGAAACGTTGAAGTTAGTAGATGTTCTTTCTATTAATGATGAAGAGGCTCGTCAACTATCTGAGGATTATTCTTTGGTAAAGGCTGCAAAAAAAATCATGGCAATGGGGCCAAAGTATCTCATCATTAAAAAAGGAGAGCATGGAGCATTGTTGTTTCATGAAAATGAAGTTTTCTTCGCGCCGGCGTTACCATTAGAAGACGTATTTGATCCAACTGGAGCAGGAGATACTTTTGCAGGGGGATTTATAGGTTATTTGGCAGCTACCGACGATATTTCTTTCGACAACATGAAAAGAGCTTTGATACATGGCAGCGCATTGGCATCATTTTCAGTTGAAAAATTTGGAACAGAAAGAATGGTTGAGTTAACTGAAGAAGAAGTTGAAGAAAGAATTAAGCAGTTTGTTGATTTGGTTCAATTTGATATACAAATGGAAAATACCTTGTAGGGTTCTGATTACAATTAGTATAAAATAAATTAAAAACCTTGCTTTATATTCAAATTTAATTCTTGAATATGTTAATAGAATATCTATATTTGAAAGGCTTAATATAATTTTACTACCAATGGATAACATTTATAAAGTTCTTGTACCTCATGATTTTTCAGAAGTTGCAGATACCGCTGTATCTCACGCAGCAACGGTTGCAAAGAGTTTTAAAGGCGAGGTGGTTCTGCTCCACGTAATTTCAAGCGAAAAGGCTAGAAGTGAGGCAGAAGATAAATTAAAAGAATTATCAGAGAGTGCATCAAACACATATGGCATTCCTGTTTCTTTTGAGATAAGAAAGGGAAGTATTTTTGATAGAATACCTGAAGTGGGAGAGGAAGTAGGAGCAATGTTAGTTGTTATGGGAACCCACGGAATCAAGGGGATTCAGCACTTAACAGGGAGTTATGCACTAAAGGTAATAGGTCACTCTAAATTGCCATTTGTTGTAAACCAAGGGAAAAAATCGAAAGGAAGCATTAAAGACTTGGTATTACCTATTAAGTTTTCTCAAGAAACAAAATCGAAACTCTCAATTACAGCAAGTATAGCAAAGCATTTTAAGGCTACGATTCACATTTTCATTTCCAATGAAAAAGATGAATTTATCAGTACTAAAGTAAAGCGAGAATTAACTTTTGCCAAACAATATTTTACAGAACGAAAAGTGAATTATGAAGTAGAAATTGCTCCTGAGCACGGGAATTTTATTCCACAACTTCTTCAATACTCAAAAGACATTGACGCAGACATGATTGCTATTGTGAATGCTTCAGGTGATGGAGGGTTCTTGCCTGACTTATTTAAAGGAAGTGGAGAAATTGAGGTGTTAAATAATGAATTTCAGATTCCAGTAATTGTAATGAATCCTTCTCAGATTTTTGTTCCTGAGCATTTTGGATAAGAAAATAGGAATACAAAAAAGCCCCATATTCTTTACGAATATGGGGCTTTTTTATTTTGACTCTTAGTCTTTCTAATTAAATTAACTGGGATCATTAGCATCTACGCTTTCAGCTGATAGAATCATTTTATCAATTGCCTTTTGACTAAATACTTTAGGTAAGCTTTGTACGGAGAATAACTCTCCTCCAATGCTTTTTGTTAAATAGAAGTGGTATTCAGTTTCTATTTCTTCATTGTCAGTAATGCTTTTTTTGTAAATAATTTTATCTGCTGTATCTTCAATATATTCTATTGTATAAACTAAATCTCCATTTAGCTCTTCTTTCTTTTCGGAAACCGTTAAACCAAAAGGATTAATGTCAATTCCAAATTTATCACTCACTTCAACAGTCACACTTCCCGTAGCAGAGGTTTCAATTTTGCGAGGGCCCTTATCTTCCTTTGGTAGCTGAATGTTTGCGTCAACTCCGAAATCAAAGAGGCTGATTTGTTCCATGTTAGAATAATCTGCACTTGGAGAATCAGTGACTTCAGTCTGGCCGTCACTATCCGTTTTGGTAGAATCACCTCCACCACAAGCGAGGATACTTATAGACATTGCAAGTGCCCCGATAAATTGTAATTTTTTCATGTTAATTGATTTGTAGTTTGTTCAAATGTAAGAAAGCTGTAGGATTAATTTTTAATAATTAACCTTTTACCTTTACTGTGGGTCGAAAACTCCGGGGCATATTGACATTGTAGGGTACAAATACCATTAGAAAAATCACCACTAACTGTAGCTCTTAAATAGTATTCAAAAATATAGACACCCTTGTTTACCCGATCCATAAAAAAGTTGGTAGATGCGTCTTTTGTGCTTTCATAATAACCCAACCCGTCTTGATACTTGTACCTTGAAATTACATTAATGGGCTCAAAGCCTGAAGCTCTCATATCTTTTACGTGGACAAATTCTAAATTTCGCATGGATTCAATGCGTAGTCGAATTCGAATCTTATCTCCTATTTCAATTCCTGAAGTATCAACTGGAATTATTTTTTCTTCATTGCCATCTAGAACAACTTTAAAAATAGTTTTTGAAACAGAGAACTCCTCCACGTCGGCAGAAGTAATCTTATCCAAGTCTTCATAATATTGCAAATAAGCAGCTCCCCAGGCAATACCATCTGATGACTTGATTACCTCAATAACTCCAAGCTCAGCTCGAACCTCACTTTTATTCCAAACCGTCTTAAAATAGCCCGTTCCTGCTTCCACATCTGTTGGTTTTAACTCTTGCATGCCAACCTTTACCAAAACCGATGAGCCGCTTGCCAAGGCTTTGACATTATCAATTAAAAGGGCGTAACAAGCCAAAACGGTTGCTTTTGAATTTGACCACATTTGAGTCTGCTTTTCTTTCAGCAACCAAATACGAAGTTCTTCAACGGCAATCTTATCTTTTGCGATCTCGTGAAACACTTCTACCATCATAGCTTGTGTCTCAATAGGAGATTCGTACCAGTAGTACCCGGCTTGATTTTCTTTCCAATACATTCCCATCTGCTCAGTTTGTAACGAATTATCTCGAAGTGATCCAACAATCTCTTTTGGCGTCTTCGATGTAGGATTCATTCTATTTAAAGCCAAAGCTTGCATTCCTTTTAGATAGAGGTTATTTCCTAGCCAATATTGTTCTGCTTGTTTTAAATAGTAGTTTAGTGCAGTAGAGTTCTCGGGAGTTTCTCTGTCTAAAAAGAAACTTCTCGTGTACAAATAATGAATCTGAGTTTGATTCAAATGATTTTTTGAAAGGTCTTTGCTATGGGTTTTTAACCAATCGTAATCTTCGATAATTCTATCGTCTAAATAGGTTAGTCCGTTATTAAGTAGAGCGTTCATTCCATGTTCAGCGGAAAGATCAACTCCCAATTTTTTCAAATGACCAAAACCTTCAATAATATACTGTGTAATGTAGCGATTATCTTCCATGCCCTTGTACCAGGCCCAACCACCATTGGGTAATTGTAAATCTTGTAATTTTTTTAAGGCAGCAGTTTTTTCAGCTGTCATTTTATTAAAATCAAACAATAAGGCAATTCGCTTTTTCTGCTCTGTTTCTGATTTCGCTTGCTGTAACCAAGGTGTTTCTTCGATTAAGATACTTTTCAATTCTTGGTTTTGCATTAATTTAGAAGTCAGTTCTTTTGAATCCAAGTCTTTCCATAATTTAAAAACTTCTTGAATTCTTGGGTTACTTTTCGCAATTTTTTCAGCTAAAAGATTGGCATATAAACGGGCAAAAATTTGCTCCGAACATTCCGAAGTCAATTCTACTACATAAGGTAATGCTTGCACGGCGTACCAAGCGGGGTTCGAAGTAAATTCTAACGTGAATGATTCGTGTGTAAGGGTTTTAGAGTTGTTGTCAATTAGTTTGTCAAAAACAAATTGTTTTTGCTGATTTCCTCGGATCGCTAATGGTAAGGACTCTGTTACCAATTTTCTGTTGGATAAAACAGGAATTACTTTTTCTTCTCCATCGCTAAAACTTGTTGAATTTGCTGTCACTTGGTACTTTATTGCTTGAACACCTATTGGAATTCGAATACTCCAAATTAAAGTAGCGTTTTTACTTGCGAATAAGTTAAATTTTTGATCTGCTGCTGAGCCGTTCGCAATGTTAATCGGTTGATTAGTGAATGCATCGAAGAATCGAATTGTAGCAATTCCATTTTGAGGCTTTTCGCTTAAGTTGGTCACTGTTACCTTTAAGTTAAGTTGATCTTCTTCACGAAAAAAACGAGGAACAGTAGGCGAAACCATTAACTCTTTTTGAGTTTGAATGGAAGTTTCTGTTGTACCTACTTTTAAATCTTTGGTGTGCGCTAAGGCTCTAAACTTCCATTTGGTTAACGCATCTGGCATCTCAAATTCAAAGCTTACAATACCATTTTTATCTGTTCGTAACTGTGGGTAGAAAAAAGCAGTTTCTCTGAAGTCCGTTCGGACAGGGTTAGAAAGGTTTGCTTGCTCAGAAGCTGGCGGCGGTGGAGGTGGCAAGGCTCTGTTATCCTTAGCTGAGGATTTTGTTTCCACAGGGCTTTCCATTGGCGTATCTTCCATCATCAATCGCTCACCATAAGAATTAACACTTTTTTGCATAGACATTACCGCCCCGTCAACGTACATCCCGCTGCCATATCCGTTGAGCGAAAACCCAAACCAGTTCAAACTTGGGAAAACTCGCACAGGAGTTTGAACATAGTTTCGTTCGTATCCGTATTGTTGTGCATAGCTTAAACCAAAAGTGCGATCAGTCTGCCAAGTCAACGCACCACTATTGTTACTGTACAAATTCATAACCCAATCTTCACTTTTAAACTGACCTAACGATTGGTCATACATTCCTGCTAACAATTCAGAGCTCAACTTTTCACCCATTGAACCTGTGATGGTCATGGTCCATTTCTCCTTACTACCCGGCTGTACTTTATTTCTATACGTTCCTAAAGTCAGCTGAAGCTTTTTATTCGTGTAGGGCACTGAAATCGTTCGGCTTTCTCTAATTTCTCTGTTGTTGTGAATGCCAATAAAACTGATCTTGATTCCCCCTCTATAACTTTCTTTTATTGGTAGTGTTATTTTTCGTTGCTCGTTGTTTAGCGTAATCCATTGCTGAGAAATTTGTTCCCCACCTAAATGAATTTCATACAACAATTGCAAATTAGTTAAGCTAGAACCTATCGAAAAGCTGGCTTCTTCGCCGGGTTCTGCCTCCATTTTTATGGCTTTAAATTCGAAGATACTTGGAATTGCAAGTTGTTTCGAATTTTCGTCAAACAACTCAAAACGGTGCTGAAATTCTGAGGCTTCTCCGTTCACGGTTGTTGCAACTAGCTCATATGCTCCGAATGGTAAGTCACCAATTACGGCGCTTTTTTTATTGCTTTGAATAATTCCTTTCAGTAATTCTGTTCCACGGTCGAATTCGTGCAATTTATCTGCTGCTTTAACTTGTTTTTCGTTATCAAAATATTCAGCATCTTCCCAATAGGACTTTCTCATTAAATTTTTAGGAGTTTTTAGACGATATAATGTATAGTTCAACTTTTGATCTAGTTCAACTCCTTGAATAGTTTTGGCATAAATTACAAAGCTTTTTAATTCATCTAGCTGCAAGCTACTTTTCAAATTACTACTGAGGTACACTTCTTTTGTTCCAAGCGTAATACTCTCATTAATACTTTGAGTTTCTCCACTTGGACTCGTTGCGTCTATTGTAATGTCGAAATTGAAATTTGGTTTCCATTTGCTCGTCACTTGTTCATCTGCAGCAGCGAAAAATTCAATGCTAAACTTTCCGTCAGCATCAGCGACAACTTTACCATTTGCAATCTCTTTATTTGCTGTTCTCGGCATTGGTCGCCACCAGTATCCCCACCAAGGAAAACTTGTTCTGCGTTGAACTCTATAGGTCACTTTTGCCTCAGATATTTTTGCTCCTGAATAGGCTAGAACACTTCCGGTAAGGCTAATTTTTTCATTAATTTTTGCTGGAGTTTTGCTTGTGTCTAAGGTAACTTTAAAGGTAGGGCGTTTGTATTCTTCCACCGAGAAATAGAGCATTCCACCTTCAGTTTGAATCCTATAATTGCCATTTAATCCTGAGTTTGGAAGTGCAAAGTTTCCTTGAAATGATCCGTAATCGTTCGTCTTTACATCCAGTTTGGAAATTAATTCTCCGTTTACGTTCATTAACTTTACCTCATTAGAGTAGTTGACTTTAATTTCGTTCGACTTTGTCCCTCTTTCAACAACAATTCCTTTAAAATAGACGGTTTGTCCTGGTCGGTAAATGGCTCGATCACTAAATAAAAATGTTTGTATTCTTTTCGTCTCTTGACTTGAGTAATTATTTGTATAAAAAGAGCCACCTTCATTCAACGTATCCGAGTCTGAGGATAAAATGATCGTAAAATTTCGTTGCTTTTCTGCAGAAGTAATTTGAATAAGCCCATTTTTGTCTGTTTGGTGCGAGCTTAAAATTTTTAACTCGTTTTTTCTACTATCGTAATTGTAGTTGTAGTAATAGGCAGTAAGTTTTGCACCTGAAATTGCTTGCCCGTTCATTCGGTTTAAAGCATAAAAATCAACCGATCCTTTGTTTTCGTTTTTGCTAATAAAGCTTAGTTCACTTACTTGAAATTCAATATAATTGATTGTTGCTGATGGGATTGTGAAATCAATATCTGTTGAAGTGACAAGAATGTATTTTCCCTTTGCTAATGGTTTCAAATTAAAGCCGTAGCTATGCTCGCGAAAGTCTCCTGGATTGATCAATTGCTTCCTCCACATCAGTATGCTTTCTATTTTTGAAAGTCTTTTTATGTATTTCTCTATTGTTTCATTTCGCTCTTTAAAACTTTCGATGGCATTGGGTATTCGAATTAAACGAAAGTATACGCTATCTATGTTCTTCGCATTTACTTTATATTGAATTTCTTCAGAAGGCAAGTAAACTTTTTCGGTTTGCAACCTTAAACTTTTCAGCTCAATTTGCGCCTTTAGATTTTGACACTGAATTGCTCCGTAAGAGTTACTTTGGGCTGCTGCAGAACTCAACGCGTGAGCTTCTTTTAGCTCCCATCTGTAATCTTCACTTTCTACTTGAGAGTAATTGGAACCTAGGTTATAATGGTATTTAGCAATTGCATATTCAATTTCTGTTGCGTTTACAGTTTCGCCAAAGTTTTGCTTCAAAACCTCTAATGCCTTTAAAAATAAACTGTCTTTTTTTTCTTTTTGAGAAATTGAATAGTAATGTCTTAGACGAGAAAGCTCTATATGAAGCAGTGGCGATTTATTGCCATCGTTTTGGTGCGCCTGAACTAATTCTTGAAAAAGCAGGGCTGTTTTTAAATCATTCGAATTAGTGTCGGATCTGTTAAATTCAATTTTTGCAAACTCGTTAGTTGAGCTGAAAATTGAATAGTGATCTACCTTAAACTCATCTTGTGGAGTGCTAACTCGACCTTCATTCTGCTGATAATAGTGCAAAGCCCGATTTGCTAAAAAGTCAAATAACGTTGGTTGTAAATATTTTCCATCAAATTGATGCTTCATTTGCTTGGAATCTGGCAAATGCAAAATGTCTTTTAAGTTATCAATGGGATAGCTCAATAAATCTTTTCTTGCTGTTAACGACTGCTGATAGTGTTCATCGACTTTATTTAAAATGTCCTGCAAGCTCCAAGTACGCAGGTCTTGTTTGTCAAAATTTTGTGTCGTCGTCCTATTTTGAAATTCCCACTTGTTTTGATTGTAATACTGATGGTATAATTCAGCCGCAGCAGAATGTAACAGTTGCTTTACAGGGAACTGGGAGTTTGTAATTTGCGCTTCGTACTGAGTAAATATTTTTAAATTCGACTCTTCTTCTATTTTATTGGTATACTTTGATCGATATGCTAATGCTTTAAAAATTTGAGCCGTATTTTCTTCTTCAAGTGCTTTTACTAGGATAGAGTCTACCTTGCCGATAATGCTATTACCCAGCCCTTTTTGCTCCATCTTTTCAATGACTTTCCATTCGGCTTCATATGTGTTGTAGTTTTTAACAACTACTTCTTTTTGTTTAGGTTGAGTAGCTTTATTACAAGCAGAAAAGCTCACTATCGCAATAGATAAACCCAGAGTTATTCTTTTCCAATTCATGTTTTTGATTTTCAATATGGATTAACTACGCAAATAAGGTACCAGTTTTAGTTATTCTGTTTTTGTAAAAATTCTTCGTTTTGAATCATTTATTTCCGAAAGACCTATCTTAAACTTAATTACAACTATTCTTATTGTAATGATGAGAGAAATTGTTGCAACAACATTCCATTCAAAACTTAAAATATCTCGAAGGAAGACAAAAGCCGTTCCTCCGGCAACACAAGCCATGGCGTAAATTTCTTTTCTAAAAATTAATGGAATTTCGTTGATTAAGATATCTCGAATAACTCCGCCCAAAACGGCAGAGAACATTCCCATCATAACTGCAATCGGTGCAGCAATGCCCAACATCAGTGCTTTACTCAGTCCTAATATTGTGAATACTCCAATTCCGATGGTGTCAAACAGAAATAAGGTCTTTCTCAGCTTTCTAACCCATGCTTTAAAAAGAAAAGTAATGCCAACTCCACTCAGAATAACGTAAATGTATGCGGTATTTTGCATCCAACCTACAGGGGTAGTTCCAAGCAATAAGTCTCGTATAGTTCCACCGCCAACAGCTGTTACAAATGCTATAAAAGCTGCTCCAAATAAGTCTAACTTCTTGGAAGATGCAGCCATAGAACCACTGATGGCAAATACTAGCGTACCAATTAAATCTAAAATATCTAATACTTCGTTAGCGTTTTTTGGAAAATCTATTGGCATAAAAAAGGTTGTTTTTTAAAGGTTAAAATTGCAATTTCTTGTTCAACTTGCCTAATTTCCTGGGCTGCTATTAAATTTCGATATTTGCACCTTGCTGACAAAATAATTTTAGCAGCAAATACTTTTGCTTTTTACCTATGTGGGAACCATTTTCAAGTTTTATTTTAAGACAACGAGTCCTAATTATTTTTGTGCTTGCAGCACTAACTGCTTTCTTTGGCTACCATAGTAGATCGGTAAGAATGAGTTATGAAATGGCGCAAATGTTGCCCGAAACCGATTCTACTCTGCAAGTCTTTAATCAGTTTAAAGCTCAGTTTGGACAGGATGGCAGCATCATGGTAATTGGGGTAAAGGACGACCAATTATACGAACTGGAAAACTTTCAAGAGTGGTATAAACTTTCAAAAAGATTAAAAGAGGTTGAGGGCATTGATAAAGTAGTTTCAATGGCTAATGTCTATGGTTTGGAAAAGGACAAAGTGAATAAGCGACTAGTTCCTTATCCTATAATTGCAAACGAGCCGCAAACTCAGGTTGAGTTGGATAGTGTGCTAAAAGAAGTTTATGATTTGCCTTTTTACGAAGGGTTTATCTATAGCGAGGATAAAAAGACCACTTTAATGGCTCTTACGTTAGATCGAGAGTTGTTGGACTCCAAAGACCGAAAGGTATTAATGGATGATTTGCATGCTGAGATTGACATTTTTAAGGCAAACACAAATCTTAAAGTTCGTTATTCGGGTTTGCCATTCATCAGAGCTAATAATACCACAAAAGTAAGTGCTGAAATAAAGCTCTTTATCTTACTTGCTGTACTTATCACTTCATTGATTTTACTGTTGTTTTTTAGGTCGTTTAAAGCGATGGCTTTCTCCATGGTTATTGTGTTGGTTGGGGTAGTTTGGTCAGTTGGTATTCAGGCAATTTTAGGATTTGATATTACTATTTTGACCGGTTTAATGCCCCCTTTAATTATTGTAATTGGGATACCTAATTGTATTTTTATTATCAATAAATACCATCAGGAATACAAGCGGCACGGAAATAAAGTCAAGGCATTGAAAACGACGATTAATAAAATTGGGAATGCCATATTCTTAACCAATACTACAACTTCATTAGGGTTTGGAACTTTTATTTTTACCGACAGCACAATTTTAATTGAATTTGGAATTGTTGCTACCTTTGGAATATTATCTGTTTTTGTAGTCTCCATAACCCTTTTGCCAATCATTTTAAGCTTCCAAAAACCATTAAAGGAAAGGCACATTAAGCATTTGGAGCGAAGGTGGGTACATGTAGTTGTAAATTATTTAGTTACCATAGTTACAGGCCATAGAAAAGCTGTTTTTATTACTACGGCTATTTTAATATTAGTCGCAGGATACGGAGTCACTCTAATGAAGACTACAGGTAATATTGCAGACGATTTACCGCGAAAAGACCCGGTTTACTTGGATTTAAAATTCTTTGAGGACAATTTTCATGGAGTGTTGCCCTTTGAGGTTACAGTTGAAACGGATAAAAAGGGTGGAGCAACCCAATTATCTACTTTAAAACGAATAGATAAGTTACAAAGTTTATTGGGGGAATACCCTGAGTTTTCGAAACCCCTTTCTATTGTAGAAGGACTAAAGTTTGCAAAACAAGGATACTATGGAGGAAACTCTGAAAAATATTCTTTATTTAATAATCAGGAGAAGAGTTTTCTAGGTCCGTATTTAACATCGGGAAATGGAGAAAATGAGAGTTTATTGAAGTCTTATTTAGACAGTAATCGGCAGATTACTAGAATTACCGCTCAAATGGCAGATGTAGGATCAAATAGAATGGAAACTATTTTATCAGAATTGAAACCTCAAGTGGATTCGATCTTTCCACCGGATAAGTATATTGTTAACTTCACAGGAACATCTGTAGTTTGGCTAGCTGGCACTAACTATTTAGTGAAGAACTTATTTTTAAGTCTTGGAATTGCAATTGTACTGATTGCAATTATAATGGCCATATTATTCTCTTCCGCTAGAATGGTGTTAGTGAGTTTAGTTCCAAACCTGCTGCCGCTTTTGTTAACAGCTTCAATTATGGGGTATTTTGGAATATCAATCAAACCTTCTACAATCTTAATCTTTAGCATTGCATTTGGTATTTCGGTAGATGATACCATTCACTTTTTGGCAAAATACCGGCAAGAGTTAAGTAAACATTCCTTGAATTTGAGGGAAGCAGCTATCAGTGCACTGAAAGAAACAGGAGTGAGTATGATTTACACTTCTATCGTCTTGTTTTTTGGTTTCGGTGTATTTACAGCTTCCCAATTTGGAGGTACAATTGCTCTTGGACTTTTGGTTTCTCTGACTTTATTAATTGCAATGGCTTCAAACCTGATATTGTTGCCTTCTTTATTGTTGTTCTTTGATCATTGGGTAACAACGAAAGCATTTAAATCAGAGTCCATTGTTGTGTTAATAGATGAAGAGGAAGATATTGATTTAGATGAGTTGGAAATAAAAGAGATAGAGAATTCTTAATTTGGCCAATCATTCAATAGCACTCGCAGATAATAGAATATGAAAGGAATAGTACTAGCAGGAGGTTCAGGAACACGATTACATCCATTGACATTAGCCGTAAGCAAGCAGTTAATGCCAGTTTACGATAAACCAATGATATATTATCCATTATCGGTTTTAATGAACGCGGGGATCAGTGAAATTTTAATCATTACAACTCCTCATGACAATGCAAGTTTTAAGAAACTATTAGGCGATGGGTCTCAATTTGGCTGCACATTTGAATATGCGATACAAGAAATTCCAAATGGACTTGCCCAAGCTTTTGTAATTGGGGAAGATTTTATTGGTAACGATAAAGTAGCATTAATTTTAGGAGATAACATTTTCTACGGAAGCGGAATGGGTAAACTCTTGCAAGCGAACAATAACCCCGATGGAGGGATTGTGTATGCGTATCATGTTTCAGATCCAGAGCGATATGGAGTGGTAGAATTTGATGACAATCAAGTTGCCATTTCTATAGAAGAAAAACCTGAAAAACCTAAATCAAATTTTGCTGTTCCAGGTTTATATTTTTACGACAATGATGTAATAAAAATTGCAAAGGAATTAAAGCCTAGTGCAAGAGGAGAGTACGAAATAACGGATGTGAATAAGGTTTATTTGGAGAGAGGGAAGTTGCAAGTGGCGATTCTAGATAGAGGAACGGCTTGGTTAGACACTGGAACATTTACTTCCTTAATGCAAGCCGGTCAATTTGTTGAGGTTATTGAAGAGCGGCAAGGATTGAAGATCGGTTGTTTAGAAGAAATAGCATATCGACAAGGATTTATTGATAAAGCTCAATTGAAAAAATTAGCTGAACCATTATTGAAAAGTGGTTACGGAACATATTTAATGAACTTAGTGTAACGTGGGTAAGAGGAAAATATTAATTACAGGTGGAGCTGGCTTTATTGGCAGTTCATTAGCTCATAAGTTAGCTGAAGATAAAAATAACATCATAACATTAGTTGACAATTTGTTGACAGGAGACTTAAACCGTATTCCAAAGTTAGATAATGTGAAGTTTATTAAAGGAGATGTAAATGATAGTCAGGTTATTTCTAGTATTTTTTACGGAAATAGTTTTGATTATGTATTTCATTATGCGGCAGTTGTTGGAGTAAAACGTACTATTGAAAATCCAATTATGGTATTGGATGATTTGAAGGGGATGAGAAATGTATTGGACTTGTGCAAGAACACCTCTGTTAAAAGAATTTTATTTTCTTCATCTTCAGAAGTGTACGGGGAGCCTGTAGAACTGCCACAACACGAATACACTACGCCATTAAATTCTCGGTTGCCTTATGCGATTGTAAAGAATGTTGGAGAGGCATTTTTAAAGTCGTACAAACAAGAATATAATTTAGATTACACCATCTTTAGGTTCTTTAATACCTATGGTCCACTTCAAAGTAAAGACTTCGTTGTATCAAAATTTATAGCAGCAGCGCTTAAAAATGAAGACATAACTATTTATGGGGATGGTTCTCAAACGAGAACTTTCTGTTTTGTAGACGATAATATTCAGGCTTGTGTAAATGCTTTTATGAAAGATGAGGTGATGAACGACGTAGTAAACATTGGTTCAGATAAGATTTTTACTGTGTTGGAATTGGCAAAAATGATTATTAAAGTGGCTGGTTCTAGCTCTAAAATTGTTCACTTACCAGCCTTAGAGGAAGGTGACATGACAAGAAGACAACCTGATACTGGGAAAATGTTACGATTGTTAGGCAAAGAGCCATTATCTTTAGAAGAAGGCTTGAAAAAAGTTATTGATAATCCTTCCTACTTTTTATAGCATGATTCATTCCTGGCAAGAATTAAGTGAGCAAGTTGAGGTTGAAATTAATGCTTTTGACTTCTCTGGTAAACCGAATGAATTGTATGATCCCATAGGTTATACTATGACTTTAGGGGGTAAGCGAATAAGACCAACTTTATCTTTATTGGCTGCTCAACTGTTTGGAGGCGACCTAACAAAAGCGATGAATTTAGCCATGGCTGTCGAAGTCTTCCACAATTTCACGTTGGTACACGATGACATTATGGACGAAGCGCCAATACGAAGAGGGATGCCTGCCGTACACGCCAAGTGGAACAGAGACGTAGCAATTCTATCTGGCGATGTCATGTTTGTTCAAGCTTACCAGTTATTAGCGAAAGGGAACCCTGCAAAGCTGAGCCAAATGTTATCAGTTTTTAATCAAACCGCAATTGAAGTTTGTGAAGGGCAGCAGTTCGACATGAATTTTGAAACGAGAAACGATGTAACCTCGGAGAACTACATTGAAATGATTCGCTTGAAAACTGGAGTTTTATTGGCTTGCAGTTTGCAACTGGGTGCATTTGAATCCGGAGCTTCAGAGAAAGATGCCCAATTAATCTATAAATTTGGTGAGAAAATTGGAATTGCCTTTCAAATACAAGATGACTTTTTAGATTGTTATGCAAAGCAAGAAGATTTTGGCAAGCGAGTTGGGGGCGATATTATTTCGAATAAGAAAACCTTCCTCATGCTGACAGCAATGGAGGCGGCTGATAAAAGCCAATCAGGTCGATTAGGTCAATTGTTATCGACTAAACTTCCTGACGGAGAAAAAGTATCAGGCGTATTAGAAATTTACAATGAGCTGAACATTCCTGAAATAACAAAAATGGCCATGCAAGCTTATTTTGATGAAGCCATGCTCGCTCTAGACCAAATAGAGGCTTCTAATGAACTGAAACAACCTCTAGTAGAATTGGCAGAAATGTTGATGATGCGGAAGAAGTAAAGAGTTAACTACCCGTAAATTTCATTTAACGCTTCTTCTAATTCAGTAAACTCAAACTCAAACCCTATCCTCTGAATTTTTTCGGGTGACACTCTACTTCCTTCAAGCACTACAAGTGCTCTTGAGCCAAGAATTAACTTCATCAAAAAAGACGGTACGTTGGGTAAAAAGTAAGGTCGTTTTAAAACCTTGGCTAAAGTTTTTGTGAATGTTTTATTGTTCACTTGATTGGGTGCTCCTGCATTGTAAGGGCCTTCCAATTTATTCTCCATGGCGTGGATAAATAGATTGCACAAATCGTCAATGTGAATCCAAGGTAAATATTGCTTGCCAGTTCCTAAGGCCGCAGCAGCAAACAACTTTACAGGTTTTGCCATTTCTTTTAGCGCTCCGCCATCTTTATCTAGTACAATCCCTATCCGGATTAAAGCAGTTGGAATGCCCATGTTGCTAATCGCCTCTGTGCTTTGTTCCCACAACTCACAAGTTTTGGCTAAGAAGTCGTTGCTGGGGGCATCAGTTTCTTTGAAAATATGCTCGCCTGTTACAAATCCATAATATCCAACAGCTGAAGCTGAAACGAAAGAAATTGGCTTTTTTTTGTTTTGTTGAATGGCTTTTGCAATCAATGTGGTGCTTTGAGTGCGGCTATCAATTATCTCTTGTTTGCGATCCTCAGTCCATGGTTGATCTACAATGCCTGCACCAGTTAAATTGATAATGTGGTCAAACTCTTCAATTTCTTTGGCATTCAATTTTTGGTTTTTTACATCCCATTCAATTGTGTTTTTCTTCCCTTTGGAACTGCGGCTGAGAATCCAAACATCATAGCCTTTTTTAGTCAATAATTGGTTTAATCTATTGCCAACTAATCCGCTTCCGCCACCTAGTAAAATTTTTTTCTTCATTTAATTTAGTTCTTAAATATCAAACCACTTAGGGTAAAATTAGTTCCTAAAACCTTAAATTTAACGTTGCATAATACTTTTTATACATGGCTATTATTTCTTCTTCTGAATTGGTTACATACAAAAACGATCAACTCATTGTAGACAAAGTTGCATTGCAAATTCAGAAGGATTTTCAACTTTACGATGAAAAAATAGAGTTCAGCGGAAAACAAGAAACAGCATACGACGAACTGTTTAATCAAATCAAGCCAGTAATCTTTCGAATGTTAGAATTAGATTCTGCTCGCTTTTTTTCGCTTTTGTATGCCATCGATGTAGAGGAGAAGAAGGTTAGAACCTTGCTTCTTGGAAACGAGGAAGCAGATGTAGCAACAGAGTTAACGCATTTGATTTTGGAGAGAGAATTACTTAAAGTTGTTACTCGTCAGCTTTTTTCTCAACAAAGTAATATCTAAATGATTTTACATAGAGGTCGAGCAGAATTATTAAATTTGCGCCGTGATTATTCACCTTACAACAATTTATGGATAAGTTTTCTTATTTGAGCAATGCTGATGTTTCAGTAGTGGAAGAGCTCTATCAAAATTACCTAAACGATCCTCAGTCAGTTGACGAAGGCTGGTCAAAATTCTTTGAAGGATTTGAATTTGCAAGAAAAAACTACGAAGATGAAGTTTCTACCACTACTTCAAGTTCAAATGGAGCTTATACAGCTTCGATTTCTACAGATAAAGAGTTCAAAGTTTTAAATTTAATTAACGGTTATCGAACTAGAGGTCATTTATTTACGAAGACAAATCCGGTAAGGGAAAGAAGGAAATACTCACCAACCTTAGAGTTAGAGAATTTTGGATTGAGTAAAAACGATTTAAAAGATAAGTTTCATGCTGGGGCGGAAATTGGTCTTCAAGATGCTACATTGGAGCAGATCATCTCTCACCTTGAAGACACCTATTGTTGTTCAATTGGAATTGAATACCGATACATTCGAAAGCCAGAGAAAGTAAAGTGGTTACAAGAAAAGTTAGAAACAAATAGAAATCAACCTGAGTTTACAAATGATGAGCGTAAGCACATGTTGAAAAAGCTGAGTCAGGCAGTAATGTTTGAGCAGTTTTTACATAAAAAATTTGTTGGTCAAAAACGTTTTTCCTTGGAAGGAGGCGAAGCATTGATTCCTGCGTTAGATGCAGTAATTGAGATGGGAGCTAGCATGGGAATTGAAGAGTTTGTTGTAGGAATGGCACATCGTGGTCGTTTGAACGTATTGGCGAACATCTTCAATAAAACGTACGATGCCATATTCAGTGAATTTGAAGGGAAAGAATACGAAGATAACCTGTTTGACGGTGATGTAAAATATCACTTGGGATATACCTGCGATATTAAAACAGATAATGGAAAGCAAGTTAAGATGACTCTTTCTCCAAACCCCTCTCATCTTGAAGCGGTTGCTCCTATAGTAGAGGGAATTGCAAGAGCAAAAGTAGATGATTATTTAGGGAGTGATGCTAAAATTGCGCCGATCTTAATTCATGGAGATGCAGCTTTGGCTGGACAAGGTATTGCATACGAAGTAGTTCAAATGGCAAATCTTGATGGGTACAAAACAGGAGGAACCATTCACATTGTCATCAACAATCAAATTGGATTTACAACGAACTATTTAGACGGTCGTTCAAGCACCTATTGCACGGATGTCGCAAAGGTTACACTTTGTCCTGTATTTCATGTGAATGGAGACGATGTTGAAGCAGTAGTTCATACAATAAAATTGGCATTAGAATATCGAAATAAATACAAAAGAGACGTATTTGTGGATTTGTTGTGTTATCGTAAATATGGTCACAATGAAGGCGATGAGCCTCGATTTACTCAACCTATTTTGTACAAAGCGATTTCAAAACATAGCAATCCTCGCGATATCTATTTGAGCCAGCTTGCTGATAAAGGAATTATTACAAAAGAGGAAGCAAAATCAAATGCTTCAGAGTTCAATGCTTTGCTGCAAGAGAGATTAAAAGAATCGAAAGAAATACATAAAGCAAAAATCACTAACTTTTTAGAGGCTACTTGGGAGGGAATTAGACCTTCAACTGATGAAGACTTTGAGAAGTCAATTGATACAGGAGTTGCTAAAGCTAACTTGATGGAGTTGGGTAAGAAGTTAGTTACCCTTCCAGAAAATAAAGCATTCTTCAAAAAATCGATGAAGTTGATGGAAGATCGTCGAAAGATGATTGAAGAATCTGACGAGTTAGATTGGGGAATGGCCGAAACGATGGCTTACGGTTCTTTGTTGGAGGAGGGTCATGCAGTTCGTATTTCAGGACAAGATGTAGAAAGAGGGACATTTTCTCATCGCCATGCAGTAATTAAGGTAGAAGATTCTGAGGAAGAATACATTCCATTAGCGAACATTAGCGACAATCAAGGAAGGTTTGATATTTATAACTCGTTACTTTCTGAGTACGGAGTACTTGGATTCGAATATGGTTATGCTATGGCAATGCCAAATACATTAACGATCTGGGAAGCTCAATTTGGTGATTTTAACAATGGAGCGCAAATCATTATTGATCAGTTTTTAAGTGCTGCTGAAGACAAATGGCGATCAAAGAGTGGCTTAGTAATGTTACTTCCGCATGGATACGAAGGTCAAGGTTCTGAGCATTCAAGTGCCCGATTAGAGAGGTATTTGACGCTTTGCGGAGATAACAACATGCAAATTGCAAACTGTACAACGCCTGCCAACTTCTTCCACATTTTAAGAAGACAGTTAAAAAGAGAGTTCAGAACGCCTTTAGTGATAATGACTCCAAAAAGTTTATTGCGTCATCCTGAAGCAGTTTCAAAGGTTGAAGACTTGGCAACAGGTGGATTCCAAGAAATAATAGCCGAAGATGTAGATCGCAAAAAAGTAAAGACGGTTGTTTGTTGTTCTGGTAAGCTTTTTTATGAATTGAGAAAGGCTAGAGATGAACGAGGAATGGATGATATAACGATTGTGAGAATTGAGCAGTTGTATCCTTTCCCGCAAAAGCAACTAAACGATTTATTGGACGGTTATTCTAACATGGAAAACTTAGTATGGTCGCAAGAAGAGCCTGAAAATATGGGTTCTTGGAGGTATATTAAAACAACCACGGAACAATTTTCAGATTGGAAATTGGTTAGCCGTCATTCAAGTGCAAGCCCGGCATCTGGTTCGTCCAAAGTATTTGAAATGAGACAAGCAAAAATAATTGAACAAACGTTGAGTTATTCAACAAAAAAATAAAAAAATGGAAGAAGTAAAAGTTCCTAGTCCAGGAGAGTCTATCTCAGAAGTTGATATTGCTTCATGGACCGTTGCTGATGGCGATTATGTTGAAATCGATGATGTAATTGCTGAAATTGATTCAGACAAAGCCACTCTAGAATTAACAGCTACAGCAAGTGGAATCATTAGCTTAAAGGCTGAAGAGGGCGACACTGTTGAGGTAGGTCAAATTGTTGCAGAGATTGATACTTCTGCTGCAGCACCTGCCGGAAATTCAGCTCCAAAAGAGGAGAAAAAAGAAGAAGCTGCTCCAGCACCTAAAGTAGAAGCTCCAAATGCATCTGCTGCTCCTGAAGCAACTTCTCACGCAGCAGGGCATCCTTCTCCATCAGCTAAAAAAGCAATGGCCGAGAATAATATTTCCGCGAACCAAATAAAAGGCTCAGGAAAAGGCGGGAGAATAACAAAACTAGACGTTGTAAGTGCTATGTCTGCAGGAATTACAGCAGAGTCAACTCAAGGTTGGGGTGGATCAAGAGAGCAATCTCGAGAAAAAATGTCTTCCCTTAGAAGAAAAGTAGCAGAACGACTGGTTGCAGTAAAAAATGAAACGGCGATGTTGACTACCTTTAATGAGGTAGATATGACAGAAGTGATGGCATTGAGAAGCAGAATGAAAGAGCGTTTCAGAGAGCATCACAATGTGAACTTAGGATTTATGTCATTCTTTACAAAAGCAGTTACTGAGGCATTAAATCACTTTCCGAAAGTAAACGGAATGATAGATGGTAACGAAATTGTATTCCATGATTATGCTGATATTGGAATTGCAGTAAGCTCTCCAAAAGGATTGATGGTGCCAGTAGTTCGTAACGCTGAGCAAATGAGTTTAGCTGAAATTGAAGCTGATATTAAACGTTTAGCATTAAAAGCAAGAGACGGTAAATTATCTATGGATGAAATGACAGGGGGAACATTTACCATCACTAATGGTGGAGTTTTTGGAAGTATGATGAGTACTCCAATTATTAATCCTCCACAATCGGCAATTTTAGGAATGCACAACATTGTTGAGCGCCCGATGGCTATTAACGGAGAAGTTAAAATCAGACCAATGATGTACCTAGCACTTTCGTACGATCATAGAATTATTGATGGGAAAGAATCCGTTGGTTTCTTGGTCAAAGTCAAAGAAATGATTGAAAATCCTTCGAAAATAATTTTTGGTGGTAAAGACCCCGACGAAGTCTTGTTAGGACTGTAATTAGTTGCACTAAATTAAAACCCAGCAGCCTTTATATTTGTTAGGAGTATAAAGGCTTTTTTCTTGCGAAATATATTATCTCTTTTATTTAAACAGCAGTGCTCAACAAACCGGATCCCTTACTATTGATGGTATAGTTGTGCACAGTAAAAGCACATTGAGGGA
>JBLHTZ010000029.1:0-31222 GCA_047627915.1 Vicingaceae bacterium
TTACTACCCAATCTTGAATTGTTCTAATATCTGATAAGGAGTATTGGTCTCGATAAGCGGAATCTACGTCAATAACGTACTGATAAATTTCACCAAGCCCTGTTGTAATTGGCCCCATAAAAGGAGAACCAAAACCGGTAGGGATTTTTTCTTCGGCAGATTTTATTTTTTCAGCAATAAGCTGTCTTGGTAAATAAGTTCCAATATCGTCGTTAAAAACAACGGTAACAACTGAAAGTCCAAACTTAGAAACGGATCGAATTTCCTTAACGTCAGGAAGATTTGCCATTTCAAGTTCGATTGGATAGGTTAAAAATTTCTCTACATCTTCAGTAGCAAGATCTCTGGACGTAGTGATAATTTGTACTTGATTGTTTGTGATATCAGGCACTGCGCCAATTGGAATTTTGGATAGTGAAAAAAGTCCGAAACCAACTATTCCGAGGGAGAAAAGCAGAATAATTAGCTTGTTATTGATACTGTATTGGATTATTTTTTCTAACATTAATTAGGTAATTAAATTGTTCTACAAAGGTATATGCTTGTTTCTTATGAAGCCCATATTTATTCTTAAGATTGCCTTAAATAAAGGCCCAAAGGTGGCTATTCTGAATCGCTAACTTACTATTTGAATGATGCTTACGATAATGGTTGTACTTAAAATGATTAGGAGATTAATTCTAATATTACTTTTTCAAATTGCTAATCTACTTGATGTCAGTCTATAACTTCAAGCGGTAAAAAGCAGCAACTTTAAATAACCAGCCGTCCGCAAAGTCTGTATTGAGTTGTTCTCGATTATCTCCGAAATAGGCAAGTGGAGTAGCAAACGAAACAACTTCATCGTATATTCGGTAGGATCTTCCAACACCAACTTGAAAGTTAATGCCGTTGTTTATTCCATATTGAAAATAGGAGTATACGTCGTTTGTGGATCTAGCAGCGTAACGATTGGTTTCAGCATCAATTGGTGTATGTAAGTTATACGTTCGTATTTGGCCCTTAAAGTTTAGTCCAAGCTTAGCGTTATCGGTAATTAAATAATTTAGGTCAACCGATAGGGGAAGTAAAACTTTTACTTCAAATTTTTCAGTGGGATTCAAATAGTAGAAGCCAAAAATGGGTACAATAAATGGCCCAAACAACTCACTGTTAGCATACATCCCCAACCTGTAATTGAAATGATCAGACTTGGTATATTTCATCAATACCGCTGCGCCAAGTTGAAAATCTTGATTACTTGCATTTTTTAAATCAGAGGACACTTTTGGAAGCAACAAATAAGTTCCACCCCATTTAGAATTGTGTTTTACATTGGCTCCCAACTTTAATGTCAAGCCTGTTAATGTTTCTCTTTTTCTATTTGGATTGAATGACGCTGATGTCATTTCATAAGTTAAACCACTTAAGATTGTAAAACTTTCATTAATAGGGATTGGAATTGTTAAATCGCTGTTAATTTCAGTAAGTGAAGTACTGGCGTTTGAGGTATCGAATTTATTTTGCGGTGTAGATGAGAAGTCAGCTTTAAAGAGGTCAATATAATTTTGACTACGAACGAAAACCGAAAGAACTAACAACAGACAAATTAAAAGTATCTTTTTCAATAGCTTAAGAATACAAAGTGGCGTAGTTTGCAGTAAATAAACATCTAAATGCTATAACCTCTTACCATTATTATTGAAAATAAAAATAAATAAAACAATTCGTTTAAAAGGATCTTTAGAGTTTGAACAACTTTAATTTAGGGTAACATTGATAGACTAAATTTCGTCAATATTCAACTTGCAGATTAATTCACCTCGCTCTGTACTTTTACTTTTTGAAGCCATTCTTTCCAAATTACATTTTGATTTTCAATTTCTTCAGGATAGGGCCCAGAAACAAAGTGCAGTTCTGCAGTATTTTTTTTTACGTCCTCTAGAACAAGTATTTTTTCAGAAAAATGAGAGCCATTGTTATCGTAATCTATTTGTAGATAAAGATTTCCCCAAACGGTAGTGACAATTCCTGTCGCTGTTAAGCCAATAGATTGGAAATTTAGTCGAGTAGTTGATTCGTTTGTCCATTCCGATTCAAAAAAGGCTTTTTGATTAAATTTTTCACCTAATCGTTTTCCAAATTCTGTAGTACAAATGGCTTTCCAAATTTTTTCTTTAGATGAATTTATTTCGGACTTTAAATACACAAAAGGAGTAGGTCCCATGTCGTTTACTTCAATGTCTGATAAGAAAGTAACTTCGTCTAACCAAGATGTTCCATTGCCTCCATTAGGATAGCGAAAACCAATTACAGAATCATTTCCAATAGTTACTGCTTGTATCACAATAACTAGTTCATCCATTTTACTATGGTTAGAGTACATTTTAGCCACTCTAGGTAATTTAATTTCTAATGGTTTGGCATTTAAAATTTTAGCTGTGTCAAAAAACATGAGAGAAGAACCATTTTGTGTTTCTTCTTTTGTTGGTAAACGATTAATTACAACAGGTATTAGGTCCAATTCCTGAATATCCATAGGTGGGAAGCCCTTAAAATTATCTGGACAATACCATCCTCCATAATTATGCGGTTCACTATAAGTTGATTCCGCTATTTGTGTTGTTTGAAGTAAAGATTCTTCCTGAAATTTTGCAACCTTCTTTTCACTACAAGAAGAAATTAGTACAGTACTGATGAGTAGAATTGATAGTATAAACTTTTCTTTTAACATGACTTTTAGATTTGGTTTCTGATATTTTAATAAAGGCGCTTAATGGTCTTTCTTACACAATCGATCTGCAAGGGTGATGTTGTCTAGCTCTTTCCAAATTACTTCATTAAAGCTAGAAGGAGAGAACTTAAATAAGACATAAGAACGCTTACTAGTCGGGCAAATTCGCTGTTCAATTTTTGCCTTTAAATGCAGTAATTCATTTGTGCCAAAAGCATTTACTATTGTTAATTCACCTGTAAAAAAAGTGCTACTTTTAATTTGCTGTTTCTTCTCAAATGTAGCAACCGTCTTTTCGAGTTCAGCTTCTTCAATTTTATTGACATCACTCATCAAACCATCAAAGTACAATTTCCAAACAGCGTTTAGTTCATTTATGCTAAAGACATCTTCTCTGTTAATGCTCCAAGCACCGGCATACGACCAAAAGGTGATTGTATCGGGATTAACCCAGCCCCTCGGAAAGCGCACATCTTCAAAACCATTGTAATTTATGTCTTTTGCAAAATTTAAAGGGAAAACAAAAATCTCCTGTCCCCAAGTCTTTTTGGTTTCAATAAGGTTTTCATCAATCTTGCTCAATGAATACTTATTATACATTTCTAAATCAACTTCATTATTCGCTTTTTGGCGAAATACTAATAGTCCATTATCATGAGGGCCTCCTTGTCTAGGATTTACAAATTTGTTGTTGCCAAGTGGAACCAAGGCAGTATTCATTCCTCTGTCTTTTAGCAACAAACCTCCGTAACTAAATTCCAAGTGAACGTTCCATTCATGACCACTTTCTTCGTTGGAAGTATACAAACCTGCAAGCTTTTTCATCTCCTCCTCTGTAGCAAAAGGTTTAATGCTGTTTACTTCAATTCCTACTTTTTCTAAAATTTCCTTTGCATGATTGTTCTTTGGGTTCATTTGAAGCGAAAGGGTATAATTTTTTATTCCCTTTTCTTGTTGACCGTCTGCTAACAAGGCTTCTCCGTAGCTATCGTAAGCATTAAAAGAATAGGGGTACTCCTCAATTATCATTTCAAATACTATAATAGATTCTTTTATGTTTCCACTCCAAAGTAATTCATAACCAAATAGATTGAGGTCATTTTCTCGATAATTATACGTTTTAGGTTCCGTCTTTTTTACTTCATTGAATGCAGCAACGGTAGCCTCTATTCCTTTGTTTTTAAAGGTGTTGAAAAGTAATGTAGTAATAGTTTTAGTGCACCGATTACCCATCCAAACGTTTTGGGACCAATCCATCCATTCGCAATGGGCTTGTCGTATCAGGTCTCTTCCGCCACCGCTGTTGGTTAGCAATAAAAACGCGTCTCCTGTAGCGCGATTAAACTGCAATTGTGATTGCCAACCGGCATTTGATCCTCCATGGCCACTCAATTGCACAGCGTTTCCATTAAAGTTCTCTAAGCTGTGTCCTAAGCCATATCTGTTTTGCGAAGAGGGAGCAAAGGTGTTCATGAGTTTCAGAGTAGAGGCAGAGAGTATATTTTGATAAGAATTATTGGTATCAATTGAAGCCAGCGCAAACTTGCTAAAATCTTCGATTGTGGTGTGAAGACCAGCAGCTGCTTTAGCAGTAAATAACTCAAATCCAATTTCCCTTTCAAACTGATTGTATTCTTTCGAGGAGTTTTTTAGAATTTTTTCGTCAATGGTAAAGCTGCTGTTCGTCATGCCCAAAGGGTTTAGAATCTCTTGTTGCATGTATTCTTCAAAGTTTCTTCCGGTCACTTCTTCTACGATGAGTTGAAGTATGGTGTATCCGCCGCCAGAGTATCTATATCTTGTTCCTGGCTTTTCTATAATTTTAACGTCGCCAGAGCCATTGGTTGAACCCGAAAGCGATTCTTCGATGCTTGGCAACGTATCTGCTGATGCGAATCCTGCATAGCCATGCAATGAAAGTCCCGCAGTATGGCTAAGCAGTCGGCGAATGGTTACTTCCTTACTATCGTATTTCGATTCAGGGATTTTCCATCTGGTCAAGTAACTTTCAGCTGACTCATCTAATTCTAATTTACCTTCTTCTACCAACTTCATCACGCCCCAAGCGGTTACTGTTTTGGAAATAGAGGCGATGTTGAAGCCCGTTTTACTATTTACTTTAACTTGATTTTGTAAATCTGCAAATCCGTAGCCCTTTTCCAAAACCACCTCACCATTTTCAATAATGGCTAAAGCTGCTCCTGGAATATTAAATTCCTTCAACCAGGCTGCCATATTCTTGTCCAACTGGTCTATTTCTTTTTTATGTTGTGTTTCTTCAACCGGCTTACAGGCTAAAAAAGAGAGGTAAACAAATAGAGCAAGTAGTAATTTTTTTTGAAATGACATAGTTTGGGTTATTTGATGAGAACCCAAAGTAATGTAAAGTAAAAGAAACTAGAAGTTAACGAGTTGTTATTGGAATAGAGAAGGATTATCAAAGATTGAAATTGCAAGTTCTTTGTCTCTATTTATTCTTTACGTAAATCAATTTATACCTGCTTTTTGGGTTTTCTCTTTGCTCCACTTCAAACTGACCAATAGAATTTATTAAAGGAGTCAGTTTTTCAAATCCGTAGTTTCTCGAGTCAAAATTAGGCTGTTTTTTTTGTAACAAACTTCCAACATCTCCAAGAAAGGCCCAACCGTCTTCATCCGATAAATCTGAAATGGTACTTGATATAAGGGTAATAACTTTTGGTGTGATTTTATCAATGCTCTCTTTTATTTTGTCTGTTTGACTTATCGTTTCTTTCTTCTCAGTTTCCTTTCTAAGTATTTCAATGTAGATGAATTTGTCACAAGCTACAATAAAAGGATTTGGGGTTTTTTTCTCTCCAATTCCTATCACTTGCATGCCGGCCTCTCGAAGCCTTGTTGCAAGTTTCGTAAAGTCACTATCACTAGAGACCAAGCAAAAACCATTTACTTTTTCAGAATAAAGAATGTCCATCGCATCAATTATCATGGCTGAATCTGTGGCATTCTTACCTGTGGTATAAGCATATTGCTGAATTGGAGTAATGGCATTTTGAAGCAATAAGTTTTTCCATTTCGACAAGTGTGGACTTGTCCAGTCGCCGTAAATCCTCTTAATGGTTGGATTACCATATTTTGCAATTTCTTCCATCATTTCCTTCACATGTGCTGAAGGAATATTGTCTCCATCGATAAGTACGGCTAGATTTGAATTCATAATGATTGTTTTCTTCGTTTTAACGTAAAAGTAATATTATATCGCACTCTAATTCAAGCCAAGGTAGCTAAAATTAAAGTACTGATTGAGGTATTGGAGTAAACAAGAAGTAATAAAACTATTCTGCATCTATTTCCTTAATCATTTTTATTGCTTCAGCTTTTGGTGGAAATATTTTTGAAACTACAATACCTACAAACATTGCAATTGCAAAAGAGGGAGCCAGCACATCTAGCGCAATAAAATATTGACCTATATCGGACATCTCTTTAAATACAAAATTGAATAAAATCACAGAAACAAATCCTGAGAACATAGATGCAATTGCACCTTTTTCTGAATAACCCCTCCAAAAAAGTGATAGAATAATTACCGGGCAAAAGGTCGCTGCAATTCCAGACCAACCAAAAATGATAACCCAAAAAATCTGCCGATCAGGCGAAACATAGTTCATTACTATCGCAATAATTAAAGCTGTAAATGCCATAATTACGGTGGCGACTCTAGAAATTTTTGTAAGCTCCTCGTCTTTGATGTGTGGGCGAAATATTTTTTGGTAAAAATCCCTTGTAATTGCACTTGAAGCCAGTATCAATAGAGAATCGATGGTGGACATGATAGCAGATAAAACGATAGCAATAAAAATAGCTACTAATAAGGTAGGCAAGAAGCTTTCGGTAATCATGCTCAGTACATTCTCACCGTTATTGCCTAAAATTACTTCAGGATCTTGTCCATTTTCCGTAAAATAGATACGGGCTAAAATACCAATGGTTACTGCTGCTGCATCGGTTAATAAAGTAAAGACTGCTGCTACCCACTTGCCTTTATTAATTTCGTTTTCGTCTTTTATAGACATAAACCGAACATACACTTGTGGAGACCCTAAAAACCCTAATCCAATCATGGAGAATCCTAAGATGGTAAACAAGTTCATCCAAGGGTCAGTGCTTCGGCCCAAAACGTGAGTTAGTGTTGGGTCGATAGCATTCAATCCTCCCGTAATTCCGGTACCGTGGTCCATAGAAAACCAAACTACAATAGGCAATAGCACCAGACCAAAAAACATAAGTAAGCCTTGAAATAAGTCCGACCAAACTGCAGCAACAAAACCACCTATGAAGATATAACTAAGAACAATGAAAAATCCGATTAACGCGCCGACTCTGTAATCTATTCCGAGCATCGACTCGAATGCAATTCCGGTTACGTCGATCTGAGAAGCCACATAAATCACAATTAACACAACTAGCGCAGATGCGGCTATGGCTCTAAGAGTGTGGCTTGTTGATTTAAAGTGACTCTGAAGATAATCTGGAATGGTAATGGATCCGTAACTGTCAGATCTTTTTTTGAAACGTTTTGCCATGAATTGCCATGAAACAATAACCCCTAATAATTCTCCAATGACCACCCAATAACTAGAATACCCCGCCATGGCTCCCATGCCAGTGAGGCCTATTAGTAACCATCCTGACTCTCCTGTAGCTCTTGCAGAAAATGCGACGGCCCAAAAACCCATTTTTTTTCCTCCCACATAATAATCGCTCATGCCTTTAATTCTGCGTGAGGCAATGATTCCAATAAGGAAAAGGACTGCTACATACGCAGTAAGTACAGCAATTTTGATTAGAAAATCTTGATCTATCATAATGAAATAAGTTTGTAATTTGATTCAATTAATTTAGATGTTCCATCTAAAAAAGTCGAAAAATGAGGATTTTATTAGGAAGCACAAAATGCAGAAAAAAGAATAAAAAATACCTCTTTTTGCATAAAAATGCTTTAAAAATGACAAAAAAAGCATTAAAAGTGATACTTTTGTTCTTGTGACAAGGGTACAAGCCCTTATGCCAACCGTATCGATTAGAATTTGGGGAGTAACCTTGGATTTGTGCATTAAATGAACAGATAAAGAGAGAACAACCATTTTGAGTTATAACGAACAGAACATAACAACCGTCCAAACCATCAATGAATTAGTCAGCGTTCTTGCTGAAGAAGAGAGGACGACCTATACTGACATAATTCAGTCTCTTGACCTACCATCTATTGATTTTAAATCATTTGCCTCTTGGTCTGAAGATTGCTACACAAGAAATTGCATTGTAGAAAACAAGAAATTTGAACTGATTCTCATCTGTTGGGAAAAAGAACAATTTACTCCAATTCATGGCCATAATGGCGAAGAATGTTGGGTAAAAGTGATCCAAGGGGAATTTAAAGAAACTATTTATCAGCTAGACGAAGATGGAGAACTCCAAGCCACTCGAACGTCTATTTCGGTAGAAGGAGATAGTTCTTATATGATTGATTTTATGGGATATCATCGATTGGAAAATAGTTCTGATCAACGTAGCATGTCTCTTCATTTATACGCTAAGCCGATTCGGAATTGCCAATTATTCGATGAGGATTTAAAGAAATTTGTACGAAAGGATCTGACGTACAACACTGTCTCAGAAATGATGAGAGACTATAAATAGTTTAAAAAGTATGCCAGATATTAGTAGTGATTTAGTTCTATTTAATGAACTAGTTGAAGTTTTATTAAATGAAGAGGAGGAGCACCCAGTTGCAGATCGAATAGCTTCGGATCAATTGTACGATACGATTGATCTGTCGTTAAATAAATCTGCGATGGTAGATGATGCCTTTAAAACGGTATTGAAAGAAGTGATTGTTTCAACTCCCAAAACGGCTACCAATCTATTTTTCAACCAACTTTTTGGTGGTAGACAAGGCAAAGCAGTTTTAGGTGATTTATTGGCCGTAATGCTTAATAACAGCATGTATACGTATAAGGTCGCAGGTCCTCAAGTTGGAATTGAGCAAGAAATTATCCGACAATCGTGTAACCTCATTGGTTACGGGTCAAAAAGCAACGGTACTTTTCCAACTGGTGGCTCAATGAGCAACTACATGGCCTTAGTTATGGCACGTGACGCAAAGGATCCGAATTTTAGAGCCGCAGGAATGTCGAAGCCAATGACTATTTACACTTCGAAAGAATCCCATTATTCGAATGCGAAGAATGCAAGTTTTGCAGGTATTGGAAGAAATAACATTCGATACATTAAAGCTGACTCAGTAGGAAGAATGATTCCAACACTTTTGGAAGATCAAATTAAGAAAGACATCGACGATGGATTTGTGCCAACCTATGTAAATGCAACTGCAGGCACAACGGTATTAGGTGCCTTCGACCCGATTGATAAAATTGCAGACATCACCGAAACGTATGGCCTTTGGCTGCATGTGGATGGAGCTTATTGTGGTAGCGTTATTTTCAGTAACAAATACAAACATTTAGTAAAGGGAGCAGAGCGATCGGATTCATTTAGCTACAATGCTCATAAAATGATCGGTACACCTTTGACCTGTTCCATTATTTTAGTGAACGACAAAAAACATTTACACGATTCTTTTAGCAACAAAGCTGATTACCTGTATCAAACGGATGGCGACGATTTTAACCTCGGTAAAACTTCATTTCAATGCGGAAGGAGGAATGATGCTTTGAAATTTTGGACCCTTTGGAAATCTGTTGGAACAAACGGATTGGAGCAGATTGTAGATCAGCAATTTGACTTGGCGTCCGTTGCATTGGAATACATTAGAAATAATTCTGACTATACAGTATACAGTTACGGCGATTCTATCTCTATTTGTTTCAATTACAAAAATATAGACCCGGCTGCTCTTTGCACTGCTTTGTACGAACATCAAATTACGGTAGTAGGGTTTGGAGCTTTTGAAGAAGATACTTTTGTTCGTTTGGTAACCATTAATGCCAACAATGAAAAAGTTGACATCATAAATTTCTTCAAGGTGTTAGAAGAATTTGTTGAGAAAAACCCCAACTTGATCGAGATTGGGGAAGCCGTTCAAGCGCACGTATGATCAGTATTTATTAGCGTAATTCATCAACAAACTTTGGCAATTACATCATGAGAAGTTGACAGTAGTTATATTTTTATTATCTTAGGAGACTATTAATTACTTAACACTAAGACGAATGAAAAAAATATGCCTATTTGCGATTGGTTTAAGCTTTTTGCTTATACCGGTTGTTGCTCAAGAAATTGATCTGTCAAAAACCCTACCTGGAAAAAGTGAGGTAAAGATGGGAACACTAGAAAATGGGATTACGTACTATGCCCAAAGTAACCCAAAACCTGCAGATAAAATAGAATTGCGACTAGTGATCAACGCGGGATCAGTTTTAGAAACTGACAAGCAACAAGGATTAGCTCACTTTATGGAGCACATGAATTTTAACGGAACCAAAAATTTTAAGAAGAATGAATTGGTGGATTACTTGCAAAGTATTGGAGTGAAATTTGGAGCTGATTTAAATGCTTACACCTCTTTTGATGAAACAGTTTATATTTTACCAATTCCTTGTGATAATGCTGAAACTTTAGAAAAGGGTTTTCAGGTACTAGAAGATTGGGCGCACAATGCAACCTTAGCGGAAGAAGCCATTGACGATGAAAGAGGCGTTGTATTAGAAGAATATCGACTAGGCTTAGGTAGTGATAAGCGAATGATGCAGGTTTACTTACCAAAGTTGTTGTACGGTTCTCAATATGCTGAAAGACTACCTATTGGTAAAAAAGAAGTGCTTGAAAATTTTGATTATAATGAGGTTAGAAGTTTTTATAAGGATTGGTACAGACCGGATTTGATGGCAGTAATTGCTGTTGGGGATTTGCCAGTTGAAGAAATTGAAAGAAAGATAAAAGAACATTTTTCTAAGATACCTGCTGTTGAGAACCCTAAAACGAGAGAGGTATATAAGTTGCCTAACCATGAAGAAACCTTTATTTCTGTGGCAACAGATAAAGAAGCAGCATTTAGTAATGTGCAATTAATGTACAAAGACCGTGAAGATGCAAAAGTAAGTTCTACCTATGGCGATTATAGAGACGATATTGTAATACAGTTGTTTTCTACTATGATTAATAATAGATTAAATGAATTAACAAATAAACCAAATCCACCATTTGTTTTTGCAAATTCGTACTACGGTGGCACGTATGCCCGTTCAAAAAATGCCTATCAATCTTTTGGATTTACAAGTGCCGAAGGACAGTTAAAAGCGCTGAAAGTATTATTGGAAGAAAACAAAAGAGTTAAAGAATATGGCTTTTTAGAAAGTGAAATTGATAGAGCTAGAAAATCTATTTTATCTAGAATAGAAAAACAATACAAAGACCGAGATAAAAGAGAAAGTGGGAGTATTGTAGGAGAATATATTCGTAATTTCTTGGAAGATGAGGCGATGCCTGGTATTGAAGAGGAATTCAGACTTTACAAAACCTTTTTGCCAAGTATTAGAATTGAAGAAGTGAATGCCTTAATTCAAAATTACATTCACGATGATAATCGAGTAATCATTTTCACAGGAGCAGAAAAGGAAGGAGTAAAAGTTCCAACAGAACAAGAAATAAAGGCATTGTTGGAAGAGGTTGAAGCAAGTAAAATAGAACCTTATGCAGAAGATGAAGTGCCTACTTCTTTAATCGCTAAATTACCTGCTGCGGCTACAGTTGTTGAAACAATTATGAACAAAAACCTAGACGCAACAACGCTTGTTTTGAGCAACGGAGCGAAAGTGACTTACAAAATAACAGACTACAAGAATGATGAAGTGTTATTGCAAGGTTACAGCGCCGGAGGAATGAGTCTATTGACAGACGAAGAAATTCAACAAATAGGTTTTGCCGACGGAGGTTTGACAAGTGCCGGTATTGGAGGCCTTTCACTGACAGATATGCAGAAGTTCATGAGTGGTAAAATTGCACGAGTACGACCTTACATTTCTAATTCTGAAGAGGGGTTTAACGGATCAGCATCGCCAAAAGATTTAGAAATCATGTTTCAAATGATTCACCTGTATTTCACAGATTTGAACATGGATGAAGAGGCGTACCAAACGTTTGTTGATAAACAGAAAGGATTTTTAGGAAACTTAATGGCAAATCCTAGCTTCTATTTCTCAAACGAGGTGGGTAATTATAAAAATAAGGGCAATACGAGGTATCTTGGTTTTCCAACCTCCGAGAAGATGGATGAATCTGACTATGCATTAGCATATAAGAAATACCAAGAACGTTTTGCCGATGCTTCTGACTTTCATTTCTACCTTGTAGGAAATGTTGATGAAACAGAAGTTAAAAGACTTTCTGAGCAGTATTTGGCAACGCTACCTTCTACTAATAGCAAAGAAACTGCTGTTGTACCAGAATTTAGACCAGCAGATAAAAATGACAAGTTGGTAGTGAATAAAGGCGAAGATCCTAAAAGTAGTGTTCAAATCTCTTGGACAGAGGAAACAGAGCTAAATGAGAAGGAAATAATGGCTTTCAAAGCTCTAGGAGAAGTACTGACTATAAAATTAATCGAACAACTGCGAGAAGAAGAAAGCGGAGTGTATGGAGTAGGTGCTAGAGGGAGTTACACCGTTAACCCTTATGCAAACCTTAGCTTTAGTATCTCTTTCCCATGTGGACCAGAGAATGTAGATAAATTGGTAAAAAGTGCATTGGCTGAAGTTGAAAAGATAAAGAATGAAGGCGTTAGCGATAAGGACTTGGCGAAAGTGAAAGAAACCTATATGGTGAGTCATAAAGAAGCAACCAAAACAAATAAATTTTGGATGGATAACTTTATAAAAGCAGAGCGAAATAATTCCGATCCGAAAGAAGTTTTGGAATATGAAAAAAG
Source organism: Vicingaceae bacterium (assembly GCA_047627915.1). GTDB lineage: Bacteria > Bacteroidota > Bacteroidia > Flavobacteriales_E > Vicingaceae > NORP294. Next base: position 12,642 of record JBLHTZ010000029.1, read on the forward strand.
GGTGAAATCGATTAGCAAAGAAGACATTCAAAATGTTGCTAAAAAATACTTGGATGAAAAGTACTTTTTAGCCTTGTTGATGCCCGAAAAATAAGACTTGAATTAAAATTTGAGGAAAAAAGCCTTCTATGAAAATAGAAGGCTTTTTTTGTGAATTGAAGATTGGATATTGCCTTGAAGCTTTGAGGTTGGAGCAGTGCGAGCATTCTAAATGTAAATCAAAGTAATGTTCGATCTTATAATTGTCATGTAGGTAGATCTTTAGGTTAATCGAGAAGTTCTATCTAATGATTAATTACTACATAAAAGTAGTCTTTACCTGTACCAATGCAACACGCTATTTTAATTATTTTTGTTCGAGATGAAAGTATGTATTGCCGAAAAGCCAAGTGTTGCCCGTGAAATTGCCGCTGTATTAGGCGCAAATAATAGGCATGATGGTTATTTTGAAGGTAATGGATATGTAGTAACCTTTACGTTTGGACACCTCTGTACCTTATTTGAACCGAACGATTATAAACCTCATTGGAAAAGTTGGAATCTCAACTATCTTCCGATGCTACCCGATAAGTTTAAAACCAAGGTAGTTGATAATCCTGGAATTAAAAAGCAGTTTGACATTGTAAAGAAACTTTTTGAGGATGCTACGCTCGTTATTAACTGCGGCGATGCCGGTCAAGAAGGGGAGTTGATTCAACGATGGGTTATTGAACAGGCCAACTACAAAGGGGAAGTAAAACGATTGTGGATTTCTTCTTTGACGACAGAGGCGATTAAAGAGGGGTTTGAAAAACTACAGCCTTCTAAGAAATACGATAACTTGTATTATGCAGGGTTTTCACGAGCAATTGGAGATTGGCTGTTAGGAATGAATGCTACTCGTTTGTATACGGTTAAACATGGCGGTTACAAACAGGTGTTATCCATAGGAAGGGTTCAAACACCCACACTTGCGATGATCGTTAATCGATTTAAAGAAATCCAGAATTTTAAACCAAAATCGTATTGGGAATTACAAACGGTTTATAGAGATACGTTGTTTAATTGTGAAGAAGGAAAATTTTTAAAGAAAGAAGAAGGAGAGTCTTTTGCTAAAGTGGTGAAAGAGAATGATTTTGAGGTTGTTTCGATGACTGAGAAAAAAGGGAAAGAATACGCCCCTAAGCTTTTTGACTTAACCGGATTACAGGTTTATTGCAATACAAAATTTAGTTTTTCTGCAGATGAAACGCTAAAAATAGCACAGAAACTATACGAACAAAAAGTAATTACTTACCCTAGGGTAGACACCACTTTTTTACCCAATGACATTTACCCTAAAGTTTCTGGAATACTTAATAATTTAACCAATTACGAAAAATCAATTGAGCCAATTATAGGGAAGAAGATTAAAAAATCTTCTAAAGTATTTAATGATAAAAAAGTAACCGACCACCACGCATTGATCCCTACCGGTATTCAGTCTAATTTGCAAAACGATCAGCAAAAAGTGTACGATATTATAACTAAGCGGTTTATTGCCGTTTTTTATGAAGATTGTTCGGTTTCAAATACAACTGTTATTGGAAAAGTAGATACAGTGCCCTTTAAAACTACTGGGAAAGAAATACTAGAAAAGGGATGGAAGGTAGTTTTTGAAAAAACAGACGATACCGAAAAAAAAGAAAAAGATGAACTTCCTGCGTTTAAAAAAGGGGAAATGGGACCACATGAACCTTCATTTCTAGAAAAAGAAACAAAACCATCTAAACAATATACAGAAGCAACTTTGTTGAGAGGAATGGAGACTGCGGGTAAAAAAGTTGACGATGAAGAAATGCGTGAATTAATGAAGGAGAATGGCATTGGCAGACCTTCTACAAGGGCTAACATTATTGAAACGCTATTTAGACGAAAATACATTGAACGCAATAAGAAACAGATTCTGCCAACAGAAACAGGGGTAAAACTGATTGAGACTATAAAAAATAAGTTATTAACTTCAGCAGAGCTCACAGGTCAGTGGGAAAAGCAATTAAAAGAGATTGAAAAAGGAAATTACAAGGCGGGTTCCTTTGTAAAAAACATGAAGAAAATGGTAGACCAGTTAGTGTATGAAGTTCGCATGGAACAATCATACATTAAAATTTCCCATACGCCTGAAGAACAAACTACTCAAAAGGCCAAGAAAAAAACGACGACCCTAACAGAAATTACTGGTATGCTCTGTCCTAAATGTAAAAAAGGTGCCTTTTTAAAAGGGAAAACTGGTTATGGTTGCAGTGCGTACAATGAGGGTTGCACCCTTCTTCTTCCTTTTGTCTTCGAAGGGAAAAAAATTTCAACCAAGCAGTATTTGCGTTTACTGCAGAAAGGCTGTACAGTTAATTTGAAAGGTTTTCAGAGGTCAACAGGAAGCAGCGAGGGACTCATTCGCTTTAACGATGATTTTGTTTTATTATTAGAAGAAAATAAAACCACTCGGTCGTTGGAGAAAAAAGGGAGCCAAAATTCCATTTCGTGCCCAATTTGTGAAAAGGGAACTGTTATAAAAGGAAAAACAGCATACGGATGCAGTGCATATAAAGAAGGATGTAATTTTAGATATACCTTTGATGCTATTCGAGAAAAAGCGAACAAGAAGCCACTAACTGCTAAACTTGTAAAGGAATTAATACAAGAGGTAAAACAAATAAAAGTGTAGACGGTTTTCAGCTTCTAAATCATTAATGATTCAGAATATTTATTTTCAACCAATAGTCACATTTGGTCAAAAAAAAATCCATCAACGATGGATTTTTTTATTATTCAAGCAAATAATTTACTCTTCTTTCTTTTTTGTTGCTGCTTTCTTAGCAGGAGCTTTTTTAGCTGCAGGCTTTTTGGCTGCCGCTTTCTTAGTAGCAGCCTTCTCTTCTGTAGCTTTTGGAGTAGCTGTTTTCTTAGCTGCCGCTTTTTTGGGTATTGCTTCAACAACTTTTTTCTCCGTTTTTCTTTTTCTACTTATACCGTAAGATCCTGCACTTCGTTTACCTTTCTTAGATTTAATATCGCCTTTTCCCATTTTGTAGTTCTCTTTTTTGGTCGTTAATAATTGATACGTAACAAAGATAGAAAAATTGATCTACTTTTCTAATTTAACAAAACACTTTTATTTTGAAATACTTAAGCAAAAAAAAAGCCCCACTCAAAGAAGTTGAGTGGGGCTTTCCTTATTTTTTTAGCAATTAAAAACGCTCTAAATTTGAGAAGAAAAAGCTTCCTTCAATGTTCGCATTTTCGTCACTATCAGAACCGTGAACAGCATTTGCTCCAATAGATTCTGCATATAATTTACGAATTGTACCTTCTGCAGCCTCGGCTGGGTTAGTTGCACCTATTAACGTTCTAAAATCATCTACTGCGTTGTCTTTCTCTAAAATTGCAGCAACAATAGGTCCTGAAGACATAAACTCTACCAATTCACCGTAGAAAGGTCTTTCTTTGTGAACTGCGTAAAATTCGCCTGCAGTTTCCTCAGTTAATTTAGTGTACTTCATAGCTTTAATTTTAAAGCCTGCACCATTAATCTTATCTAAAATCGCTCCGATGTAGTTATTTTTTACCGCATCAGGCTTAATCATTGTAAACGTTCTGTTTGTTGCCATATCATTTTAATTTTTCGAGTGCAAAAGTAACAATTGAATGTAGCTTAACCGTTAAAAAAGAGATTAAAAATACAATAAATGGTACGAGTGAAAGAATTACTTTTGAGAAGTGTATGCCATTGTAGATATAGAAACCACAGGAGGAAGTGCCACTAGAAGTCGAATTACTGAAATTGCGATTTATAAACACAATGGGCAAAATATTGTAGATGAATACCAAACACTCATAAACCCGTGTCAGGACATTCCTTACAATATAACTAAGCTAACAGGAATTGACAACGAATTAGTGGCAAATGCTCCTCTATTTTTTGACGTAGCTCAAGAAATTGATAACTTCATGGAAGGCTGCGTTTTTGTAGCGCACAACGTGAATTTCGATTACAGTTTTCTAAAAGCAGAGTTTGATCGCATTGGACTTTCTTTTCGTAGGAAAAAACTATGTACTGTTCGTTTGAGCCGAAAGTTGTTACCTGGTAAATTTTCGTATAGTTTAGGTAAACTCTGTGCAAGTGAGGGCATACCTCTCAACAATGCGCACAGAGCTGCCGCAGATGCCAAAGCAACAGCGATTCTTTTTACGCAGTTACTGAAAATTGACAAAGAGGGATACATTGAAAAAGCATTGAACCCTTTAAGTTTAGAAGGACTCATGCCACCCAATATGCCAAAAGAAGATTTCATTGCACTTCCGAACAAACGGGGCATATATTACATGCTGAACGAGAAAAAGGAAGTGATATACATTGGCAAAGCAAAGGACATTAAGAAAAGAGTGCACTCTCATTTCTCTGGTAATACCAATACCAAGTCAAAATATCATTTTGTGAAAAATATATATGGCATCGACTTTAAAGTAATTCCAAACACCTTATTGGTAGACATTATTGAGGCAACGGAAATAAAAAAACATTGGCCTATACACAACCGATCTTACAAACGAATTACGCTGAACTATGGGTTGTACCAATACACAGATCGGAATGGATACGAGCGCTTCAATTCAGGAAGGTGTGGCAAACACGACAAGCCTATCAAGTCGTTTAAAAGTTTGGTAGAGTTAAAAGACTTTTTGAAAGAAATGATTGAAGATTATAATTTGTGTCCTCGATTGTCTGGTTTACAGCCCATTTCTTCTGGTAAGTGCAATTATGTTGAAGAGTTAGATTGCAGAGGTGCTTGTGAAGGAAATGAGGAGATTGCAACCTACAACCTAAGAGTGCTGCAAGCTGTTGAAGAGAAGGTCAATAGAAATACGACCTATGTGTTACGAGAAGAGTCTGCGGAAAGAGCGGAACAAGCGGTTATTTTAGTAGAAAAAGGTAGGTACAAAGGATATGGAAAAGTTCCTTTGTCCATTGATTTAATGAATGTTGAATTGCTTAAAAATCAAATAAATACCGCTTACGATGATCAAGACATGTCGATAATAGTGCATGCTTGGTTAAAGAAGTCAAAACCAGAAAATGTAGTTTTTATAAATTAATTTTGAACCATGGGAGAGCAGTTGAGTAAAGAGGTAAACATTCGAAATAAGAAAGCGTCATTTTTATATGAATTTCTGGAAAAATTTGAAGCAGGAATTCAATTAAGAGGGACGGAAATAAAATCCATTAGAATGGGTAAAGCCAGCATTAAAGAGGGCTATTGTGCTTTTAAAAATGGCGAATTATTTGTGTACAACATAAATATTACTCCCTACGAAAATGCAAGCTTTGCTAACCATGAATCCAAACGGGCTAGAAAGCTATTACTACACAAACACGAAATTGATAAACTGATTAAGAAAAAGAAAGACGTAGGATTAACGATCATTCCAACACTGCTGTTTATCAATGAAAAGGGGTACGCTAAACTAAATATTGCTCTAGTTAAAGGAAAAAAGATCGCCGATAAGCGAGAAAGCTTAAAAGAGAAAGATGCCAAACGGCAAATGGATCGAGCTAAGAAAGCCTAACCTTTAATACTGCACAACTTCCAATCATCAACTTATTGTTAATTCTATCCTTTTTGGGAACATAATCGTGTTCTTTACCGTTAAGTTTGCGCCGAATTAATTTCATGATGAAAAAAGTAAACCTATTGCTTATTAGTGTATTATTTACATTTCTAAGTATGTCACAAGAAAAATTTACCATCAACGGTTACGTAACCACATCAGAATCTGGGGAAGAGCTAATTGGAGCCACAATTGCTGTAAAATCAATTGGTTCAGGAGTAAGCGCCAATGTTTATGGCTTTTACTCTTTAACGCTTCCCCAAGGCACTTATGAGGTTACCTATTCTTTTATTGGCTATGATGATCAAATAAAAACAGTAAAACTTAATGCTAATCAAAAAATAGATGTAGAGTTAACCGAGGCAGTAAATGAAATAGATGAAGTTGTTATTGAGGCAGAAGGTGCCGAACAGAATATCAAAAGCATTGAAATGAGTGTCAATAAAATTGATGCAAAAGACATTAAAAAAATCCCTGCACTATTAGGTGAAGCTGATGTAATTAAAAGTGTGCTTCTACTGCCCGGTGTTAGTACTGTTGGGGAAGGAAGTACAGGTTTTAACGTTCGTGGTGGTGGAATTGACCAAAATTTGGTTTTATTGGATGAAGCACCCGTTTACAACTCTTCTCACTTATTTGGATTTTTCTCTGTTTTTAATCCGGATGCGGTTAAAAATGTAAAATTGGTAAAAGGAGGAATTGCTCCTGAATATGGTGGTAGACTTTCTTCTATTTTAGACGTTAGAATGAAGGAAGGAAACAGTAAAAAATTTACAGGAACCGGAGGACTCGGGGTTATTTTTAGTCGTTTAGCATTAGAAGGGCCAATAAACGATAAAACTTCTTTTTTGGTTGCTGGAAGAAGGTCTTACGCAGATGTATTGGCAAAGCCGTTTTTAAATGAAGATTTAAGTGGGAGTAAATTTTACTTCTACGATTTTACGGCAAAGGTGAATCACCGAATTAATGAGAACAATAGAATATTTTTATCTGGTTATTTTGGAAGAGATGTATTCGGTTCAGGTTTTGCTTTTAATTGGGGAAATGCAACAGCAACAGCTCGTTGGAATCACATTTTTAACGAAAAGTTATTTATGAATATCACTGCGTTTTATAGCGATTATGACTATTCATTCGGTCTAGAGGATAATGATCCGAGTGATGATTTTGATTGGTCATCGAGCATTGTTAGTGGTAGTATAAAACCTGATTTTACATATTACTTGAACAATAAAAACACCGTCAAATTTGGAGGTCAAATTATCTATTACGATTTTAAACCGGCTGAGGCTTCTTTTGCGAGCGATGGACAAACCAGTAGTTTAAGTTTACCGGAAAAATACGGCAATGAAAGTGCTATTTATGCTCAAAACGAGCAAAAAATAGGAGCGAGGTTGTCTATTTTATATGGTGCTCGTCTTTCTCACTTTCGATACGAAGGTGACAGAGAACAAGAATATTTTGAGGGTGAAGATGGAATTCGGAAAGAGTTAAAATCAGAAACGTTAAATGAGTCTACATTACACAATGTAAATATATTTGGTTGGAAACCGTCGTATCGAAATTACAAGTCGGAAACAGACTACACGAATTTTGAACCTCGATTAGCAATCAATTATTCACTTACCGAAACAAGTTCTGTTAAGGCAAGTTTTAACAGAATGACGCAGTACTTACATCTAATTTCCAATACAGTTGCGTCAACTCCTGTCGACTTGTGGTTGCCAACAACAAATAATATTAAGCCACAAATTGCGGATCAATTAGCAATAGGTTATTTCAAAAACTTCAAACAGAATAAATACGAAGCTTCAGCAGAGATTTATTACAAAGACTTTCAAAATCAGATTGATTATATCGATAATGCAGATTTATTTTTTAACACTCAGTTGGAAGGCGATTTGTTGTCAGGTGATGGAAGGGCTTACGGTTTAGAATTGTACGTGAAGAAAAACCAAGGGAAGTTAACCGGGTGGATCAGTTATACTATAGCAAGAACAGAACGTCAAGTGAATGGAATTAATAGAGACGAATGGTATGCTACACGATTTGATAGAGCGCATAACCTAAGTGTAGTGTATAGTTACGAGTTAACAAAAAAATGGAGCTTCTCAGCGAATTTCGTTTACTCAAGTGGAACACCTGCTACTTTTCCAACCAACCGTTACGAAATTCAAGGTGTGGTTTTACCGCACAACGATAAAGACGCAAGGAACAATTATCGCATTCCCGACTATCATCGTTTAGACATTTCAGCAACCTTGACACCTGAAAAAAATAAGGATCGAAAATTCAAGGGCGAATGGGTGTTCTCTGTTTACAATGTGTACAACAGACGGAATCCTTTCTCAATATTTTTTCAACAAGATGATGCAGACCCTCGAGTGACAAATGCCGTTCGTTTTTCTGTAATTGGAAACTTTGTTCCTGCAGTTTCTTATAATTTTAATTTTTAAGCGCCATGAAGAAGAAACATATACTTTTTGCATTAATGGTAGCAATTACTTTTTCTTCTTGCGAAGATGTAATTGATTTAGATTTGGACAATGGAAAGAATCAATTGGTAGTTGATGGTTTTGTGAATAACGATTCCTCTATTCAAATTATTCGTCTAACTTCTTCTGCTCCTTACTTTTCAAATGTAGCTACTCCTTCGGAAAATGAAGCTACTATTAGACTAAAGGGTCCTAGTAACATCCTGTATAACTTTATATCTGATGGCGATGGAAACTATCAGTACGATCCTAAATCACTAGGTGCAATTGATAGTATTGGTTTTGAATATAAATTGGAAATTGATTTCAAAGGAAGGACCTACACTTCTTCTTCGGTTTTGAATCCAGTGCCGTTAATCGATAGTATGCCTTATGATTTTGAACCTTCAGGTTTCGGAAGTGAGGAGGGATATTATACTCAGTTTTACGCTAGAGATTTCGCAGGAAGAAAAGATTATTATTGGATTAAACCATTTAAGAACGGGGAGCCTCTTTATGAAGATCCTACGTTTATTATCCTTTCAGAAGATGCAACTTTTGGCGGCGATGCTGGAGATGGCTTGGTGTTTATAGTTCCATTTAGAGCGATTATAACAGATCAAGACAACCCCTTTGCGTTGGGAGATACTTCATCTGTAGAACTTCATAGTTTAAATTCAGACGCTTATCAATTCTTAGATCAAGTAGTAAATACTTCCGGTAATGATGGGTTATTTGCAGTTCCTCCTTCTAATATTCGCTCTAACATATTTGATGCCTCAGGTAATGCTCAAGATGAAGTTTTAGGCTTATTTTCGTTATCAGCAATTAGTAAATTTGAGGTTATAATTCAATAAACAATGAAAAAATTACTTTTCTCCCTTTTAACAGCATCAATGATGTTGTCTTGTTCTAACTCAAAATCAATGCTTAGTAAGGTTGAAAGTACCATAGCAGAAGATTCGAAACTGAGTGCAGTTCTTTGGCAACAAACTTCTGCGGAATATGAGGCGCTTTGTTATCAAGCTTTTAATGCGGCGTCTTACCGTTTAAGTACAGGTGATAATGACGCATTGGACGCTAGTTCAAAAAAAAAGGCCATTGTTATGGATTTAGATGAAACAGTATTAGATAACTCTCCTTATAATGGTTGGATGATAGAAAATAATAAGAGTTACTCTGAAGAAACTTGGAGAGAATGGTGTATGCTTGAAAAAGCGGAATTTGTTCCGGGAGCAGCTGACTTTATTGATTTGGCAACAAACAAAGGTTTTAAAATTATTTTCATTAGTAACAGATCTATTGAAGACATGGAGGTTACTATTTATAATCTTGAAAAAGGAGGTATCGCAGTAAATCGATCTGATATTTTGTTAAAAACAAGCAGTAGCTCTAAAATAGAAAGAAGAGAAAAAGTATTTACAGAATACAATGTAGTCATGCTTATTGGCGATAATTTAGCGGATTTTAACGATCAGTTTGATGAAGAGTTAAACATTAATCAAAGAAAAGAGTTGATAGATAAGTTTAAGAGTCAGTTTGGAATTTTTTTTATTGTTCTTCCTAATGTCATGTATGGTGATTGGGAAAATACACTGAAAAGCAATAATAATTCAGACTACATTCAAAACTACAATGCTTACGGATTGAAAAAATACATCAAGACGTTTTAATCTACCTTGATGCAGTCCGCAACGTTTTTCGCTTTTGCTCTAAGCTTAGCTAAATCAGATTGTAGATTTCCGTAAGTTAAACCAATACCCATTCTCCTGTAGGGACGGGTAGTGGGTTTACCAAATATTTTAAAATCTGCTTGATAAAACTTTACAGCATTTCCATTCCTGAATATTTCGGCCAAGTGGAGCTTTCTTTTGAAGCGAGAAGAAAAGAGTTTGCTCCGTTTCGTTCTAGCGTAATTTTAGGAATAGGTAGTCCTAAAACTGCTCTTGCATGCAATTCAAATTCATTAAAATTTTGTGTCCCCGCCAAGGTTACCATTCCTGTGTCGTGCGGTCTAGGTGATAATTCCGAAAAGTAAATACCTTCTTTCGTTAAGAAAAATTCAACTCCAATAATTCCATTTCCACCAAGCTCTGTAGTTACCATTTCTGCCATTTTTTGGGCATCTGTTAACCTGTCATTTTTAATTTCAGCAGGCTGCCAACTTTCTTGGTAGTCGCCTCTTTCTTGCCGATGTCCAATTAGGTGGGCAAAATAAGGTTAGACCATTCTGCTGGGTTACCGTTAATAGGGTGATTTCAGAATCAAAAGGAATAAACTCTTCTACAATTACTTCCATTTTATCACCTCGCGCTCCTTCACTGGCATATTTCTATGCGTTAGAAATTTTTTATGGTGGACTGACCTTTTCCTGATGATTACATTAGTGGTTTTACAACACACGGTATGCCAATTATTTCAACAGCTGCAATTAGCTCTTCAGCATTCTTATAATTGGCTGTTTTTAGTCCCAACTTTTTTGCTGCTAAATCCCTGATGGCTTTTCTATCCATTGTATAATTGACCGTTTTTGCTGAAGGAACAACTGTAATACCTTCTTCTTCGAACTCAATGAGTTTTCAGTTCTAATTACTTCAATTTCGGTAACAATAAAATCAGGCTGATGTCGATCAACTATTCGTCTCAGTGCATCTCCATCAAGCATGTTAATTATTTCCTTCTCGTCTGCTACTTGCATGGCTGGAGCATTGTCGTAACTATCAAAGGCAACTACGTGGCATCAATAACGCTTTAGACTAATCACAAATTCTTTTCCTAATTCCCCTGAGCCTAATAAAACAATCTTCTTCATTTAACTTAAATTTACAACAAATTTAGTCAAGCGAATTCATAAAATGGAAGCAAAAAAGACAATAGTATTGGGTGCATCTGTTAACCCTTCGAGATATTCTAACATGGCCGTCAAGAAACTACTGAATTATGGGCACGAGGTAGTACCTGTAGGAATTAAAAAAGGAGAGATTGACGGAATCGAGATTTTAGCTGCAGAAGGATTAATAGATGACGTAGATACTGTTGCCTTGTACTTAGGACCACAAAATCAGGCTCAATATTACGACTATATTAAAAGCCAAAATCCTAAAAGGGTCATCTTTAACCCCGGAACAATTAATCAAGAATTTATGGGGCAATTAGAAAAAGATGGAGTAGAGGTCGTAGATGCTTGCACCTTGGTGATGCTTTCGGCAAACACTTATTAATTCAAGTGAAAATTATTATTTAGAGTAGCCTCTTGCTCTCTAATGTTTCTAAGGAAACGAATTTCATTGATCAAAAATGAATTGGCAAAGTCCTCACTTTTAATACTTATTAGTTCATTTTTAGTCTCATAAGAGAGGTGTAATCGATGTGCTATATAAAATAAACTAAGAGGCTCAGGTTTATTTGTACTTTTATCAATGCTTGCCATGTAGGTTTTAAATTGTACCAAAAGGCGTTCGTTTACATGGGTAAAAAGAATAATTTTTTCAATTTTAACTCCAGCGTATAATTTGTCCTGCATTACAGGTTCAAAAGACTGTATTTTAGCTACTTGAACTCCTCTAACAATAACATCTACAGTTCCGTCAGGAAATTCATTTACAATTTCATCAATGTGAACCAATGTGCCGAAAGTTGAATTAATACCTTTATTTTGGTAAAGAATTACAAATTCTTTACCACTTCTATGATCGTTAAAAAGCTCCCTGTACCTTGGTTCAAAGAGGTGCAAGGCCACGGATTCTTCCGGTAGAATAACTATGTTTAAAGGAAATACTGCTAACATTATTCTTAATTGTTCAAGTGTCTAGGTAAAGAACAAAAAGTTTAAAAAATAGTTTTCAATAGGTTTTAAAATGACGTGAATAAAGAACGTAATTTTGCCACCCATGAAATCAGAAGCTGAAGCTAAGCGAAAAAGCCGGTTAAATATTTACCATCACTACTATAAACGCAAAGGCGTTTATACCTTTTTATGGAAAAATAGTTTAAAAATTTCAATAGGTTTTGCAGTTATTGTCGGGGCATTTCTAATTTTTAAAGAATACGTTCCAAACTACAATGCTCAATTAGAAACCATACTTAACAGCATTAATACTTGGTGGGCACTATCTATATTTTTTGTATCTGAAACAATATTAGGTTTAATTCCTCCGGATTTATTTATCATCTGGTCTAAAAAATTCGCCCATCCATATAGTATGGTTTTTGTTTTAGCAATATTGTCTTATTTTGGTGGCGTTATTGCTTATTTTATAGGGAAATATATAGGTAGACAACCAAAAATCGAAAAGTGGATTTTATCAAAATTTTATAGGCATTTTAAATTAATTCAAAAATGGGGTGGAGTATTGATTGTCTTCGCTGCCTTATTTCCATTACCATTTTCATCCATTTGTTTGGTAGCCGGTGCAGTTCGATTTCCATTTAAAACGTTCTTAGCTTTAGCCCTTTTTAGGTTTGTTCGGTTTTTTGGTTATGCCTTGGTACTTTTAAGTTTGATATAAAGAAAAAGGCGAGTTCAAATGAACTCGCCTTTTTCTTTTAAATAAACTCGCTATTTATTTTTGAGGAATGCCGCTTAATTTTTCGAAAACAGCTGCTGCATCAAATGCCTTTGCTGCAGCTCCTCTCCTAATTATTTCAATACTTTTAATCATATCGCCTTGAGCAATTAAATCTACGGTACCTTGTCCTTCTATTACATAGCCAAAAACAGTGTGCCCTCCGTCTAACCAAGGTGTATCCTTGTGCGTTATAAAGAATTGGCTACTGTTTGTTGCAGGACCTCTATTGGCCATTGATAAAGTTCCAGCTCTATCGTGCTTTAAACTTGGGTCAAACTCATCTTTAAACGAATACCCAATTTCGCCTGCACCAGTTCCTGTAGGGTCTCCACCTTGTATCATAAAATTGGACATTACTCTGTGAAATTTAATTCCATCATAGAATGGAGTTCCAATAGGGACTTTGTTATTTTTTATTTTCCCTTCTGCAAGTCCAACAAAGTTGGCAACTGTTAATGGCGTTTTCTGCATTTCTAGTTTCAGTAAAATACTGCCTTTAGATGTATTTATTTTTGCATACAAACCATCTGCTAGCTTATTTTGAGCTGTACAAGAAATAGTTATCATTAAAATTAATACTCCTCCTAATAATTTTTTCATCTTATTCATTTTATAATTTATTTAAATTTATGCAAATAGTTTGCCAAATCACACTAATAGATACTTGAAATCAATCGTAATCTGTGGCTGTAGTCTCGTTTTTCTTGATTGTAAATACCTTGATGGTCCAATTTATCAATTCTTACTTTACCCGATGCATGAATGATTCTATTGTTTGACAAAATAATTCCAACATGAGTTATATTTCCTTCGTCATTGTCGAAAAAAGCTAAATCACCTTCTTCAGCTTCTTCTATAAATGAAAGTGGCTGCCCCATTGACGCTTGCTGAGATGCATCTCTCGGCAAGTAAATGCCGTTCAGTTTGTAGACCAACTGAACAAAACCTGAACAATCTATACCAAATGGAGATCTTCCTCCCCACTGGTACGGAGCATTTAAAAGCATAAAGGCATTTTCTGTCAGCTTCTTCTTTTCATGCACTTCATTTGAGTCAAGACTATTACCTTCAAACTTCCAAACAGACTCTTTTACATCCACCAGCTTATTCTCAATATTCGGAAGGTTAGAGCCCATCAATACGGTCATCAATTCAGTTCCATCTTTTTTCGTCAAAACTTCCACCAAATCAGAGACGACGAAAGGTTTTCTCAGACTTAACTGCTCAAACTCGCGTTGTGTTATAAATTTAAATTGATTTTCATCCATCCAACATTCATAGCTGTCATGAGCAATTTTAACACGATACCAGCTTCGCTTTTTCTCGTATACTTTTATGGTTTCTCCAAAAAGTAACTGAGTCACTTGTTCACTGCTATCAGCAGCATCAGCTCTGCAAGGTACTACACTTAAATGTCCTATTCCGTACTTCATTTCTTTCGAAAGAAAATTCTATTGAAGGTTTTCAATCACAAATGCAGAAGCGCCACCGCCACCATTGCAAATTCCTGCTCCACCATATTTACCTCCGTTCTGCTTCAATACATTGATTAGGGTAACCAATATTCTTGAACCTGAGTTTCCAAGTGGATGGCCTAATGATACTGCTCCTCCGTTGATATTTACTTTTGTAGGATCTAGACTCATTTGTAGTGTATTTGCTATTCCCACCACAGCAAATGCTTCGTTTAACTCTATTGCATCTAAATCACTCAATTTTAGCCCTGCTTTCTCCACAGCTTTAGGTAAAGCTTTAGCGGGTGAAGTTGTGAACCATTCAGGTGCTTGGGCTGCATCTGCAAAAGACACAATTTTTGCGAGTGGTTTTAGACCTAAACTCTCCATTTTTTCTTTGCTCATCAACACTAATGCGGAAGCTCCGTCATTAATCGTAGATGCGTTGGCAGCTGTTACACTCCCATCTTTATCAAAAACAGGTCTTAGGTTTGGAATCTTGTCGAAAAATACATTTTTGTACTCCTCATCATGGTCAAAAGCAATCGGGTCTCCTTTTCTTTGAGGAATCATTACCGGCACAATTTCATCGTTGAACTTTCCTGCTTCCCATGCAGCAGCAGATTTTTTGTAAGAAGCGATGGCAAAAGCATCTTGGTCTTCTCTAGAAATATTGTACTCTTTTGCGCACAATTCTGCTGCATTGCCCATTGGGTAATCGTTGTACACATCAATTAAGCCATCTTTCGTTAAACCATCAATTATTTGACCGTTCCCATACTTGTATCCTGTTCTTGCTTTGTCTAAATAGTATGGTGCTTGAGACATGTTCTCCATTCCTCCTGTTACTACAACATCGTTGTCTCCTAGCATAATAGATTGAGCTCCCAACATCGTCGCTTTCATACCTGAGGCACAAACTTTGTTTATTGTTGTGCAAGGAACATTTTCACTCAAACCTGCAAAAATAGCTGCCTGTCTAGCAGGAGCTTGACCTAAGTTTGCTTGCAAGACATTACCCATGTAAACTTCTTGGACTTCATTTTTATCTAATCCAATTTTTTCAAGAGCTCCTTTAATGGCTGCTGCTCCTAATCTTGGTGCAGAGATTCCTGATAATGTGCCGTTGAAACTTCCCATCGGGGTTCTTACTGCTGATACTATGTATACTTCCTTCATTAAACCTACTTTTTGATTAGAGGCTCAAAATTAACCATTCTCTAGTTGAATTTTAAAGCGTTTGAAAGGCATTAATTTTAAGTTACGTGCAAGAATTTTATTTACTTTGTCGAAGCTAAGCTTATGGAAGATTTTGGTATAAATAGAAAGTTGGAATTTCAGGAAAGAGTTTGTCAAAATTGTGATTTTAGCTACAAGGGATTTTTTTCTCCAAATTGTGGACAACGCTTTGTACAAGGTCGGTTTACTATAGGCGAATCAATAGGTTGGATTTTTGATAATATATTCAATCTTGAGAAGGGATTCTTTTTTACCATCAAAGAATTGACTGTAAATACGAGTGAGATGCTTACAAAGTATTTTAAGAGAGCTACAGTTGCTTACATGCATCCATTTCGCTTTGCTTTCTTGATGGCTACCATCTCTGCCTTAGTTACCATTCTTAGTGGTGCATTTGATTCTAGCTTTATCATGGAGTTTATAGTAGGTTGGAATAATTACGAGCCGGCTAATGAGCCAAGTTCAGCCGAAATTGAAACGGGAATTGAGGTGCTGGAAACAGTAAAAAAATACTTTGCCTTTATATTGTTGGTTAACATTCCATTTTATGCATTCGCTTCATTTTTAATCTACTTTAGACGAAAACTGAATTTCACAGAACACTTAATCCTGAATTGCTACGCATTGGGCTTTTCATTACTCGTTGGACTTCCTTTGTTCTTTCTAACGCTTGCAAATTATGGCTTAGAATACTACTCATTGTCAAATACCATCGTTACTATTCTCTCATATGCATTTATCTATCATAAGTTTTTTAAAGAAAATTACTTTTCGAGTTTATTCAAGGTAGTACTGCAATACCTCGTCGTTATAATTATCATTGCAGCCCTTGCAGTTATTGGGGCAATGTTCAATCGTTTATTTTTAGGATGAAAAACACACTCTTTATAAGTTACGACGGGCTAACTGATTCACTTGGGCAAGCGCAAATATTACCCTATCTAATTGGACTCTCAAAAGGGTCATCGGATTACCATATTAAGTTGTGAAAAAGCGGAAAATTTCAAGAAGAACAAAGCTGTTGTTTCTCAAAAATGTAAGGCTGCAAATATGGAATGGAATTATATCGATTACAATAATTCTATTCCTGTTGTTTCATCTTTCTTAACTGTTCGAAAATTAAAAGCTAAAGCATTAGCTATTGCAAAGCAAAATAAAATAGAAGTAGTTCACTGTAGATCCATTATTCCTGCGATGGTGGGTGAAACTGTACAGAAGAAAGAAGGTGTCAAATTTATATTTGATATTCGAGGATTTTGGGCAGATGAGAGGGTGGATGGCAAAATTTGGAACTTGAAGAATCCATTGTATCGTTTCCTTTACAACTACTTCAAAAAGAAAGAAAAGTACTTGTTTGAACATGCAGATTGTATTGTTACGTTAACTGAAAACGCTAAAAGCTATATTCAGAAAGAATTTGTAACAAAACAAAAGTTTTTGGTGGTTCCTTGTTGTGTAGATTTTGAGCATTTCAATTTCAAAACGATACAAAACGATAAGGTAAACGAGTTAAGAGCTAAAATTGGTATTTCTAAGGATAACTATGTGTTGACATATGTAGGATCGTTAGGAACGAGGTACATGTTACGAGAAATGTTGGAGTTCTTTAAAGTTTTAAAGGTGCTTCAACCAAATGCATCATTTTTGTTTATCTCTAAAAGTGATACATCTGAAATCAAACCCATTTGCACTAGCATTGGATTAGATGATTCTTCCATCTTTATTACTTCATGCGAATACACGGAAATACCAACTTACATTTCAATAGGTGACGCCTCTATTTTTTTTATTATAACATCGTTTTCTGGAAAGGCAGTTTCGCCAACCAAACAGGCAGAAGTAATGAGCTTGGGTTTGCCGATTGTGGCTAATTCTGGTTTAGGAGATACAGACTTAATTTTAAAAGAAACAAAAAGTGGGGTCGTTTTAAATCAGTTCACAGAGTTAGAGTATCAAAGATTGGCAAATGAAATCTTAAACTTTAATGGAGATAAGGAAAAAATTAGGGAAGCGGCAAGACAATACTTTACTTTAGAGTCAGGAATTGAGAAATATGATTCAGTTTATAAAAATCTAGAGGTTTGAGCAATACAATTCTTATCATAACCAATCACCGAGAAGGTAGGTCTCCTGCTCAACGCTTTAGGTTTGAGCAGTACTTAGAGTATTTGGAAGCTAACAATTTTAAAATTACTTTTTCAAATATTATCAACGAAGAAGATGATTATTTTTTGTACAAAAAAGGTCAGTATGTAAAGAAGGCACTAATTGCTAAAAAAGCAAGACGCATTAGGAAGCTAGACGTTCATCGCATGAATGAATTTGACATTATTTTTATTCATAGAGAGGCCCTGCTAACCGGAAGTACTTATTTTGAAAGGGAATTTGCAAAATCATCAGCTAAAGTA
The DNA here is from genome assembly GCA_047627915.1 of Vicingaceae bacterium. Lineage (GTDB taxonomy): Bacteria > Bacteroidota > Bacteroidia > Flavobacteriales_E > Vicingaceae > NORP294. Next base: position 30,410 of record JBLHTZ010000029.1, read on the forward strand.
GTTTTCGATTTTGATGATGCCATATGGCTGCCTAATGTTTCTTCAGGAAATAAAGCTCTTCAAATGTTAAAGAATCCATCTAAAACGGAAGAAATTATAAGTTGTGCCGATATGGTGTTTGCCGGTAATGATTATTTGGCCGGTTATGCATCAAAGTTTTGCTCGAATGTGAAGGTTATTCCAACAACTATAGATACCAATTATCACAAACGGAAGAAGCAGAATACCTCAGATCGCATTTGTATAGGTTGGACGGGCACAGAAACTACTCGTAAGTACTTGGAAATGGTAAAACCTGTTTTACAAAAACTAACTTCGACCTATGGAGACAAAATATACTTTAAAGTTATTTGTGATCAACCATGGTCAGCAGATGGAATTGAATTGAAAAATGAAAAATGGAATAAGAATACAGAAATTGAACAATTAGAAGAAATTGATATAGGAATAATGCCTCTAACCGATGATCAGTGGAGCAGGGGAAAGTGCGGTTTTAAAGGATTGCAATATATGGCAATGGAGTCTGCTACTATTATGTCGCCCGTTGGCGTTAACACAGAGATTGTGATCCATGGTAAAAATGGGTTTTTAGCTTCTTCTGAAAACGAGTGGTATGAACAATTATCAACTTTGATTGACAATAAAGAATTACGTTTGCAAATTGGACGAGCAGGACGGGTACAAATTGAAGAAAAATTTTCCGTGAATGTCACAAGAGGGTTGTATTTAAAATATTTGAAAGAAATAATTAATTGATATGAAAGAGATTGCACTAAATAATGTTCACATTGAATTAGGAGCTAAAATGGTTCC
>JBLHTZ010000030.1:0-30038 GCA_047627915.1 Vicingaceae bacterium
AAAAGATCTTGATGAACTTGCCGAGATAATAAACACACATGAAAAAGTGATGCTGTTTTGCGGCCATGGATGTCGATATGCGGTAGAAGAAGTCATGCAACTGGCACAAACACTTCATTCGCCTTTGGGGTATAGTTTTAGAGGTAAAATATTTTTTGAACGTGCAAACAATCCCTATGCTGTTGGATTAAATGGGCTTTTAGGCAATAAATCCGGTTTTGAAGCCATGCATCAAGCAGATGTGCTTTTGATGCTGGGTACAGATTTTCCTTACAGTGAGTTTCTGCCCGAACAATGCAAAATTGTTCAAATTGATACCAAGCCGGAAAAATTAGGCCGAAGAGCCAAGGTAGATTATGGATATTGTGGTGATATTAAATCAACCCTGCAAGAGCTCTTACCTCTCGTTGAAGCAAAACCTTCTACTAATTTTCTTGATAAAATGCGTGCATTGCATCAAGAGATTGAGAGTACGTATGAAAGCTATGTCAAAGATAAAGCCTCAGAAAAGCACATTCATCCAGAATATGTGGCCCATTTGGTAGATCAATTAGCAGATGACGATGCGATATTTACGGTTGATACGGGAATGAGTGCCGTATGGGCTGCACGCTATCTAAAAGCAGGTAAAAATCGCTACCTGACAGGATCGTTCAATCATGGATCTATGGCCAATGCCATGCCGATGGCAATGGGTGCAGGCTTATCGCATCCTGATCGTCAGGTAATTGCATTTTGTGGAGATGGGGGTATTTCCATGCTTTTGGGCGATTTGATGACCATCAGCCAATATCAAATTCCAGTTAAAATCATCATCTTTAATAACCGTGCGCTGGGAATGGTAAAACTTGAAATGCGCGTAGAAGGCTATCTGGATTGGCAAACCGATATGGTAAATCCCGATTTTGTAAAATTGGCGGAATCCATGAACATTTCAGCTTGGGAGGCTAAGGAATCCAAAGATGTGGAAGCAGCACTCTCAAATGGATTCAAGCATAAAGGCCCAGCGATTATCAACATTTTCACAGACCCAAATGCACTGGCAATGCCGCCTACCCTAACCTTTGAACAAATGAAAGGCTTTGCAAAATCTATGTCAAAAATGATGTTGAATGGGAAATTTGCAGAAATAATAGATACGACCAAGAGCGATTTAAAATACCTAAGAGAACTAATTTAAATCTTATGAAAGAAGCTATAAAATTTACCTTAATATCCTTACTAATTTTTGTGGTACTCATCGGTATTATTTTGTGGCCTTTGCCAGGTTGTATCGTTCTTGTAGTCTTGCTCGGTGTGCTGGGATTTCATGATCTATTCCAGAAAAAACACACGATACTTAGGAACTTCCCTGTGGTCGGCCATATCCGCTACTTATTGGAAATGATTGGGCCAGAACTTCATCAATATTTCGTAGAATCAGGCACAGATGGAAAACCCATTGATAGGAACCATCGTGCTTATATCTACGAACGTGCTAAAGAACAGCAGCAAACACACCCATTTGGTACAGAGCTTAGGGTATACAATGGTGATTATAAATGGATGCAACACAGCATGTATCCTGCCAAGAAAATGGAAACACCGCCACGAGTTGTTATTGGCGGCAATGATTGCCGACAACCCTATAGTGCCAGTATTTTTAATATTTCAGCCATGAGTTACGGTGCCTTGAGTAAAAATGCTATACAAGCACTCAATATTGGCGCAAAAGAAGGTGGCTTTTTTCACGATACAGGAGAAGGAGGCATTTCGGAATATCATTTACAAGGTGGAGATCTAGTATGGGAAATCGGTACCGGTTACTTTGGTTGCCGGACAGTTGATGGTAGTTTTGATGCAGAAAAATTCAAAGAAAAGGCAAATTGGGAGCAGGTGAAGATGATAGAAATAAAAATTTCTCAAGGAGCTAAACCAGGACATGGAGGTGTACTTCCCGCAACTAAAAACAATAAAGAAATTGCTGAGATCAGAGGTGTAGCACCTCATACCGATATAATCTCTCCTTCCGGTCACTCTGCTTTTAATGATGCCAAAGGATTATTGCAATTTGTTCAGCAATTGAGAGAATTGTCCCATGGAAAACCTGTAGGCTTTAAACTCGCTATAGGTAGCAAACGGGAGTTTATTGAAATATGTAAACAAATGTTGGAATCAGGTATAAGGCCGGATTTCATAACCGTAGATGGTGCCGAAGGGGGTACGGGAGCTGCTCCCATTGATTTCTCAAACTATGTAGGTATGCCTTGGGAGAATGCACTCATTTTTGTAGTGGATACACTCAATGGATACAACCTCAAAAAAGAAATAAAAGTTATTACTGCCACCAAGATTTTTACGGCTTTTGATATTTTCAAAGCGCTCTGTTTTGGCGCAGATGTCTGCAATTCAGCTCGAGGTATGATGCTGGCTTTGGGTTGTATTCAATCTCTGAAATGCAATACCAATGAATGCCCTACAGGTGTAGCAACTAATCGCCCAAAATTTGTTAGGGGTTTAGTAGTATCTGAAAAGTGGAAAAGAGTCAGGAATTACCACAAAAACATATTGGAAGATTTTCTGGAGTTATTGGCCGCATCTGGCTGCAATTCACCAGAAGAAATTAATAGAAGTTTGATTTTTAAAAAGGTAAATAAACAATGGCTTTCCTATGCTGAAAAGGATAGAGCAATAAAATGTGGCGACCATCTAAAAAAACAAAAATAACCACAAACAAGACATCACACTTACTCATAAGGGCTTCATGTGAAAATGATGAGGATTATAAATATTCGGAAATGATCAGGAAACAATCGAAAGAAATAGTGCTTATTAACTTAAGTGAATGCACAGAAGGAGCATTACCTTTTTCTTTGTAGGCTGAAGAATAGAGTTGAAATCTTGAAAAAAAACCGAGATCAAATGCAATAAAGAACCATGATCTGTCAAGCTAAGGATATATATAAATTGAGAATAAGAATATTAATTAATCTAAACAAACATCATGAGAAATGTAAATTACTTTACCTAAAGTATTTCATTTGGGTGCTTATTAGCTACTCTATACTCTTTTAGAGTATCTGAGAAAAATTATGAGGTTAAAACCATTTCGATAGTAGAATCTATTGTTCCTTCAGGATTAGACCACACCTAAGTTTAAAGATGAAAACACCAAAATTTATTCATCAAAAAAGCAGTGTGGATATCCTCACTGCTTTTTACAGATTTATAGAATATAAATCTGTCAACCTATTTTTAGGACGACTCAATAAATCGAATGAAAGAATAGCTTTCAAAGAGATGAATGGAATAAACAAGACTGCGTTAGCAGCTTTTTGTTGTGGCAACCCAATTTTAGGATCACCAACGAAGAAAAGAAATCCTGCCACCCAGACAAAAAAAGCCTTCAATCGAAAGATAGAAGGCTTTTTTGTAAACTACGAGTTGAAGTATACTTCAAAATCGAGTAAAATCCTAACTATAAACCCAACTTTAAGAAACTCTTTGCGAAGCAATTTTTATAATTATTAAATTGCAAGCTTAGTTCTTACTTAAAATACTATGTACTTCTACTTTCGATTTAGCTTATTACTTCTTTTTTTTCCAATTGGATTAATGGCTCAAAACTATAATCCATGTGTTTCCAGCACACCTATTCACATAGTGGTTCTGGGAAGTTCTACTGCTGCAGGTACTGGCCCAAGTTCTATAGATAGCGCATGGGTAAATCGCTATAGAAGGCACATTCAATCAATCAATCCACAAAATCTGGTAACCAATCTTGGGGTGGGAGGCACAACTACCTATCAAATTATGCCTGATTGGTTTGCTGATACTACTAGACCAGCAAGAAATACAACTAAGAATATTTCCGAGGCTGTAAGACAAGGCGCAGACGCGGTAATTATTAATATGCCATCCAATGATGCTGCAAGAGGATTTACTGCAACTGAACAACTAAGGAATTTTAGAATCATTAAATCGGTTGCAGATAGTTTTAACATTGAGGTTTGGGTTTGCACCACGCAACCAAGAAACTTTACCAACGCTAAAAAACTAATACAACTAGAAGTTAGAGATTCTATTCTAGCACAATACGGCTCGAATGCTCTTGATTTTTGGACTGGTTTTGCAAACACCAACAATGAAATTGACAGTACTTATGATTCGGGAGATGGAGTGCATTTAAATGGACTTGCCCATCGAGAATTAAATCAAAGAGTAATCAATAAACAAATTCCCAACCATATTTCGGATACGTTAACTTATCCTGATTTTTCAATTCGATTAAAAATACCTAAAAATTCTTGTGGCGACAGTTCTGAACAAGTATCTGCGGTAGTTTCAAACTTAGGTACAACTAGTCTATTTGCATTTTCATTAAAATTTGAAGTAACTGTAAACAATCAAACTACGCTGAACACATTCGTTGTTTCTGGAGGGTTAAGTAGCTGTGCTTCTGATACGGTAAATTTTAATTTGAATACTTCTATGGGAGGTACTTTTCAAGTTAGGACCTATTTAGACAGTTCAGATACCATTCCTATAAATGACACTAGTGATGTAGCAATTCTAAAAAGAATATCACTTCCAAGCATTACCGCCACTAACACATTTTATTGCCCAACGGATAGTGCTTTCATGTTGGCGACTTCTGCCTCAACCAATACGATTGTTTGGTACGACTCGCTTAACAGTAATTCTCCTATTCATTTTGGGAATTCTTATTCTTTCGTTTCAACTAATAACCTCACCAATATTTTTGTAGAGGCAGTCTCAGGTCCCTTACATTTTAAAGAAGATTTCGACTTAACCAGAACTACAACTACTCACTGGAACGGCCAGATGTTCGATATTATTTCGAACGATACCCTTACGTTGGACAGTTTAGAAATACCAATCAACACGCTGGGCAATCAAAAAGTAGTTGCTTATTACCGCTACGGAAGCCACAAGAATTTTGAAAATAACATGGGAAGTTGGACGTATTGGGGAGTTGATAGTTTTAACATTTCTGCTATCGGTGAAGTTGCTCCATTTAATTTTCCTGATGTTCAACTAACACCAAACGATACTTTTGCCATTTATATTCATCTGCAAAATCCAAGTTCGAGATTATCTTATCAAAGCGCTTCAGCTTCTGTATTTACGAATAACAAATTAGCTGTTCCAAGTGGTTCGGGAATTGCCAATACCTTCGGAACAGTTTATTACCCAAGAAATTTTTCAGGTAAAATTCATTATCATTATGGTTTCAATCCTTTAGGTGTTTGCCAATCGCCAAGAATTCCAGTAGCTGCAATACAATCTGAGCCATATTTAGATTTAGGAAAGGATACCGCTATAGTTATAACAGACAGTCTTTACTTGCTAGCGAACGGCTTTACAAATTACAATTGGAGTAACGGAGATACAACCCAACAACTGTTGGTGAGTAGTGCCACTTTCGGAGTGGGAACGCATTCAATTTTTCTTACTGTATTAGACTCTTTAGGCTGCATGAATAGCGATACCATCGTCGTGATAATTAACAATACCACAAGTGTAAGTACTAATTCGAATTCGAATTTCATTCGAATTTCTCCAAATCCAAGCAATGGTTATGTAGAGATTGAAGGATTGGAAAATGGCCCATTTTCAATTGTTGTTTTTGATACTCAAGGAAAAACTGTATTTGAATCAACTATGGATAAGGATAACAAAATTGATTTTAGATTATTACCTAAAGGAGTATATTTTTTAACCATTTATACTCATAGACAGAGATATACTAAGAAGGTCATTTTTCAATAGAATTGACTTTTTTGTTAGCTTTCAAAAAAGTTCAAACTTTATTCCGAATTCTTTAGCGCATGTCTATCCGAAATTTTCTTAAGAATTGATGTAGTAAGATGCAGAATAAAAACATTCCATTCTCACAGAACATGATTTAAATCAATTTTAACTATGAGAAAAGCTATTCCTCTTGCTTGTTCGATGAAATAACTTCGCATTTCAACAATGCATGTAGCTATAGTTCTTGACTTTTAGGTGGTGCTTTGTGAAAAAGAACATGAACTATGGGAAAAGCTAAAAAAATTAAAATCCACTTTTTAGGTGCTTCAGAAACGGTAACAGGGTCTAAGTATGTTATTGATACAGGAGATCGGAAAATTATGATTGACTGCGGTTTATTTCAAGGTCTTAAAAAATTAAGGTTGTTAAATTGGGATTACCTCCCAGTCGCCATAAAAGAAATTGATACGGTGCTTATAACACATGGTCATTTAGATCATACGGGTTACCTGCCTAGATTGGTAAAAATGGGCTACAATAAATCCATTAGAGGAACTGGTCCAACGCTAGATGTGGCTGAGATCATATTAAGGGACAGTGCTAAAATACAAGAAGAAGAAGCTGAGTGGGCGAACAAAAAAGGTTACAGTAAACACAGTCCTGCAGAGCCCTTATACAATTTGAAAGATGCTGAAAAAGCGATTCATCATTTCAAATCAGTACCAGAAGGAGAATGGATGGATTTATATCCGGAAATTAAAGCTAGGTTTCAGTACAATGGGCACATTATTGGAGCAACATTTATTGAGTTGGATATTCATGGTAAAAGGTTTGTCTTTTCCGGGGACATTGGTAGAAAAGAAGATTTACTAATGAGATCACCTAAAAAAGCTAGAAAAGCAGATTTCCTTTTTACGGAAAGCACTTATGGTAATCGACTGCATTTAGATGTTGATGTTGAAGAGAAATTAAAGAAAATTGTAAATCATACTGTTGAGAAAGGAGGAATATTAATCATCCCAAGTTTTGCAGTTGAGCGTGCTCAAACGTTGATGTATTTATTTTGGAAATTAAAAGAGAAAAAAGCTATACCTGATATTCCAATGATTATGGATAGTCCAATGGGCGCAAATGTGTTGGGTGTTTTTACAAATAATTTAGGTTGGCATAAGTTATCTGAAAGCGATTGTCAAAAGATGTGTGGTGCATTTGAAATTGTCGAAGGATTCAAGGAAACATTGGCAATCGTTAGTGACAAAAGTCCTAAAATTGTTATTGCCGGCAGTGGAATGGTAAGTGGGGGAAGGGTATTAACTTACTTACAAGAACACATTGACAAACCCGAAAACAGCGTTTTACTCTCCGGTTTTCAAGCAGAAGGAACAAGGGGCAGAAGGTTGATGGAAGGAGCTAAGGAAATAAAAATATACGGTAAATACTGTGACGTTAAGGCTGAGATATTTAATATTCAAGCCTTATCAGCTCATGCCGACCAGTCTGAATTACTAGATTGGATGAGTGAAATTAAAGACAAACCAGAAAAGGTGTTTCTAGTACATGGTGAGCCTCATGCTGCAGATACACTTAGAGTAAAAATTAAAGACACTTACGGTTGGGATTGTGAAATTCCTGAATTGTATAGTATTGTGGAGGTTTCAATTTGAAATTAAATACGTTAACATTTAAGCGATTGGGCATTAATACGCAGCATGAGCACATTGCCTACATGAGAGAGGAGTGTCAAGTTTGCACATCTGAAGGATTTGAAGCGTTAACTAGGGTTGTGGTTTCTAATGGAAAAGAATCAGTTGTAACTAGTTTAAATACAGTTCGGAACTCCATTTTAAGTCAAGGGGAGATCAGTTTATCGGAGAGTGCTATACATGTGTTAAAAGTGAAGGATGGAGATCAATTAACTGTTTCTCATTTGCATTCTATTGCGTCTTTAGGTTTTGTTCGATCAAAGATTTATGGAAATAGGCTATCGGCTGCAAATTTCGATGCGATTATGAAGGACATAGTAAAGGGAAATTACTCAAATGTTCACCTTTCTGCATTCATCACGGCTTGTGCGAGTAATGAATTAAGCACAAAGGAAATTATCTCGTTAACTCAAGCCATGATTAATACTGGCGAACAGATGAATTGGCATAAGTCGTTAGTGGTTGACAAGCATTGTATTGGAGGTTTACCTGGGAATAGAACTACACCTATTGTTGTTTCGATTGTTACAGCTCTGGGGTTAACGATGCCCAAAACTTCTTCTAGAGCAATCACTTCTCCTGCAGGAACAGCAGACACAATAGAGGTTATGACTCCCGTAAATTTAACTTATAATAAAATTAAAAAGGTAGTAGAAAAAGAAGGAGGTTGTTTTGTTTGGGGAGGAACAGCTCAATTAAGCCCTGCTGATGAAATTTTAATCCGTATTGAAAAAGCATTGGATATTGATAGTTCGGGACAATTAATAGCATCTGTACTATCAAAGAAAGTCGCAGCAGGTTCTAACCATGTAATTATTGATATGCCAGTAGGTGTAACAGCAAAGCTGAGAAGTATTGACGATGCTTCGAGGTTAAAAATAGAAATGGAAAAGGTAGCACATGCTGTTGGGTTAAAAATGAAAGTGGAAATTACGGATGGTTCTCAACCTGTTGGAAGAGGTATTGGCCCATCTCTAGAAGCTAGAGATGTATTAATGGTGTTGAGGAATGAAGAAAACGCTCCAAAAGATTTAAAAGAGAGGGCTTTATTGTTAGCGGGGGAGTTGCTTGAACTGTCTGAAAAGGTTGAGTTTGGATTAGGGAATGGAGTAGCAAGAGATATCCTAGAGTCGGGAAAAGCTTACGCAAAATTTATGGCCATTTGTTATGCGCAAGGTGGGTTTACAGAACCAACAATATCCAAATATCAACATGAAATTAAATCAAAATCAAATGGAGTTATTGCAACAATTGACAACAGGAAAATTGCAAAACTTGCAAAGCTAGCGGGCGCTCCTGAAAACAAAACGGCAGGAATCGATTTTTTATCTCCAATTGGGACCAAAGTGGAAAAAGGACAAACTTTATATGTAATTCATTCTGAATCTGAAGGGGAGTTAAATTATGCCATGGATTATTACCATTCACAAAAAAATATAACTACTGTAATCTAGAATCGATGGAAAGTATTTTATTCGCATTGCCAGGAAATGAAGTGTTAACAAAACAACTAGCGTCTAAGCTAAATGCAGAAATTGGAAAAACGAATATGCGCCAATTTCCGGATGGTGAATCGTATGTTCAAGTTGTTTCTGATGTAAAAGGTAAAAGAGCCATTTTAGTTTGTACGTTGCATGAGCCTAACGAAAAGTTATTATCTCTTTATTTTTTATCAAAATTATTGAAAGACCTTGGAGTTCAAAGCACTTGTTTGGTAACACCATACTTGGCATACATGAGGCAAGACAAAAGGTTTAAAACGGGTGAGGCCGTGACATCTGAGTATTTTGGCAAATTTATTTCAGAATTTGCTGATTCCTTAATTACTGTTGATCCTCATTTGCATCGCAGAAGTTCTTTGTCAGAGATATATTCTATACCAAATCAAGTAAAGCATGCTGCTAACTTAATTTCAGACTGGATTAAATCCAATGTCTTAAATCCTGTTTTGGTTGGGCCTGACAGAGAAAGTGAGCAATGGGTTTCGGAAGTAGCAAGAAATGCGAATGCTCCATACATTGTATTGGACAAAATAAGGCATGGAGACGCTGATGTGGAGGTATCCATGCCTCAGGTAGAGGAATATAAAAATTATACTCCTGTATTAGTAGATGATATTATTTCAACCGCAAGAACCATGATTGAAACAGTCGTCCATCTGAAAAAAGCGAAGATGAATGCTCCTATTTGTGTTGGAGTTCATGCAGTCTTTTCCGGAAGGGCTTATGAAAATCTAAAAAAATCAGGAGTTGAAAAAATAATTACGTGCAATACTATTCCTCATGAAACAAATAAGATAGATATATCTAATTTGTTATATACTGCTTTAATTTCAAACAAGGTTAATGAACTCTGAAGCTTTTTAGTAGAAGTAAATAGAATCATTCTGAAACTTTTTAAACGTCTGTTTTATCTTCCCAAGGTATAAAGCAATTTAGCATGCATACTTAATGCACCCCCAAAAGTAGGATTTGAATAGTAAGGTAATCCAAACTCCTTAGCAGTAGTTTTTACAATTTTCGATAACGCTTTAAGGTGAACATGGCTCGTATTCGGGAAAAGGTGGTGTTCAATCTGAAAATTTAATCCACCAACATACCATGATAAGATTTTGTTATTTGGGGCAAAGTTAGCTGTCGTTAGTAATTGATGCATCGCAAAATCTCCCTCTACAGCGTTTTTTTCGTTGGGCAATGGAAATTCAGAAGAAGGAACAACATGTGCAGGCTGAAAAACAGAAGCTAGTATTAAGCCCGCAACAAAATGCATACTGAACCAACCCATCACAACATGCCCCCATGCTACGTCCAAGAAAATAATGGGAAGAACTAGAAAGACAGCGTAATAAATAGATTTCTCTATAACTAATTTAATTAGCTCTTTTCTATATACTTTACCCTGTGATTTTAAGAATCCCATCTTATCATATCGTTTGAGTTGGACAAAATCTTTGAATGTCGCCCAGAAAAAAGTCATTAAACCATAGAAAAACCAAGCATAGTAAACTTGATATTTATAAAAGCTTTTGAGTGGTTGATGGGGTGAAAATCTCATCACACCTGCAGGGTCAATGTCTTCATCGTAACCATCTATATTGGTGTATGAATGGTGTAAAACATTGTGTTGAATTTTCCAATTTAAAGAAGAACCACAAGCGAGATTTAAGATGGCACTACCGATAAAATTGTTAACGGCTTTCTTTTTTGAAAGGGCTCCGTGGCATGCATCGTGCATGATACTGAAACCGCAACCTGCTATACCCACCCCCATTAAAATCCACAAACCATAGAAAACTAACAGATTTGATGAAAACCAATTGCTCATAATTAACGCAAATGGAATGAGGTATAAAAGTGGGAGAACTGCCACTTTTATCCAAATTCTGTAATCACCTGTTCTGGATATTTTATTTGTTTTAAAGTATGCGTTAACTCTTTTTCTAAGCGCAATCCCAAACTCTTTTCCTTCACTTGGAATAAACTTTATGGCTTTGAATTCTTCTTTAGGCATGGTCTATTTTTTGCAAAGTTATGCGCGTAGTGTTCTGGATTCTATGATAATTATCATCTTTAAAGAATATTGTGTTCTAATTATGCATAAGTTCTGCTAAGTATTAGATTGCTTATAGTACAATAAACTATAAGTTTCTTATTTTAGCAACAAATTAGTTTAAAATAGGATGAGCTACAGAAAAAGTAAAATATTATCACTTATTGATGATTATAATTCAGTCGGAGCTGACGGGTTAGCAGAATTGTTTAAGGACAGCTTGGAGCTAGGCATTCACGGTATTGCTTTTAGCGCTTATGAGGAAGGACAGGAACCTGGAGATCAAATTTCTGAAGAACAGATACGAAGGCGCATGGAGATTCTACAACCTCATGTAAAATGGATTCGGTCTTTTTCTTGCACAGATGGTAACGAGATGATTCCTGTTATTGCCAAGGAATACGGGATAAAAACATTGGTAGGAGCCTGGTTAAGCGACGATACAGAATTAAACCAAAAGGAAATGAGCAAATTGATTGAATTAGCTCAAGATGGTTTTGTTGACATTGCTGCTGTTGGTAATGAAGTTTTATATCGAAAAGAAATGACTGAAGATGAGCTGCTAAGTGCCATACTATCAGTAAGAAATCAAATTTTAAATATTCCAGTTGCCTACGTTGATGCGTATTACGAGTTCGAGAATCGTCCTAGAATTACCGAAATGTGCGACATTATTTTAGCAAATTGCTATCCGTTTTGGGAAGGTTGTCACTCGGATTACGCAATTCTTTACATGCAAGACATGTACCGCAGAGCAGTACGGGCAGGTAGAGGTAAGAAAGTAATTATTTCTGAGTGTGGTTGGCCCAATAAAGGGCAAAGCCACCATGGTGCTCACCCTTCGAATGAAAATGCAATGAAATATTTCATTAATACTCAAAATTGGAGTAGGGAAGAGGATGTAGAAGTGTTTTACTTTTCATCATTTGATGAAGCGTGGAAGATAGGCGATGAAGGAGATGTTGGTGCATATTGGGGAGTATACGATAAAGACGAAAACTTAAAATATCAATAACTATTATGGGAACAGTTAATTTTAATTACGCAGAAGCCATTTGCTATTCGGGTTTTAGAGACGGACAAAGTCCTGAAACGGGAACTTTTCCGACATATGATGAGATAAAAGAAGACCTTCTTATTTTGCAAGGCCAGTGGAAATATTTGCGACTGTATGATTGTGACCCTCATTCAATAACAGTGCTTGAAGTAATTAAAAATGAAGGTTTTGATTTTAAAATTATGCTTGGGGCTTATATTGTTGCAGAGGTAAGTAATGAGAATTGCGCTTGGGGAGGTGTCTACACAGATGATGAGATAGTAGCGAATAAAGTATTGAATTTAAGTCGTGTCAGAAAACTAATTGAACTAGCCAATGCTTATCCTGAAATTATTTTTTCATTATCTGCAGGCAATGAAGCTACAGTTGAATGGACAGATCATTTAGTTCCTGTTGACAATGTAATTGAGTATGTTCAAATGATTCAGAGAGAATGCAAGCAACCAGTTACGTTCTGTGAAAACTACTTGCCTTGGCTCGGCAAGTTAAAACCTTTAGTTGATGTGGTTGATTTTATATCTATCCATACCTATCCCGTTTGGGAATATAAGGGCATTCACGAGGCTATGAATTATACCTTAGAAAATTACCATGCTGTAGCAGACGCTTATCCCGATAAAACGGTAGTGATTACCGAAGCTGGTTGGGCTACTAATTCTAACGGAAGAGGCATTGAACCTTCAAATGTAAATGAAGAATTACAAGCGACTTATTATAACCAATTAGTTGAGTGGAGTAAAAATGAGAAAATAATCACTTTCGTATTTGAAGCTTTCGATGAAAATTGGAAAGGATCTGACGAAGTGTTGGAACCCGAAAAACATTGGGGGCTTTATAAGGTAGACCGAAGTCCAAAGTTAGTGATGCAATAATGCTCAAAATTCCATGGGAATGGTTCGAAGTAAATCTTATCAGCAGTAAAATTTGTTGTTTTTATGCTCTTTTTCGTGTATTACGTATCGTCCAGGTCTAAATAAGACTGCTTGAATCCATACTGCATTCTTCTTCGCTCAGCTCAACTTCAATGGTATGGTGTTCAAATCGGTAATTGTGAACCACGTTTTTTAGTTCTTTTTTTATTGACAATAACTCTTTTATAGAGTGTATTTCTTTTAATTTAACGTGGCAAGTAAAAACGTGCTTTTCTCCATCCAACGACCAAAGGTTGGTATGATGGGTACTTACAACGTTATCTAAATTTAAAATTTGTTCTTCTAAAGTAAGTAGGTCAATCTCCTTCGGAGTACTTTGCATAAAGATAACAAGTGTTTCTTTTAAGCGTTTAAATACGTTATAAATAATAAAAATGGCTATCAAAAGGGAAAGAGAAGGGTCGAGGTAGTCGTTGTTGTAGAACTGAAGAACAATAGCTACAATCAAAATAGCAGTCCAACCTAAAACATCTTCTAACAGATGCCAAGAAATTACTTTTTCATTTAAAGATTTTCCACCAATCATCTTCCAAGCAGCATAACCGTTAACCGCGATTCCTATCAAAGCAAAAAGTATCATGCCATCAGCATTTGACGGTTCGGGGTTGACTATCCTGTTTATCGCTTTATTTATTACGAAAACAGACCCTGCTAATAAGACAATGGAGTTAATCAACGCCCCTAATAAAGAGAACCTCCTTTATCCAAAAAGTAAACTTGTTGCTTGGTTTTCCTTTTGATTTTATTTCTAAATACTAAGAAGTACCTAAAGATAAACTATCTCCTAAGTCGTGAACTGCATCTGAAATAATGGCTACACTGTTGACATACAATCCTCCAATAATTTCAAATATGGTAAAACTTAAATTTATAAAAAACGCAGTCTTTAAATTTTTTATTGTGTTATGGTTTGAGTGTTGATGTGACATTTTTTAGTTTTTGCTATAACTTTTATCGAAAATAACGCAACCAACGAAATCGTTGCATATGTGTGCTTCTGTATCAAATATTCCTGGTGTTAAGCTTTTACATTCAAAGGCAAATGCAATGATTACTTGTAATTTGCCTTGGGTGAGTCTAAGTAGGCATTCTGACAATAAATTGAGTAAGTTTAATTTAATCACGGTAGAGCATTCTTTTCTTGTTTCTTAAAATACCTTCGAAGCAAGAAGGTGTGCTTTAAGGCTTCCATGTTTTCATTAAATGCCTTGGAACCTTCTTGCAAGTTGATTAAACTCTGCTTCATGTTTTCATTACTTGCTGAATCTGACAGTAAAGTGCCCACCGTTCCTTCACCAGATTGGATTTGGTCGACCATCAGTTTTACATCAGTTGTAATTTGTTCTGTATTGTTACTGAAGACTCGTAGTTTGTGAATTGCCTTTTGTAATTCGTTTGCCATAGAAGTATCGTTCAATAGTATTCCAAGAGTGTTGTCTTTCGCTTCTATTTTCCCCAAGCTCTTTCCAATAGACTGACTTAGTTGTGCTGTCTCTGCGCTTAATAGTCTAACATTTTGCAGGGTAGCAACCATGTCATTAGAAAGACTGCTGTCGTTGAGTAGTGTTCCCAAAACACCTTCACCTTTGTCAATTTTATGAGCAATACCTACAAAGCTTTCTGTAATGTAAGCAATATTACGATTGGTTTGTTCCAGACGTCGCAGCATTTCATCAGCATCTAATTCGTTGATTGATGCTATGGTTCCTCCTTCCTCAATTATTTCGTTGGAAGAACTTCCGGGACTAATGTTTATTAATTTATTACCCATTAAGCCATCGTTTCCTAGTGTGGCAATAGCATCTATTTTAATAAATGGTTGAATGCTTCTGTCAACCATTAAAAGCACTTCAATTAAAGTATCGCTTACGATGTAGACCTCTTTAACTGTTCCGACGTCGATTCCAGAAAAGCGAACGTTATTTCCTTTTTGTAAACCATTTACATTATTGAAGGTAGCTCGAACCTCAAATGTATCGCCGAACAAATTTTGCTTGGCTCCAAGGTAATACAAAGCGAGAATAAAGCACACTGTCCCAATGGCAATGAATATTCCTAATTTTAAGTTGTTATGTGTTTCTTTCATAATTCTTAAGCGTTAAAAAAGGCGCTAACCCAAGGGTCCGTTGATGTTTTCAACTCATCAAAAGTTCCTTCCTTATAATTGATTCCATTTTTTAGAATGATGATTCGATGGGCGGTTCGTTTAATACAGCTTAAATCATGCGAAATAATGATGGAAGTTGTTTTGTATTTTTCATGCACCTTGTTCATAAGTGCATTTATTTCTTTTGAAGTGATCGGGTCAAGTCCTGTAGTTGGTTCATCGTAAAGGATAATTTTCGGTTTGATAATTAGCGTCCTTGCAATGCTAATTCTCTTTTTCATTCCACCAGATAATTCGGAAGGCATCAAATCAATGGTGTATAGTAAACCCACATCTTCCAGTGCTTCATGGACCAAGGCTTCCGTTTCTATTTTTGATTTATTTAAGCGTAATCGGCGCATTGGAAATTCGAGGTTTTCTCTTACCGTCATCGAATCATATAAGGCATTACTTTGAAACAAGAAACCAATCTTGTTCCTGATTTTATCTAGTTCTGTTTGGTTCAAATTGAAGATGTCTTTACCTAGCACTCTTATATTTCCTGAATCTGCTTTGATTAAACCAATGACACACTTAATTAATACAGACTTACCACTCCCAGATCGGCCTAAAACTGAAACATTTTCTTGTTCTTTTACATTTAGATTAAAACCATTAATCACTTGGTTGCTTCCAAATGACTTTTTGAGGTCTATGATTTCAATCACATTTTGCCGGGTTTCTATTTCTGCTTTATAACTCATAGAAAAGATCTGTTATTTGAACGGCAAGTAAGTCTAGAATAAACACCATTAATGAAGCGACCACCACAGCAGAGTTGGCAGAATTTCCAACGCCTTCTGTTCCTTTTTTAGAATTGTAGCCCATATAACATCCAATTAATCCAATGGCAAAACCAAAAAAGAAACTCTTGATAATAGATGGAATTAAGTCACTAAACTCTAACGCCTCTACTACTTGATTGAAATATAAATCAGCACTTACAGACCCCTTAATGTTTACTCCTAAATAGGCACCATAAAGGGCAATGGCATCAGCTAATATAACGAGTAATGGAAGCATTAAGGTGGTAGACAAAATTCGCGTGGTAACTAAGTATTTAAAAGGATTCGTTCCTGAAACTTCCATGGCATCTATTTGCTCGGTTACTTTCATAGAGCCCAATTCGGCACCAATACGAGAACCAATTTTTCCGGCACAGATTAAAGCGGTAATGACTGGTCCAATTTCACGGATAATAGAAACAGATACCATCGCAGGTAACCAAGATTCAGCGCCAAATTCTATTAATGTAGGTCTTGATTGTATGGTTAAGACTAACCCCATAATAAATGCGGTAATTCCAACTAATGGAAGTGAGCGATATCCAATTTCAACTGACTGTCGCATTACTTCTCTCCATTCAAAAGGGGCTTTAAAACCTTCTTTAAAAAAACGAACAGCAAAACGACTCATTTCTCCTACCAAAATGAAGAATCGTTTTAATGAATTACTTGCAGCGTTGGAATTGCTCACGGTTTAACTTTTATCAAAGCTAATGTTAGTCTAAAAGAGAAGGAATGACGATGGTCAGTCATAATGATGGATATTATCAGTTTAAACGTGAATTTTCATCTACAACATCTATTTATTGCAGGATTGACTATCTTTAAACTTATTCTTTAGGTAACAATGGGGCAAACAAAACAAGAAGATGAATTAAGAGCTCAAGCTATTTTCAATGCTTCAGTAGATGGAATTATTACCATCAGTGCTAGGGGAATTATTGAGTCCATTAATCCTGCTGCCTCCGAACTTTTTGCTTACGAATCGGATGAAGTAGTGGGAAAAAACATTAGCATGCTAATGCCAGAACCTCACAGAAAAAAGCACGATGGTTATTTAGACAATTATCATACTACTGGTCATAAAAAAATTATTGGAATTGGACGCGAAGTAGAAGGCTTAAGGAAAGATGGCTCTACTTTTCCTTTTAGATTGGCTGTAGGCGAGATTAAGATAAAAACTAGAACTATATTCACTGGTTTTATTCATGATATTACTCATCAAAAAGAAGCGGAAAATGCCTTGTTGGAGTTAACGGAAAAGCTAGAGCGAAAAGTAAGGGAACGGACTGAGGAACTGGCACAAGTTATTGAAGAGACACAATTTGTAAATCAACAACTGCAAGATGAGATTACAAAAAGAAAGAAGGCTGAAGTAAAGATGCAAAAAGCATTAAAGGAGGAATTGGAACTGGGTGAGTTAAAATCTCGTTTTGTCTCTATGGCTTCCCACGAATTTAGAACACCTTTAACGGGAATACTTTCTTCAATTACGCTGATTGGTAAATACAATACGCTGGAGCAGGAGGAAAAGAAGCTAAAACATGTTCGCAGAATACGTTCTTCAGTTCAAAACTTAACCAACATTCTCAATGATTTTTTATCTTTTGATAAATTACAAGCTGGAAAAATTAAAGGTCACCCTATAGAATTTAAATTCTCTTCTTTTTTGATAGAATTAGTAGGTGAAACCAATCAGTTGAAAAAGTCCGAACAAGAGCTAATCTTAGTTGAAAACAATGAGATCGATAATTTTTACAGTGACCCGCAGTTATTGAAAAACATATTATTGAACTTATTCTCTAACGCTATCAAGTACTCTGAAGAGAAAAAGAAGATTGAAATTTATAGCACACTTAAAAAGAGTGGATTGTTATTAAAAGTAAAAGACGAAGGAAAGGGAATTCCTCAGGAGGAACAAATACATTTATTTGAGCGCTTTTTTAGAGCAAGAAACGCAAGTAATATTCAAGGTACAGGCTTAGGTCTAAACATAGTGCAGCAGTACGTGCACTTGCTGGGAGGAAAGATTAGCTTTGAAAGTGCAGAAAATGTTGGCAGTACTTTTCAAGTAGAAATTCCTTTCTACTCCATTAAAACGAGCAATAAAGAAGTCAAATGAAAGAGAAAATTTTATTGATTGAGGATGATGAAGTCATCCGAGAAAATACGGAAGAGATTTTAGAGTTGGCAAATTACAATGTCGTTACTGCTGAAAATGGAAAAGTTGGTGTTCAGAAAGCAAAAAAAGAACGTCCTGATTTAATTATTTGCGACATTATGATGCCTGAATTAGATGGTTATGGTGTGCTCTACTTGTTAGGGAAAGACCCTGAAACGTCAACCATTCCCTTTATTTTTTTAACCGCAAAAACGGATAAAAGTGATCGGAGAAAAGGGATGGCGCTTGGTGCGGATGATTATCTTACCAAGCCATTTGAAGAGATGGATTTACTGAACGCCATAGAAGGACGACTAAAGAGAAGTAGTGCTTTTAAACAAACGTATTCTCGAGATGCGGTGGGTTTAGATCTTTTTGTAGAGCAAGCAAGGGGCTTGCAAGAGCTGGAGGAATTAACTGATTCAAAACAAACGAGAACACACAAGAAGAAGGATACTTTATATTACGAAGGAGACTTTCCCAATGCTGTTTTTTTATTGACAAAAGGGAAGGTTAAAACCTTCAAAATAAACGATGATGCCAAGGAGTACATCACCGGTTTATTAAAGGAAGGAGACTATTTTGGATACTTGCCCATTATGGAAGGAAGAGCTTATGACGAATGTGCTGTTTGTTTGGAGGATACCGAAGTCGTGAAAATCTCCAAACAAAACTTTTTAAAACTAATTGAAAAGAATCGAGATGTATCTTCTAAATTCATAAAAATGATTTCGAATGATTTAATTGAAAGAGAACAGAAGTTATTGAGTTTAGCATATGATTCCGTGCGTAAAAGAGCAGCGAATGCTTTACTGGAGCTAAAACAACGTTATGGAGCAAAAGATGACGATTATCGAATTGATATGTTGCGTAGTGATTTAGCAAATATGGTGGGAACAGCACCAGAATCTATTATTCGAACCCTTACAGACTTTAAAGAATCCGGTTTGATTGAAGTGAAAGGCAAAGAAATATTAATTAAAGATGTGAAAGGGTTAGAGAAAATCTGGTAAGCCCTCTAAAAAATATTGCTTTCAAATAGCGCCACTTCATGATAGTTTTAAACGTGGGGAAGTTGCTTGACCAATCAATGAGATATTTCGCTTCATAACTTTCTCAGTTATTTCTTTATTTCCCGCACACTCAACCGCCACATTTCAGATTTTCTACTTCAATTTCAAATACGGTTTTATACATGATCTTAAAGTTGATCAATTTCGAGTCTAAATCGCTCAATGAAACTTCTTTCTCCTGAAGTATACCCATCAAACGCTCGCGCAACTTTCTCTAGCACTGCCACAAACTCTGCCTTCATATCGTCTGTCAAGTAATTGTTGCATTGTTTCATCTCTAGCATGGCAAATTTATAGGCATCTTCGGGGCTAAAAATATGATCCTTAGTTAATATGTGAAAAATAATTTCAGACACATTAAAATTGTGGTTGTGGCATTTAGACTCCTTTACAACAATGTCATGCAATTTATTTCGCTCTTCATAATTTATTTGTCCATCTGCTTTCGCAACTGCATAGGCTAATTGCCCCAGTGCGTAATACAATCTTTCTACACCTTCCATGTTAGTCGTTTTTAAGATTTGTATGCATTACCAATAGTGGCATCTTAGTGTGCATTACTACTCGTTTCGTAACACTCCCATGAAATAAATTATGGAACAAATTTCCTTTTGTTGTAATCATTGCCACTAAATCAATTGGGTGTTTTTCTACATACTGGTTAATCGCTTCTTCTACATTATCTCCATCTTCCATTTTTAATTCATGTGGAATGTTTACAAAATTAAGATTGACCTCATAATCGATAAATTTCTTGATTACCTCTTTGTTTTCATCGTTTTCGGAAATGTATAAGGCATCAATTTTTGATTTATTTTTATTTGCAATTTTCTTTAAAATATCTAAGTCTAGCTTTCGATCAATCACATTTTCATCTGCAGCAAATAATATTCGTTTTGGCAGATTTAACGTTGCCTCTGCAGGAATAACTAAAACAGGAGTCTTGATACTTTTTATCATAGAAGATGTTCTGCTACCAACAAACACTTCAGCTAAGCCACTTGCACCTTTTGTGCCCATAACTACCAAATCGCACTCTCCTTTTTTTTCTTTAGCACAAACTACATTTACAATATCTCCAATGGTAAATTCTGTAATAATGGTAGCTTTTAGATTTGGGAATTTTGTTGCTATTCTTTCTTGTTCAACTTTGAAAAGTGAGTTTGCATTTTCAGCACTTACATCATTTATAGAATAGATTACATCAGGCGCAGCATAAGGGATATAAAAAGTATTGACCAGAGTTATTTCAGTGTCTTTTTCATCAAATAATAACAACGCATAATCAGTTGCCTTCTTCGCATTAAGAGAGAAATCTGTGGGAATTAGAATCTTGTTCATGCTTTTATATTTTTTTCAAAGATATTTTGTAAAACCTATTTATTTTGTGACCTTACTCATTTTGCTTCCTGATTTTTATCATATCTGTATGTTTCTTATGATACCACTTTTGTACTACAAATTGATTTCTATGAAAAAGCAAAATGGTCTAACCTTTATTTTTTGTCTTCCATTGCTCTATGTTGCTTGCACGGAATCGAGCAATGGAATTCAGCCGAAAGTAATTTCTTTGACAGAGTCGGTTTATTCGTCTGTTATTATTGAGCCAGATAGCTTTTATAGGGTATATGCTGCGGCAAGAGGAATTGTTGATGAGGTTATGGTAGAAGAGGGAGACTTAATTGGAACGGGAGACCCAATCGCAAGAATTGTAGACGACAACTCTAAATTAGCAAGTGACAATGCCGAATTGGAAATGAATTTTGCGGAACAAAACTATAAAGGTAAATCCAACCTGATTGATGACCTTAAAAACGAGCTTTCAGTTGCAGAACTAAACCTAAGAAATGACTCCATCAATTTAGAACGACAACGACGGTTATGGAGTCAAAAGATTGGTTCTAAGACTGATTTTGAAAAGCGTCAGTTGGCGTACCAAACTTCACTTAATAAATACAATACACTCAATCGACAGTTGAAGAGAAAGCAGGATGAGCTACAGATTATTCTTCAAAAGTCAAAAAATAACTATGAAAACCGACTCAACCAACAGGCAGACTTTAAGGTTGAAAGTCGAGTGAATGGCAAAGTTTATGAATTGTTAAAGGAAGTAGGGGAGTCTGTCAGTGAGCAAGAACCCATTGCTTTAATTGGAAGTAGCAATCAGTTTATTGTAAAAATGCAAGTTGATGAGGTAGATATTGTTCGGATTAAAGAAGGACAATTTATTTACGTAACACTTGATGCGTATAAAAATCAAGTATTTGAGGCGGTAGTTCAGCAAATCATTCCACAAATGAAGCAAGAAACACAAACCTTTTGGGTAAAAGGAACATTCATTGACCCTCCAGAAGTTTTGTATTCTGGTTTAAGAGGAGAAGCCAACATTGTTATTGCTCAAAAACAAAATACATTAACCATTCCGCTTGAGTATTTAATCAACACCAATAAAGTGCTGACGAAAGAAGAAACATTAACAGTAACTACAGGCTTAAGAAATTTAGAGCAAATAGAAATCGTTGAAGGATTGGATAGCAATACTGTAATTCTAAAGCCATAAGGAGTATGAATTACCGAGTCATTTCAAGTATAGCAAAAACACACATATTCTCTCGGTTAAAACAATCTTCTATTGCCGCATTGGGAGTAACTTTTGGTATTGGCACATTTATCACCTTGGTTAGTTTTATGACAGGTTTAAATGGTTTACTAGATGGATTGGTGCTAAACAGAACACCGCATGTCCATTTGTACAATGAGTTGAAAGTAAGTGAGAAACAACCGATAGATTTTATTACCCAACCTGAAAAGGAGTTTTCTGTTATCCATTCTATTCAGCCTAAATTTAATCAGCTTCGTATTCACAATGCTTTACCCATTTTAGATTATTTGAATAAAGATGAGAGGGTGAAAGGGGCAATTCCTCAAATAACAGTCCAAGTCTTTTATAAGGCGGGCTCTGTCAACTTAAACGGTGTACTAAATGGTATTGAGCCGTTGGAAGAAGATCGACTTTTTCACTTAGGGGATTACATTATCGATGGTGATGTACAAAAGTTGAAAAATAAGCCAAGTGGAATTATTATTGGAGGAGGAGTGGCCAATAAATTGAAATTGGAAATGGGAGATCGGGTGTATATTTCTGCTCCGAATGGTGGTTTGTTTCAACTTAAAATTGTTGGGATTTATCAAAGTGGCTTGGCTGATATTGACGATATTCAAAGTTTTGTGAATGTGAAAATGGCACAGCGAATTGTTGGTCAATCAGGTAGCTACATTACAGATATTAACGTAAAGCTTTACGATTTGGAAGAGTCAGTCGCAATGGCAAAACAGTTGAGCAAGCAATTTAATATTTCGGCAAAAGATATTAAAGCGGCCAATGCCCAATTCGAAACCGGAACTTCCATTCGTAACATTATCACTTATGCGGTTTCCATTACACTATTGGTTGTTGCAGGCTTCGGAATTTATAATATTCTGAACATGCTGATTTATGAAAAAATGAATGACATTGCTATTTTAAAGGCAACCGGTTTTTCAGGAAAAGATGTACAACTAATCTTCATTAGTCAAGCTATGATTATTGGAATAATTGGAGGGCTTTTGGGATTAATTGTTGGATTTGGGTTGTCTCTATTAATCAGTTATACTCCCTTTGAAACCGATGCGCTGCCAACTATAAAAACCTTTCCGGTCAACTTTGATCCGGCCTATTATGTAATAGGAATTGTATTTGCTTTGATAGCGACTTTTTTGGCGGGTTATTTACCATCACGCAGAGCAAGAGACATTGATCCTGTAGAAATAATAAGAGGACAGTAGAAACTATGGAGAAAGATATTGTTTTAAAAGCGACCAACATTAACAAGTACTTTAGGGATCCCACCTTATTTCATGTGCTAAAAGACATAAGTTTTGAGGTTGATAGAGGAGAGTTTGTTAGCATTATGGGAAAGTCAGGTTGCGGTAAATCAACCTTGTTGTACATTCTTTCAACCATGGATACCGATTATGAAGGTAAATTAGTTTTAGATGGAGAAGATCTTTCTTTGAAAACAGCCGATGAATTGGCTTTTATTCGGAACCAACACATTGGGTTTATTTTTCAATTCCACTATTTATTGCAGGAGTTTACTGTTCTGGAAAACGTGATGTTGCCTGCCAAGAAGTTGGGCATTAAATCACTCCAAGAAATTGAGCACGATGCCATTGAAAAATTGCGACTGCTGGGTATTGCTGATCAAGCTCAAAAATTGTCAATGCAAATTTCTGGTGGGCAAAAACAACGAGTAGCCATTGCTAGAGCACTTATCAATAGTCCTTCTATAATAATGGGTGATGAGCCAACGGGAAACCTCGACAGTAAAAACGCTCAAATTGTGTTTTCTATTTTAAAGGAATTGAGTGAAGAGGAAAATTTGTCACTTTTGGTAGTCACTCATGACTTAGATTTTGCTCAAAAAACCAACCGAATTATTGAGATGGAAGACGGAAGAATCATCAAACACATCACCCCATGAAATATACAGTAAAAGGAAGTATTGACAATTTGAACAAAGCTAGCTTTCAAGTAAAGGAGAATTATACCTCGTTTGGAATTAAGAAAGGGGAAGAGCACCTACCCAATCCGGTAGAACTGTTGTTGGGATCTTTTTCAGCTTGCTGTCTTAAAAATGTGGAACGGTTTTCTCACATTTTAAATTTTGATTATGAGAGCGCCTCTATTGAAGTCATTGGTGATCGACAAGAAAATCCAACAAAATTAGTAGCGATTGATTACATTATCCGCATTAAGAGTGGTAATGTGAATTTAGAATTGCTGCACAAAAATATTCAGAAGTTCGGAACGATCTATAACACATTAAAAGAGATGTGTGAAATATCTGGAGAGTTGAAATTAGTGGAATAACCTTGTTATTAAAAATTTAAAGACTGATCTCAATCACGTTAGAGCTTGACAAATATCAGAGTGATGAAAACATTTACTGTTGAACTTTACAACTTGACTTTAAACTTATTTTGAAAATGACTGTAGATCCATTCCTTCCACTTATGCTGAGAGTAATCTTAGGTAGCTTATTCTTTTTCCAGGCTTATGATAAAATAGTAAGAATAGGGTTAGTAGAAAATTTCCAAATTTATAGAGAGGCCTGCGAAAGTAAAAAAGTGCCTCTTTGGTTTATGAAAGCCTCTGTATTTCTTTCTTCATATATTGAATTAATTGGCGGTTTTCTGCTAATTGTAGGGTTCTTTAAAAGTTATACCATGCTGTTTCTGGGCATCGATTTAATTATGGTAAGTATTGGTTTCGGATACCTTCAAGGCTTGTGGGACATGCGTCACGTTTTTCCAAGAATTGTTTTGCTGTCGTTGCTATACCTTATACCAGATGGACAGGATATTTGGTCTGTCGATTTTCTTTTTTCTGGATTTTTCCCAATTGGTTAAGAAGTTAATTCGCTCAGTTCGAAAAGCGGTTTACATAGTTCGTCAACTGAACTCTTTGAAAAAAAGAGGTGTTCAACTACTTTAGAGGGCGTAATTAATAGATCAGTATCTTCTTTATGCAAAGCAGTTACTTCTGGTATTGTATTTGCCTTGATTTTTACATTTATTCTGGATGACAGTTGTAATTAAATTCTCTAAAGTACCTGATTTAGATAATACTTTTAATACCCCAATTTATGCAGCGCATACTTCTACCCGAAAGAGTACGACCCCACTTGAAATTTGACATTACGTTACTATCTACTTTTTACGATTGACTGAAGAAATATGAAACATTCCATACAAAGGACAGAAATTTAAATAGCCTGTAATTAGCGGAACAAAACCGAGTAAACCCCACCATGAGCCATAATGAAATCCAATTCCGAAGGCTATGGTAGCTATGAAATAACGGATTAATTTATCGTAAGGCCCAAGATTCTTTTGAATGACTATTTGTATTAAATATTATTTACAAATAAATCTAGCTGTCTTCTCCTTTCTTTCATTTGTTCGGTAATGGCGTTCCCTCTTTTTTCGAGAGCTTTATGGCTAGCAGTTAATACAGATGTGTCAGAAGTTTGGTCCATTTTTTCATTTTGCTCAACCAAGTCATGCTTAAACAGTGGTAACAATTCATCTCGGTAGTAAATGATTTGATTTTGAAGTTGATCCAAGCGTTTCTTTTCGGGTACTTCATCTATCAACGATATTTTGTGTTCTAAAATCGATTGACAATCTTCCACTTCATCTATCCAAAAATTGGCATCGCAAATCCATAAGGATAGTTCATTTTTCATTTTTTCTATGAGTGTTGATTTGGTATTCATGGGTGGTTATTTATTGAGTGTATTAATCGTGTTTGTTTATGTAGGTGAATTCTTCTATGCTTACTTTTTTAAAATTCGTCCCAAGCGTTTTCCCAATTTCCTTAGCTTTTTCTCCGTTTAGCTTTTTCATCTCAATACTGTTTAGTTTACTTCAAAAGTAGATGGATACCTTAACGAAAAATATGACGTTGGTCAGGCAGAAATCTGATTTTTTATTAATTCTATCTGTGTTTTTGCCACCAAAGGGTGTTGCGGATCACAATTCAGAAGTACAAGCAAATAAGCGAAGGAAGATAATCTCCAATCCAATTGAATCGAATTATGTTGTGCACAATATACCTGCTGAAAATGTGGCCTGCTGCTAATATTTAATCGTTGTAATGTTTCTATGGACTTTTGAATTGGGCGGTCTAATTCACCCACACTTTCTAGTTGTAAAACTTCTTTCAGTTGCGAGGCGGTGTGAATCAATTTCGCTTCTTCAATCACCGTTCGAAGCCTTGCTAAAAATTGACTTTCTTCTAATTCCCAAAAAGTTACAAGAGCAGTTGTCATAGCTGTAGTTTTAAATGGTTGTTGTTGTTTTAGTTTTCAATTCTTGCAGTTTTTCGAAGAGTTCTTTTTCTTCTGCTGTTAATTGTTTCGGATGCACAATAGTTACTTTGACCAATAAGTCCCCATAGCTTCCTTCTTTATCGTAGACAGGCATTCCTTTCCCTTTTAAGCGCAGCAATTGGTTGGGTTGGGTTCCTGCAGGAATGCTTAGGTTAATTGTAGAATTGATGGTGTTAACTGCAGATTTTCCGCCTAAAATAGAAGTAAATAAATCTATTTCTATCGTTGTGAGTAAGTCGTCTCCCTTTCGCTGAAAACGATGATCAGGTGCAACACTAAGTTTTACATATAAATCTCCTTTAGGACCATTATTTCGCCCTGGCATGCCTTTGCCTTTTATTTTTAAAACTTGTCCATCTCGGCTACCTGGTTTGGTACTAATTCTAATTTTTTGATTTTCTAATTGAATAATTCGAGAAGTTCCAGAATAGGATTCTTCAAATGTCAATGACATCTCACCATGTAAATCCTGTCCTTTTGACGCTCCTCCACTGCGGCCTCTACCTCCTTGTCTTTGTTGATTAAAAATATGTTCAAAAAAGTCAGAAAAATCGCCTTGTTCACCATAAAATTGCGAAGGGTCACCTTGATAAGATTGTCCTCCCTGAGATTGTGATTGATTATTTGCTTGCTGGTAATTTTTCCAATTGGCACCCAGTTCATCGTATTCCTTCCGCTTTTCAGCATTACTTAAGATTTCATTGGCTTCATTGGCTTCTTTAAATTTTTCTTCAGCAGCTTTATTCCCTTGATTTTTATCGGGGTGATATTTTACGGCTAGCTTTCGATAAGCCTTTTTTATTTCGGCAGCAGTAGCCGTTTTAGATACGCCTAATGTTTTATAATAATCTTTGTATTCCATTGAAGTAACTAAGAAATGACAGTTTCCTCAAAGTTTCTGAATTGTCAGTTTTAAAAAAATGAACCGAATCAGTTTCGCGACTGATTTATATCAGTACTGAATTAACTACTAACTGCGCATAATGGACCTCAAGTTGTTGTTATACAGGTCATGTTGTTTATTTAGCACTTTAACAGCACGAGTTTATTATAAAATTCTGGGATATTGAATAGCGATTTTTTAGTTTTCGGGCTGTTGATTTTGCTGTGCTCCTGTTTGGGTATTTAAATTCATAAGAAATGGGTTGGGTTTATGCTAGATTTCTTAATTTTAAACCATTATCAATCATATTACTAATGAAAAAAATACTACTACTATTAGCAGTTGTGTGCAGCTGTACGCTTTCGGCACAATACATCCACGTTCAAGAAAATTTTAACGATACTATTCTGCCTACAGGTTGGATAACAACTGCTGTAAATGGCATCATAACTTGGAGTTTCGGTATAGATGGCTCAGCTTTTAATCCAGGGAATAACAATTTAGATGGGACTTCAATGACATATTTTGATGACGATGCTCTTGGCAGCGGTGCTTTAAATAATACGGCACAATTAGTCACACCTGTATTCGACAATACCACTTATTTAAACACAACCTTAGAATTCGATTATAACTTCAGACAATTGATTGGTCCTTTAGATAGCTTTTATGTAGAAGTGTTTGATGGACTTAATTGGAATACTGTCTTTTCCGTAACCACAAACGATTGCGGTAACTGGTTAGGAGCCTGCCGAGGTAATTTCCCAAAAGCAACGTTAGATATTTCGGCATACTCTAATGCTAATTGTCAGGTACGGTTTACGTATTTCGATGGAAACGATTGGGGGTGGTATGTTGGAATGGATAATGTAGTGATAAGTTCAAAATTTAACACAGATCTTGGTGTTGCAGAGTTAGTGTCGCCAATCTCAAAATGTGGTCTTTCTGCAAATGAACAAGTAGTTGTAGGCGTTAATAACTTTGGTGGGGATACCATAAGGAATTTCTCAGTCTCTTGTAACATTAATAATGGTGCGTTTATTTTGATAGACACGGTAAGTGCCACAATTATTCCCGGCGATACGTTTAATTATACTTTTCAGAACACGGTAGATTTATCTTTGTCCGGTAATTATACTTTTCAATTAAATACTGATCTTCTTTTAGATACAAATCTGCTTAACGATTCATTGAATTCATCAGTCAGCAGTTTTTTTGTGAATAATCCGTCGTTGTTTCAAAACTTCGAAACAACTAATAATTTTAGCTCCAATGGCATAAATGCTTCTTGGGCTATAGGGGTTCCAACAGGGATTATTATTGATTCTGCATACTCTGATAGTATAGCTTACGTCACGAATCTCTCAGGAAATTACAATAACAACGAAGAATCTTTTTTGTACACTCCTTGCTTTGATATAGCTCAAATGAATGGCTCTCCTCGTCTTACTTTTTGGTTGAATTACGATACTGAATTGAATAATGACAAGTTAGAAATGGAGTATACGCTTGACGACGGACTTACTTGGAGCCGATTAGAAAGTGAAATTAGTCCTCAGAATTGGTATCCTGCAAACATGAACTGGTCCGGAAGTTCTGCAGGTTGGATTGAAGTTATAAATACCTTACCAAGTATAGTTGGCTATACCTCTGTAAGCTTTAGGTTTCGGTTTTTGTCTAATGCTACTGTAACAGGTGAAGGTGCTGCTATTGATAATTTTCGCTTTGAGGAAGTGAACGACATTGATATTTCTTTAGATAGTTTACTAAGTCCTAGAATAACTACCGAGACGAATTGCGGAGTTCGAATCGAACCTGTTTCAGTAGCGTTTTCAAATATTGGATTGAACCTTGTTGATACTGTGTTTCTAAGCTATCAAGTTGACAATGGAATGTTGTTTAATGATACGCTGGTTCAAAGAATATTACCTGGAGACACGTTATCCTATACATTTAATGATTCAATTCGTTTTCTTCGGGTTGGGAATCATCAATTAAACATTAGTTTGAGGGTAAATGGAGAGTTGAAAACCAACAACAATTCTTTGTCTAATCTTATCATCCCAAATACACAATTTCCTTCATCAGCGTCTTTGCCTTTTTATGAGCCATTTAATCAGTCAAACTTTTCCTCGGGTTCGGTTAACTTTAATACTGATGATGCGATTGGGAACGGCTGGACTCGTTCTTCAGCATTTACTTGGAGAATGGTAGGTAATCGAAGATTTCGAACATACAATAATGGACCTTCTAAGGACAATACTGGCAACAATGGTTTATTCGCCTACGTTGAAAGTAATTCAGGTGTTGTAGGAGACACTGCTATATTAGAAAGTAGATGTATCGATCTAAATACTGTGTCAAGTGCATCTTTAGAGTTTAATTATCACAGGTATAGTGTTGATCCCTTAAGCGACTTATTTATAGATGTTTTTGACGGAAATCAGTGGGTTGTGGCTGATACGATATCTGGAAATACACAAACGAGTGCTAACGATAATTGGTCGTTAGCAAGTGTTAATTTAGATTCATTTGTTGGAGCGGATATAAAAGTACGGTTTAGAACAATTAAGCAATCTTGTTGCGAACAGGGAACAGCAATTGACGATATATTAATTTTTGAACGAAAAAGTCAAGATGTTGGTGTATTTGTTGTG
The DNA here is from genome assembly GCA_047627915.1 of Vicingaceae bacterium. Classification (GTDB taxonomy): domain Bacteria; phylum Bacteroidota; class Bacteroidia; order Flavobacteriales_E; family Vicingaceae; genus NORP294. Next base: position 29,636 of record JBLHTZ010000030.1, read on the forward strand.
ACCGTTAACGAAGACGGTTGTTCCTTTAGTGATACGTTAAAAGTAAAAATAAGAAACAGAGGAATTCAATCCATACCTGGGTCAATTCCTGTGGCATACAGAATTAATGGCGGAGCAACAGTAAATGAAACGGCAATTTTACCGATTCCATTGAATAGTCAAACTGAATTTAACTACACGTTCAATAATCTAATTAATTTAGATCAGGGAGGGGAGTATAAGCTTGAAGTCTGGACTAACCTAACAAATGATAGTAATCGCATAAACGACTCTAGTTCATTGTTTTTGGTTAACCATACAAAACAAATAAATCAATACTTTGAAAATTTTGATTCGTTTTTAGATGGAACTTGTGGAAGTGCTCCTAGATTAATTAATTACGGAGATTTATTATTAAATGGTT
>JBLHTZ010000031.1:0-28555 GCA_047627915.1 Vicingaceae bacterium
CCCCCTTAACTTTCTGCTAATATTGAAGAATAAACATAAAAAATATAAAAAAGGATTAAAAAAACTCCCTCCCATCGGCCAATTTTTTTACCAAAAAGCATAATAGGCAGTAAAAGCAAAGAAATCCCCAATAAAAAGTAAACATCAAATTGATTGATGCTGTCAGATATTCTCAACGGATGAACAATTGCAGTAACTCCCAGAATAGCCAAAATGTTAAAAATATTAGACCCGATAAGGTTTCCTATTGAAATATCCGTCTCCTTTCTAAAGGCAGCCATTGCCGATGTTACCAACTCAGGCAAACTAGTACCAAAGGCAACTATCGTAACAGAGATCAATTTCTCACTTACTCCCTGACTACTTGCAATGCTGACAACAGATTCTATTAACCACTCTGCCCCAAAATACAAAGCAACCATACCTAGTAAAAGAAAGAGAACATCCTTATAAATCGGATTCCCGGCATTCAATTCTTCTACCTCACTTTCTGCAGCCAAATGAACACCTTCTTTTCTCGAACGACGAACAAGCCAAAAAGTAAAAAGCACTAGAATAGAAATAAAAATTACTCCCTCCCACCACGAAAGCTCTCCATTCATTGCAAAAAAATAGAACAAGAAAGTAGCCAACATCATTATCGGCCAATCAATCCTTAAACTATCCCGATTAACAACAATTGGAAAAATCAGAACAGTTATGCCCAGAACCAAGCCTATGTTAGATATATTCGATCCCACTATTGCACCAACACTAACATCAGGATAACCGTCAAGGACAGCACTTAAACTCACTAACAATTCAGGGGCAGATGTTCCAAATGAAACAACGGTCATTCCAACTACTAGTGGAGATATCTTCGCTTTCAAAGCAATACTTACTGCTCCACGCACTAAGAATTCTCCACCTAGCACCAATGCAATTAGGCCTAATGTCAGCCACAAGTATTCCATCTAGGCTTTATCTTTTTTGTCGGAACGAATGTTTTTAGTTACATCAACCTGATCTGTAACCTCTTTAGAAGTTTTTCGAATTTCTTCTTGAATGTCACTAGTCGCATTTTTAAAATCTCTGATACCCTTGCCTAAACCTTTTGCTATTTCAGGAATTTTCTTTGACCCGAAAAGCAAGACTAGCACTAGACCTGCAAAAATTAACTCTTGAGTGGATAAAAATAATAGTGTCATACTAAATAGATAGAGTACAAAAGTAACAAAAAAGCCTCGTCTGCATATGGCAAACGAGGCTTTGGAATGTAAGTATGTAAATTATTTTTTAGCTTTTTCTGCTACCTTTTTTGTAAGGTCAACTACTATTGGAGTTGCCACACATAAAGAAGAGTATGTTCCAACTGCAACACCAATCATAAGTGCAAATGCGAAACCTCTAATTACTTCTCCACCAAAAATGAAGATCATAAGTAATACAAAGAAGGTAGATAACGAAGTATTTATCGTTCTACTTAACGTACTATTCAAGGCTTCGTTAACAACCTCTTCCATTTCTCTCTTTTTGTAGGAGTTCAAAAATTCTCTAATTCTATCGAATACAACCACGGTATCGTTAATAGAATAACCTACCACTGTAAGTATCGCTGCAATAAATGCTTGATCGATATCAAGCGAGAAAGGTAAGATTCCCCAGAATATAGAGAATATAGCAAGAACAATAATCACATCATGGAAGATGGCGATAACCGCACCTAAACCATATTGCCACTTTCTAAATCTTAATAAGATGTATAAAAAGATTACAACCAAAGAGAATAGGATTGCTAACAAGGATGAGTTTTTTATATCATCTGCGATGGTAGGTCCAACTTTTTGAGAGCTTAAGATTTGAGCATTAGAGCCAACATCTGTTAAACCACCAATTAGCAACGATTCAACTTGATGATCAGCTGTTGGATCTTCACTGTTAATCATGAAACTAGTAGTAATCTTCACTTGATTGTCCGAACCAAAAGTTTTAACCTCCGGCGCAGCTTCAAAAGCTCCTGAAAGCGCATTTCTAACATCTGATGTAGAAACAGCCTCATCGAAGCTTACTAAGTAAGAACGCCCACCGTTAAAATCAACACCATAAGATAAACCTTTGGTCATAAACGAAGCAACCCCTGCCAAAATCAAAACTCCCGAGATGATATAATACGTTTTCCTTCTAGGAACAAAATTCCAGTTCAGGTTTGTAAATGCATTAGCAGTCCATTTAGTTGAAACCGTCACTTCTTTTTTGTTGTCCAATCTCCAAGCAAAAATTAATCTAGTAATAAAAATCGCACTAAATAATGAAGTCAAAATACCAATCACAAGTGTTTTTGCAAAACCTTCAACAGGACCTGTTCCAAAGAACCATAAAATAATACCTGTCAGAATTGTTGTAACGTTTGCATCAATAATGGAAGAATAAGCATTCTTGTAACCATCAGATATTGCTAGACGAGGTCCTTTTCCTGCCCGCAGTTCTTCTCGAATCCTTTCATAAATCAGTACGTTAGCATCAACTGAAATACCAATAGTTAAAACAATACCAGCAATACCTGGCAAGGTTAACGCAATGTTGGTAGAAGCAATAACACCCATTATAAAAAATAGGTTTGCCAACAAAGCGATATCTGAAGCTATTCCTGCTTTTCCGTAATAGAAAATCATGTATAACAGGACAATCACTAACGCAACAATAAACGACAATAACCCTTTATTAATTGACTCTTGACCCAAAGATGGTCCCACAACAGCTTCTTCAACAATTCTTGCCGGAGCAGGCAACTTACCAGCCTTTAAGATATTCGCAATTAATTTCGCTTCTTCAATTGTAAAATCTCCCGAAATACTAGAAACACCGCCTGAAATCTCTTGATTTACATTTGGAAATGAATAAACATAGTTATCTAAAACGATGGCAATACTTTTTCCTTTATTATCACCTGTTAATAATTTCCATGTTTTTGCTCCGATGGCATTCATTCTCATGGTAATCTCCGGGCTACCGCCTAATTGACTAAAATCTTGGAATGCATCTGTAATAACATCTCCCTCTAACGGTGCGTTACCATCTCTACTTTTTACTTCAATTGCTATTAACTGCAAAAATTTCTCTGCATCATCAAATGGTTTTGCCGTCCATAAAAGCTTCAAATCATTCGGAAAAATAGCTGCAATCTCAGGCATTCTCAAGTAGGCATTCACCTTTCCTGTATCTTTAATAGCAGAATAACCTACAACAGGGCCTTCACCTGGAACGTAATTCCCTTCAGCATTTTGGTAAATTGCTGGGGAAAGAACAGCAAAAAATGGATTATCCTTTGCGAAATCTTCAAAAGACTGATCAGCGGCTGCTGATGTTGTATCAGAGTCATCTGCTAATGCGTCTAACAATTCGTTTCCTTCTTCTTTAACTTCTACTGTATCATAAGAGACTACCTCCAAACCAGTTTCAGCATCAACATCAACTATAGTGTCAATTTTAAAGTTTTTCTCTTCTACCACTTCTGCAACTACCTCTTCTTCTATTTCAGTTGAATCTGTAGCTCCTGCTTCTGGCTCATCGTTTCCTAAAATCTTATTCAGCTTATCATTTGCCTGAGCTAAATATGGATAAATTTCGTTGTTATTAAACGTTTCCCAGAACTCTAACTTTGCAGTTCCTTGCAATAATTGACGAACTCTTTCTTTGTTTTTTACACCAGGCAATTCAACCAAAATTCTATCTGAAGCATCAAGCTTTTGAATGTTTGGTTGAGCAACTCCAAAAAGGTTTACCCTAGTTCTAAGTACTTCAAACGTTCTATCGAAAGCAGCATCTGTTTCAGAAGAAATAAAATCTATCACTTCTTCATCAGTAGCTTCTCTGCTAATCTTATCTTTATTTTCTAGCGTGTAGAAAACTGAAGTTAACTTTTTGCCGTTTGCCTTTTGAGCCCACGCTTCAGCAAATAGAGTAACGAAGTTATCTTGATTTGACTTCTGCATTTCTTTAGCCTTCGCCAATGTCGCTATAAAAGTTTCATCTTTACTATCAGAAGAAAGAGCTCTAACTACTTCAGAAACTGAAACTTCTAACGTCACGTTCATCCCGCCTTTTAAATCCAGGCCTAAGTTGATAACATTTTTAGTTACTTCAGCGTAAGTTGCTCCTGTAAAAGGGTAAACTTCTTCGCTAGCCATCGAATCCAAATAAGCATCTTCTAACTCTATTGAGCCATTCGCATATTCTACGGCATCATTTTCGACTCCTTGCGCTATCCATGTATACGACAATTGGTACAAACACGCTAGTGATAGCAGTATAATGAATGACCAAATTAAACCTTTGTTTTGCATCTTTTTTATTATAAAATTTTCGTCTTTTTTGAAGCCTGCAAATATAGAATTTCCATATTGAATTCCCAATCTATTTCATTTTAATAATAATGACGGCTTAAATCGGTGATTTTATATTCTTAAATTTGGAATTAGAGGCAACTAAATCCCATTTAATCGTCTTTCCTTAATAAACCTAGGCTCATGAAATACCTCTCTATTATTTTTATTTCTTTATTAGCTCCTTTAACTACAGCAGCACAAATTTACTTTTCCGAAGCATATAATATCGAAGCCACGGAGGCAAATAAACCAATTAATCACCCATTTACAGGAGGCTTTAATTCTGCACAGTTCTCTGAAATTGATTTAAACCAAGATGGAATAATGGACTTGGTTGTAACCGACCGATTCCGAAATACCGTAAAACCATATTTAAATGCAGGAATCACTGATTCTATCCAATATACGTATGCACCTGAATACTCGGTAAAATTTCCTGAAATGGACGAAGTATTAATTACAAGAGATTACAACGATGACGGAAAGATGGACTTATTTGTTTCGGGAAACAGTATCTTATTGTATGAAAACACAAGCACCGCTAATGGAGGATTATCTTTCCAGTTAGTCGATAAATTGCAAACAAAAAATAATCCAAATGCTACTTCTTTAAATGTCTTGAATCCAAATGCTGTCAACTATCCTGCAATAGTTGACTTAGAAGGAGACAAAGACATTGATGTAATCTATCGATCAGGTAACAGAACGTTAGACTACCACAGAAATTTTTCCATTGATAATAATAACAATTTTGTACCTATCTATGAACGCAGAAGCCCTTGTTGGGGATACATATCCTTTGTTTTTACTTCAACCTTTACCTTAGACAGTATTTTGTTAAATGACTGTCGATTTTCACCCAGGGGAGAACGAACCAAAGGATTAAAACACTCTGAAGGAATGAGCACAACCGCAATTGACATTGATCAAAATGGTAGTATGGATTTAATAACGAGCGACATTGGGACTTACCAGATGAAAGTTCTATTAAACTCAGATTCCCTCCCTAGCTCCTTGAAAGTAAATTCTGAAATTTTCAAAATCATTGATTCCTTTCCAAATTACAACATTCCTGTTAAGTTATTGATGGCTACAGCATATTTCATAGACGTAAACAATGACGGCAAAAAAGATTTAATCGCAAGCTCTAGCCATGCAAACACAGCCAATCTAGGACCTTTTTCCAAAGAACAAATCTGGATATATGAGAACACTTCCACCACAGGAGCTTATCATTTTGAATTGAGAACAAAGTCATTCCTAAAAGATCAAACATTGGATTTTGGAAGGAACTCAAAACCAGCATTTATTGATTATAATAATGATGGATTAGAAGATTTAATAATTGGAAATGGCGGTTATTTAGACGAAAATGATTCGAATACCTTTATTGAAAGCCTTGCGCTACTGAAAAACTTTGGCACTAGAAACAACCCGAAATTTGAACTAGTCTCAAGAGATTACCTCTCCTTATCCTCTCTGAATTTTGGTATAGTACGACAGGGGTTTGCAAATGCAGCGCCCGCAGTTGGCGATTTAGACGGAGACGGAGATGAGGATTTCTTACTTTGTCAAAAGAATGGTAATCTTTATTTATTTGAAGATACCTCTTCTACCGGAATTGAAGCTGAATTTAAATTTCACCCTGCTCCTTACCAAGGAATAAAAGACATTTCTACTATTACTTCGGCCCAATTATTTGACATTGATAAGGACGGGCTGTTGGATCTCATTACCACTTTCCCCTCTCAAATTACTTATTTTCAAAATTTTGGATTTGCCCAAAAGCCAATATTCAATATTCAACTCGACTCTATAATTTGGCAAAATGGTGACACCATGAGGTACTACATAGAGGAAAATTTTCAGTTTTCAAAAATAACTATTGGAGATAGCTTAGCGGTTGACAACACAATAAATTCAGGCAACAATAGCTTAATTGCTTTAGTTGTTGTAAAAATTGATTCTATTAATAAGTTTATTGATTGCATCAACACTATCCCTTTTGGAGTCGGCAGTAATCAGTTTGATGAATTGAATACAACTGCCACCTTAAATTTTTTTAGAAGAACATGGAAGGTTAGGAGGGATGACCAGCTTGGAAGGTTTGAAAATGTATTTCTTTTTGAAGATCAGGGAAAGAATCAATTTTATGCCGGAGGAGTTAACAATACAACCTATCGCATCAATTCTTTTATTGACAGTTTGCAGCCTCTTTATGACGCTCCTTATACAGAAAGAATAAAAATGGCCAATTACGGTTACAACATGTTCATTAACGGAACAGATTTAAATGGGGATAGTGTTATGGACTTAGCTGTTGGCTTAAGCACTGGTGGAGTCAAAATTCTATATGGTTCTCTAGTAAATAGCATTTCGGAGCTTGCTGATCAGAATAAAAAGGAGAGTTCAGCGCTTAAAATATATCCTAATCCAACCGAAGGTCAATTGACAGTCGAGTTATTGGAAGAAGATTTTGGGGAAAGCAATACCATTGAGATTAGGAGCATTTCTGGTCAATTGGTTTTAAAAGACAACGTAAACAACATGAAAAAGCAATTGGACATTAGTCATTTGTCTAAGGGTATTTATTTTATTACTGTTGCGAATTCAGTGAGAATAGAAACTAAAAAACTTGTTCTGAGGCCTTAATCCAATAAAGTTAAACTAAAGTCCGAATAATCAATCATCGCTTCAAACCTTTCTAGAATATCACCGCCTACAACTCCATGTATGGCTTCTTCACCCAAATGAAGGTAAGATGCTTTAACATGGCTTAAGTCCATCAAAGCTAGTTCGTATTCTTTCACTTCAAAACCTTCTATAAAGAAAGATGGAATCCAACTTGTAAAGCTCGAAAGCCCTGAAGCTCCAACTCCTGCAGAATCACTTTCTTCTTCTTTTAATACCGCATCTGGAAATAATTCTTGGAAAAACTGCAAATCTAAAACAGACCTCGAAGCACCTGTATCCACAACCATCCGAACTTGTTTATCACTCAATGTAACGTTTAACGCCAAATGAACCCCACCAGGAGGAATGTCAACTTTTTGCAACTGAATTTTAATCATACTAGGAAATAAAAAAAGGTGAACACGTTTGCATTCACCTTTTATATAATTATATGAATGGATTGGCTTTATGCGTCTAACAATATGTTTGTTTTTGCAACTGCCGCAGCACTTTTAACTAATTTGTCTTGCTCTGCTTCAGACAACTCAATTTCAACAATTTTTTCAATTCCATTTTTTCCAATAATACATGGAACCCCGATTGAAATATCATTTAAACCGAACTCACCTTCCAACATAGCTGAACAAGGGAACATTTTTTTAGAATCTGTGGCGATTGCATGAACCATTGCTGAAACTGCTGCACCAGGCGCATACCATGCACTTGTTCCTAGCATTTTTGTTAATGTAGCTCCTCCAACCATTGTAGCTTGAGCAACCTCATCTAATTTTTCTGATGATAAAAACTCAGAAATAAGAACACTATTTCTAGTCGCAATTCTCGTTAATGGCAGCATTCCTGTATCTGAGTGACCTCCAATAACCATTGCACTTACATCAGATTGAGGACAATCTAACGCTTCTGCTAATCTATACTTAAATCTTGCACTGTCAAGCGCTCCACCCATTCCAATAATTCTGTTTTTTGGTAACCCAGTCGATTTGTGCGCCAAATAAGCCATCGTATCCATTGGGTTAGAAACCACAATAATGATAATGTCTGGTGAGTGCTTTACTAAGTTTTCAGAAACAGTTTTTACAATACCTGCATTAATTCCAATTAATTCTTCTCTTGTCATACCTGGTTTTCTTGGTATGCCTGAAGTAATTACTGCAACTTCACTTCCTGCAGTTTTTGAATAATCGTTAGTACTACCAATAATTTTAGTATCAAATCCTAACAAAGAAGAGGTTTGCATCAAATCCATCGCCTTTCCTTCTGCGTAACCTTCTTTAATATCGACCAACACAACTTCTGAGGCAAAATTTTGAATAGCAATGTATTCTGCACAACTTGCTCCTACTGCACCGGCGCCTACAACTGTAACTTTCATGGGTATTATTTTATAAAATGATTAGGTTCGCAAAAGTAACCAATTGCTTCATCCTATTCATTGATATTGTGCCGAAAATTATTAATACCAATAGTGAAGCAACCTTTGAATAATTTAGCGTCATATTAACAGAAAATCGGGAATGGATTTATCGAACCAAGCAGATGTAAGGAAAATAGTGGAAGGCTGTGCGGAAAGAAATGCGGACTGTCAGCAATTGTTGTACAAGACATTATATAGCAAAATGATGGTAGTTTGCCAACGATACGCGAGTAGGCCGGAAGATGCGAAAGACTTGTTTCAAGATGGATTCATAAAGGTTTTTGATAAAATTGAAAAATTCAATTTTAATGGTTCTTTAGAAGGTTGGGTAAGAAGAATAATGGTAAACAATGCCATTGATTATTATCGTAAAAACAAAAATAAATTCGCCATGAGCGAAACCTTGGTTGAAACCCAGCAAATTGCTGAAGAAGTAGAAAGCGAAGGAATTTTTGATGATGTAAGCGCTGACCTCTTGTTGTCTTTTGTACAGCGATTGTCTCCGGTATACCGTGCGGTGTTTAACTTGTACATTTTGGACGATTATAGTCATGCAGAAATTGCAGAGGAATTAGGAATCTCTGAAGGAACATCAAAATCGAACTTATCTAAAGCAAAGAAGAATTTGAAACAAATGGTAAAAACGCACTTGGAAGAGAGCGAAAGAATATAATATGAAGAACAAATTAACAACAGAAGAACAATTGCTTCAATCTAAATTGAATGAAGCACAGTTCGGCTACCAAGAAGCAGATTGGAAACAAATTGAATCTGTAGTGGCCAAAAAAGGGTTCTGGGCAAATTACAGTACTTTCTTTAAAGCAGCTGTGTTATTTGTGGCGTTAGGGTCAGCTGTCTACATAGTGAACAGCAGATACCAGACACCAAACGAATCTACAACTCAAATTGTAAAGGTTAAAAACGAAGAGAAAACGAATTCTGAAACAGAGAGTGCAGTTGAACAAAGTGAACCTACCGTCGAAAATGAAAATACTGAGAAAGCTCCGACTGATGAAGTTGCTACGAAGGCAGTAAAGAGAGATCAAAGCAATTTAATTACAAATAAAATTTCTACCGGCAATATACTTAGCTCAAAAGAGTCGAATCAAAAAAATGATGTCAGTAAAGGAAATGTCAAAGCGGCTAAAACACCTACTTCTAACTTAGCCACACTTGAGATTAAGGAGATTCGAATTTTAGGCGCTCCGTGCATTGGCGAAAAGTTAACATTGGAGCTTGCATTCAGAGGCTTTTACACTGATGAAATGACAGTTACATGGAAGATGAACGGAAAAGAATTGAAGGGACAAGGACCTAGAACAGAACTAGAATTAAGCACTGCGGGAGAATATGAAGTTTCTGCAATAGTGTATCATAAAGAAAACAACATTGCATCAAACTCTAATCGTTTAGAAGTAAAAGAAAAAGCAGAACTTGATTTTACTTCAGAAGACTTGAAAAATCCTTTCAACGACGAAAAAGTTAAATTGAAAATTATAGAACCAGTTGAAGGAAAGTACATCTGGTATGAGAATCGCTCCACGGACAAGTTAATTGCAGGCGATGAAGTTGAATGGGCTTTTTCAAGCGAAGGTCACCACAACATGACTGTTGAATACACTTCTCCTTTAGGTTGTTTCCAAACGAAAACAAAAGAAGTAGAAATGGACATTTTCTTCAACCAAGAAGCATTTCCAAATGCCTTTACGCCTACTAACGATAGACTAAATGACGTTTTCGAATTAAATGTTCTACAACCCTATTCATTTAAAAAGTATGAACTTATTATTCAAGACATGGATAATAAAATCATTTTTCAAACTAATGTTCAAGAAGAAAATTGGAACGGCAGACTTCAAAACACCGGAGAAATGTTAAGTGGTAAGTTTGCCTGGGTTGTAAAAGTGGAAAACGAAAAAGGAGAAAAAAGGACCTTCAATGGAAAGGGAGAAATTAGATAGTATTGAACCTTTAAACAGAAAAAAGCCCTTGCAATAAATCGCAAGGGCTTTTTTAATGGTATTCGTTTCGAAACTATCCGTTAATCGTTTCGTGCACTTCTTTCAATATTTTAAATGCTCCATCAGTAGTTGAAGATTCTGCGTACGTTCTCAATACAGGCTCTGTTCCTGAAGGTCGAATCATTACCCATTCGTCGTTTGCGAAATAGAACTTAAACCCGTCTACTTTTTCAATGCGCTCAACTTTGTACGATCCAAATTGGCTATACTCATCGTTTTTGCAACTTTCCATAATTCTCAATTTGTCGGCTTCTTCCAAGTGTAAATCAATTCTTTCGAATTTGAATGCTCCAACAATCTTATACACTTCGGCAATTAAATCATCTAGCGACTTGCCAGACTTTACCATGTATTCCCATATTACCAAGCCCATCCATATTCCATCTCTTTCAGGAATGTGACCTTTAATCGCAATTCCACCTGATTCTTCTCCACCTAACAATACATCTTCAGAAACCATGTGGCCTGCAATGTATTTAAATCCAATTTTCGTTACTTGATATTCTAAACCAAGTGCATCGCACAGTTTTTTCACCTTTGGAGAAACGGAAAAAGCATTTACTACTTTACCTGTCATTTTCTTCTCCTTTACCATGTAATAAATCAGCAAAAGAATAATGTGATGTGAGTCAATAAACTCTCCCTTCGAATTGTACAATCCAATTCGATCGGCGTCACCGTCAACTGCCAAACCACAATCTAAATCACCTTCAGACAATCTTAGTAATTCTGAAAACTCCATTAAGTTTCTGTGAATTGGCTCTGGAGCTTGACCTTCAAATCCTGGGTTGTAATCACAATGCAAAAAGGTAATATCTGGTAGTAACCTTCTCATCACATTTTGCCCAGAACCAAACATGGCGTCAAATGCAAAATTCATTTTTGAATTACGAATTGCTTCCATGTCAAAGTTCGCTTCTACATGATCAATGTACATTTGCTCTAGGTCAACATACTCAACAGATCCTTTTTCTACAAGGCTTTCCATTTTAATGCCATCTAGGTCCCAATCTACATTGTCAGGAATCAAATCTTCCACCTCTTGCACTTCTGCCGGAAGCAATGGGCCACCAAAGTGTCCTTTCAATTTAAACCCATTGTACGAGGGAGGGTTGTGAGAAGCAGTAATTACAACGCCCAGAGAAGCCGATTGCTTCAACGCTCCTAAAGAAACCATTGGTGTTGATACGAACCCTTTTGCAAGGTATACTTTCACTCCGTTGGCGGTAAGTACTTTTGTTGCTATTTCAGCAAACAATTCGCCAGCAAATCGACAATCGTGTCCAATTACTACCGATGGGTTATCAAAATTCTTGTTTAACCAATCTGCTGTTCCTTTCGAAACTCTCGCTACGTTTTCTACTGTATAATCTTTCGCTATGATGGCTCTCCATCCGTCTGTTCCAAACTTTATCTTTGACATATCTTTCTCATTTAAAGGATGGCAAAAGTAAAAAAATTAGAAAGAACATGTAGCACTCTAATTTTAAGCAAATCTTAAGCTTCTTACTTCATGATTTTTCTTCTGTTCAACTCATTGCGGTACGCCTTGGCATAAGCATTGTGCTGAAAAAAGGAACGAGAAAAATTGTGGTAACCCGAAAAGTCGGCTTTTGCACACATATATATGTAGTCATGCTTTTCGTACTCCAATACTGCATCAATTGAAGAAATTTCCGGCAGATTAATGGGTCCGGGAGGCAACCCAACATATTTATAGGTATTGTACGGAGAGTCCAAAGCAATGTGTTTATTTAATACCCTCTTGATTGAAAAATCTCCAACCGCATAAATTAAGGTAGGATCAGATTGCAATTTCATTGACTTTTTAATTCGATTGATGTAAAGTCCTGCAACTTTTGGTCGTTCGTCGCGATGTTCTGATTGCTCTGCTTGAACAATTGACGCCAAAATCGAGACTTCTGATTGAGTTAAATTAAGCGCCTTTGCCTGCGACTTGCGTTGATCTGTCCAGAAAGCCTTATACTCTCTAGCCATTCGCTTTACAAAATCCTCAGCAGATGTATTCCAATACACTTCATAGGTATTCGGAATAAACAAAGTCATAAATGTTTTCTCGTTGAAACCATATTTATCCGCCAACGCTTTATCAGTCAACATCCTCAATATTTCAATAGAGTCAGCCTCCAATTGTTTCCCCACTTTACCTGCCAAATCTTTTGGTGTGCGAATGGTATTAAATGTCAACTTAACCGGCTCCTGCTGTCCCGAGCGTAAAAGATTTATCAATTCATTATTATTCATTCCATCCTTCAACTTGTATTTGCCAGGTTTAGGAGTATTGAAAGATTTCTGATTAGCAACCCACAAGAAAGACTTCTTGTCAATTAATATTTTCTGCTGTTCCAGTTGGTCTACCAATCCATCCAAACTTGATCCTGTTGAAACATATATATAAGGGTCGCTTTTGTTGATGGAAGTATTCACAGAAAATATTTTACCGTAATAATTAACAAACAAGTACGCAGCACCTAGAAATAAAGCGAGAAAAACTATTCCCCCAATCTTTAAACTTTTATTTTTCTTCTTCATGTAAATCAAAATTAAGAAAGCTAATCAAGCTTTTAATCTTCAATTTTAAGTTGATTTAAAACGAGTAATTTTGTAGAAAATTATAGATGAGAGTTGACATCATTACCGTACTACCTGAATTATTAGATGGCCCTTTTTCCGCTTCAATCTTGAAGAGAGCACAGGAAAAAGGTTTGGCAGAAATTCATGTTCACAATTTGAGAGATTACTCTACCAATAAACAAAAGTCGGTTGATGATTACGCTTTTGGTGGTGGAGCGGGGATGGTAATGACAATGGAACCTATTGACAATTGCATTTCTGCATTAAAAGCAGAAAGAAGCTATGATGAAATAATTTACATGACTCCTGATGGCGAAGAACTCAACCAAGCGATGAGTAACAGTTTTTCATTAAAAGGAAACTTAATGATTCTTTGCGGACATTATAAAGGAATAGATGAAAGAGCAAGAGAAGCCTTTATTACAAAAGAGATTTCTATCGGAAGTTATGTCCTTTCTGGAGGAGAGCTCGCAGCAGCAGTGCTTACGGATAGTATTATCCGTTTATTGCCTGGTGTTTTAAACGATGAAACCTCTGCTCTATCTGATTCCTACCAAGACAATTTATTGGCTCCACCGGTTTACACTCGACCCGCAGAGTATAAAGGCATGAAAGTTCCTGACATTTTAATCTCTGGCGACTTAAAAAAAATTGAAATTTGGAGGCATGAAGAGAGCCTAGAACGCACGAAAACAAGGCGTCCAGAACTGTATAAAAAATATTCAGAATAAGGAGTTGCTATTTATATAGAAAATACTACTTTTGCTCTCCTCTTTTATAGAGCATAATTTTTGAAGAAATGGACGCAATAAAATTCGTAGAACAAGACTTAAACCCAACGCACGAACTTCCAAAGTTTGGAGCAGGAGATACTATAGCAGTAGCCTATAAAATTAAAGAAGGTGAGAAAGAAAGAACTCAGGTTTTTCAAGGCACCGTAATCCAAAGAAGAAACACTGGTGTTAACGAAACTTTCACTGTAAGAAAAGTGACAGGAGGAATGGCTGTTGAAAGAGTATTCCCAATAGCATCTCCTTTCTTGGAGAGTATTAGAGTGATAAAAAGTGGTTCTGTAAGAAGAGCTAGAATCTATTACTTGAGAGAATTAAAAGGTAAGTCTGCAAGAATTAAGGAAAAAATATACGTTAAGAAGTAATCTTAACTGTTGTAAGAACCACGCTATATGCGTGGTTTTTTTATGCCCAAATTTTTCCTGGGTTCAGAATCCCATTTGGATCAAAAGCGTGCTTTATTGATTTCTGAAGTTCAATCTCCCTCGGAGAGAAAACGATATCCATGTATTCTTTTTGCACGAAACCTATTCCGTGTTCCCCTGAAATTGTGCCACCAAGCTTTTTACATAATTGAAATATTTCTCGAATTCCTTTCTTCAATAGCTCTCCTTCCCATTCAGCTTCACTCATGCCGCCTTTTATTATATTCACGTGTAAGTTGCCGTCGCCAGCATGTCCGTAACAAACCGATTGAAACCCATAGCGGTTTCCAATTTCTTTTACACCAACAAGCAATTTGGGCAGTTCAGCTCTTTGCACAACTGTATCCTCTTCCTTGTATATAGAATTGACCTTTACTGCTTCTCCTAAACTTCTTCTCAATTTCCACAACTTATCCTTCTGTGCTTGGGAATCTGCAAATAGGATCTCCCCACACTCAAATTGACCTAACAGTCCATGAATCATTTCTGCTTCTTTTAGTAAAACACTTTCATCATTCCCATCTAATTCAATCAATAAGTGAGCTTCATCCGTTTCATCAATTTCTATTTCTATCCCTTCAATATATCTCTTTGCAAAAAGAAGGGCGTCCTTTTCCATAAACTCCAATCCGCTTGGAATTATTCCAGCTTGAAAGATTGTTGAAACAGCTTTGCAAGCTTCTTCTGCCTTTTTAAAAGGAACCAGCATCAAAATATCTATTTTCGGCAAGGGTAATAATCGAAATACTGCCTTTGTAATAATCCCTAACGTACCTTCACTGCCAACCATAAGTTGAGTCAAGTTCAACCCTGTAGCATTTTTAATCACATTTGCTCCTGTCCAAATCACAGCGCCATCTGCTAAAACTACCTCTAAATTCAAAACAAAATCTTTCGTTACTCCATACTTCACCGCTTTTGGCCCACCACTATTTTCAGCTAAATTTCCTCCAATAAAACAACTCCCTTTACTCGCCGGGTCGGGAGGATAAAAGAGTCCTTTTTCGGCCACTGCTTCTTGAAATACCTGAGTTATAACCCCAGGCTCAACAGTCGCTTGAGCATTTTCAACGTCAATATCAATAATGGCATTAAACTTTTCCATGCTAATTAAAACACCTCCATAAACAGGTAACGCTCCTCCACTTAGACCAGTGCCTGCACCACGAACTGTAACAGGAAAATTTTTCGAGTTACAATACTTAACAACTCGTGAAATGTGCTCTACTGTTTCCGGGAGAATTACAACACTTGGCGAAAAGCGAAAGTCTTCAGTATAATCGTGGTCATATTCAGCTAATTTTACTCCTTCAGTAAGGCAGTTTTTTTCCATTACCACCGACTTAAAGTATACTAAATCTTGTTCATCAATCTTAGAGAATTCGTTTTTCATGCAATTAGATTTACTAGTATTATTTGGCTAAATTGGACTTCCTAAAATTATTTAAAGAAAGTATACATGAAGAGAGTTGCCATACTATTTATTAGCATTTTATTAGCCAGCAGCATAAATGCTCAGATATCAGAATACGAAGAAGAAACTTTGCAGGTTAACAGAGAGAGTGATTATGCACCGCCATTGAAAAAAATGATTGATTTGAAAGACATCTGGAAAGATTATACTTTTTCAAGTGAAACAGTTCGAGGAGTGCGATCAATGAATGATGGAACAAACTACACTGTTTTAGAAAGGGGAAAAGCAGGGGTTAATTTAGTTCAGTACAACTATAAAACTGGAAAGAAAGTTTCGACCTTAATTAATGCTGAAGATTTAGCTTTTGAGGATATACCTCTTGGAATGCAAAGTTACGAATTCTCATCTGATGAGAAAAAAGTGCTAATTGGGACTGAAGTTGAAGCAATTTATAGACGCTCATCAAAAGCAAATTTCTTTGTTTACGACTTAAAGAGTAAGAAAATTGAACAATTGGCCGAATCGGGTAAACAAATGTATGCAGACTTCTCCCCTTCAGGAAACAAGGTAGCGTATGTGATGAATAACAACCTTTATTTTAAAGACTTTACGAACAATCAAGTTTCTCAAATTACTGCTGACGGTGAGTTTAACAAAATAATAAATGGAGCATCAGATTGGGTATATGAAGAAGAGTTGGAACTTTCGAAAGCTTTTCAATGGTCGGTTGACGGTCAAAAACTTGCATTTTTCCGTTTTGATGAATCTGCAGTAAAGCAATGGAATATGAAAATGTACGATGGCCTTTACCCAAGTGATAATAAATTTAAATATCCAAAGGCCGGTGAAGAAAATGCCAAAGTAGCCATCAAAATATTTGATTTGGTTTCTACTAACACGATTGATGTTGAACTTGGTACAGATTACGAATACATTCCTTCAATAGAATGGACCAAAGACCCAAATACCTTGGCTTTAATCTCTTCAAACCGTCATCAGAACGAAGTTAAAATCAATTTAGTTAACGCTACCGACGGAAAAAGTAAAACGGTACATACTGAAAAAAGTGACACCTACATTGAAATGCCGTTTGAAGTTCATTTCACGGCTGACAAAAAGCACTTTATTATTTTGAGCGAAAAATCAGGTTTTAGACATTTATACTTACACAAGATAGATGGAACATTAAAAAATCAGATTACTAAAGGAGACTGGCCAGTTACTGATTATTATGGAATGAGCGAATCGAAGGGTATTATCTATTTTCAATCTGCGGAAACAACTCCTTTAGACAGGAATGTTTATTCTATTAACCTAAACGGTTCTGGCAAAAATCGATTAACAAATAAGGACGGGACAAACACAGCAGATTTCAGCAACAACTTCAGCTATTTCGTCAACTATCATACAACTGCTAATACGCCAGACTATGTCTCACTCAACAATTCTAATGGAAATGTAATTAGAGTTTTGAAAGACAATGTAAAGTTGAACGAAAAACTGGGGCAATATGAAATTGGAGACAAAACATTTTTTAGTTTCAAAACCTCGGAGAACGTTCAACTTAACGCTTGGATGATTAAACCACCAAACTTTGACGAAAATAAGAAGTACCCTGTTTTTCTAACTATTTATGGTGGCCCCGGTTCACAAACAGTAACAAACTCTTGGGGTGGATCAAATTATTTCTGGCATCAAATGCTTGCTCAAAAAGGCTATATCATAGTTTCTGTAGACAACAGAGGAACGGGAGCTAGAGGCGTCGAATTTAAAAAAGCAACATACAAGCAACTTGGAAAGTACGAAACGATAGATCAAATCGAGGCTGCAAAGTATTTTGCTTCTCTTCCGTATGTTGATGGATCAAGAATAGGTGTGCAAGGTTGGAGTTACGGAGGATATATGTCTTCTCTTTGTTTGTTAAAAGGAGCGGAATATTTTAAAGCAGCTATTGCGGTTGCTCCGGTTACCAACTGGAGGTTTTACGATTCTATTTACACAGAACGTTACATGCAAACCCCTCAAGAAAATGAAGAAGGTTATGATGACAACTCCCCAATAAATCATGTTGAAAAACTGAAAGGCAACTACCTTTTGGTGCATGGTATGGCTGATGATAATGTTCATTTGCAAAATACCTCCGAAATGATTTCTGCCTTGGTAGAGGCTGATAAACAATTTGATTTGTTTGTGTATCCGAATAAGAATCATGGGATTTACGGAGGTAATACACGGTATCATTTGTATACTAAAATGACCAATTTTGTATTAGAAAATCTATAAAATTCGATTAACCATTCTTTGTCTGAAAGCTTATCAAATTTTACTATTTTAGACACTCTTAAAAATTCAAAATAACACTAAAATTATATTATGACAAACGTAGCAACAGCTAAAGACGAATTATGGGGACACCCAAAAGGATTATACGTGTTATTTTTTACAGAATTATGGGAGCGTTTTTCATATTATGGAATGCGAGCGATTCTAGTTTTATATATGATTTCTTCTGTAAACGGAGATAATCCTGGATTTGGATGGGATGAAATAGATGCAATAAGTTTATATGGCAGTTATACAGCCCTCGTCTATATTCTTTCAATTTTAGGAGGTTGGGTTGCTGATAAGTTTTGGGGGCAGAAAAAGACCGTACTTATTGGAGGTATTTTACTTTGTTTGGGTCATGGTGTGCTAGCGGTGGATGCGCTTTGGGCATTTTACACCGGTTTAGCTTTGATTATTCTAGGTGTTGGTGGTTTAAAGCCTAATATTTCGACTATGGTTGGCGGATTATATAAATCAGGTGATGATAGAAGAGATAAAGGGTTTACTATATTTTACATCGGAATTAATATTGGAGCGTTCTTGTCAGCACTAGTTGTTGGTGGTGTAGCACAAATATATGGTTGGCATTATGGTTTTGGTCTTGCCGGAATAGGCATGGTCATTGGTCAAGCAGTATTTATGTGGGGGAATAAATACCTAGAAGGAATTGGAGAAGCAACTAAAGATTTATCCCCTGCAGAAGCAGAAGCTAAAAAGCGACCTCTTACTTCAATTGAAATAGATCGAATGAAAGTAATGGGAATTTCGTTTCTATTGATAATTGTTTTCTGGGGAGCGTTTGAACAAGCAGGTGGTTTAATGAATATCTATACCGCTCAAAAAACAGACCTTAGTTTAAGTTTTTCAATCCCTTTTATAGGCGATGCAATTCCAGCTTCATGGTTTCAATCAGTCAATGCTTTCTTTATTATTACATTGGGTGTACCAATTGCTGCCTTCTGGTACAATTGGAAAAAGAAAGGGAAGGAATCTTCTTCTATCTTCAAAATGGCGATCGGAGTAATCATAATGGGTTGGGGGTTTTTATTTATGTCGGCCGCATCAATGCAATTTGAAAGTGAAGGCTCTTCTGCTATGTACTGGTTGGTATTGGCCTATTTATTCCACACAGTGGGAGAATTATGTGCTTCACCTGTAGCTTTGTCCTTTATTACAAAACTTGCTCCACTTAAATATGCATCATTAATGATGGGAGCCTATTTTGCTTCTACAGGTGTTGGGAATTATGTTGCTGGCTTGGTAGGACAGTGGTCTCAATCGGCAGGAGAGTTGGAAATATTTACTGGAATAGCTATTTTCTGTACTGCAATAGCCCTATTAGTAATTGCCTTACTTAAGCCATTGAAACGTTTAACTCATGGTGCAGAGAATACACAAGAAGGTTCGCACAATGAAGAAGCTGAAGGGTTCGAACTAGCAGACAAACCTTCAATTTAATTAAACCCAGATAAGTTTTCAAAAAATATTGATATGGATATAGCGTTATGGATTATGATTGTAGCCTGGATATTTGTTATCGTTTGGGTTCCAATAATTATTTACTCCAATAGAAAACTGCATCCTAAAGCCTTGTTTATCCTGTTTTTTGCTGAACTCTGGGAACGTTTTTCCTATTATGGTATGCGTGTTCTACTTACTCTTTATATGGTAAAAGAGTTATTTAATGAGCTTGGTCAAGCAGAGGCTGACACAAAAGCTTTAGGCATTTATGGCTCATATACTGCAATGGTATACTTATTCCCAGTGGTTGGTGGCCTATTGGCTGATAAAGTTTTAGGCTTTAGAAAAGCTATTCTTTTTGGTGGAATATTAATGATGGTCGGTCACTTTGCCTTGGCATTAGAAGGAATGTTCTTTGGAGGCAATATGACATTGTTCTTCTTATCTCTCGCATTTATTATTGTTGGAAACGGTTTCTTTAAACCCAATATTTCAAGTTTCTTAGGAGACTTTTACGGTCTAAACGATAGTAGAAAAGATGGAGCATTTACCATTTTCTACATGGGAGTTAATATTGGGGCCTTATTATCTATTGTAACTTGTGGCTATATTGGCCAAGAAATCTCATGGGATTATGGATTTGGATTAGCAGGTATCGGAATGCTTGTTGGCTTACTTGTTTTCTGGTTCTACGCACCTAAAATTTTAGGCAAAAAAGGAATCAACCCCGGTAGATTAGAAGATTTCCCCGAAGTAGATGAAGTAAAAGCAATTGAAATTCTAAAGAGCAGCAAAGAAGTTCAGTTAGCTGCCTTGGCAGAAGAATCAAAAGATTTCGTGGAAATTAAAGATCCCGCATTAAAAAAGAAACAGGTTTTAACCATGTTTCTGACCGTGTTATTTGTTCCGATTTGTTCCTTATTCTTGAACCTTAGCGACATTGTAACCAACTTGCTCATCATATTAAGTGTTGGTATTTTAGCATATATTCTATACATTGCAAGCAAAGAAGAAAAAATAGAAGGTCAACGATTATGGGTGGTCGTTATTTTATTCATATTCCATGCTATGTTCTGGGCCTTATTTGAACAGGCAGGTGGATCGATTACCTTATTTACAGATCGAAATGTTGATCGTGCTGTACTAGGTTCTGAAATTCCTGCTTCTATTTTCCAATTCTTTAATGCATTTTTTATCATGACTCTTGCCCCTGTGTTCTCGTGGCTTTGGATAAAGTTAAGAAATAGCGGAAAAGAACCTTCTACTCCTATGAAATTTGTATTAGGATTAACTCTTTTAGCAATTGGTTATGGGTTTATTGTATTGGGGTCACAATTCTTTGCAACAGATGGATTAGTTCCTATCATCTTCCTCGTTGTCATGTATCTATTCCATACGATGGGCGAATTGAGTTTATCCCCAGTTGGGCTTTCCATGATTACTAAACTTTCACCTAAACGTATGGTAGGCTTTATTATGGGTGTTTGGTTTCTCTCAATTTCTTTAGCTAATAAGATGGCTGGAAAGATTGGTGAGCTAACTGCAGGAGGAGAAAGTGTAGGTGAAAATGCAACTGCAATCGAAACTTTAGAAGTTTATTCATCAACCTACCTAACTTGGGGATTATTAGTAGTTGGAAGTGCAGCATTAGTATTATTGATACTTGTACCAACCTTGCGTAAGTGGATGCATGGAATACATTAAAAAGAATTTATTGTCATAAAAAAACCCACCTCGACATATTGAGGTGGGTTTTTTTATGACTTTTTTCTATATTAGCTAATATCAAACCACCGACTATAGTGTCTTTAACTACCGACCAAATTATTCACATTCGCCCACGGTTTCATCTCCAAATGAATAAAACGGTAGATGAAGTTCAAGAATTAATATCTAAAACCATAAAGTCAAACGAATTCCCCTGCACTGGGAGAATTAAACACGGTTTTGGCGTAATTAATATATTGAAAAAAGATCAACACTTCTGGTCACCACAACTTACAGTCACCGTTGAAGATGTAGAAGGAGAAACAGAAATTAGAGGATTGTATGGACCAAAACCTTCAGTTTGGACTATGTTTATATTCTTTTACTGTGTTGTAGGCTTCCTTGCAATTATTTCAACCATGGTAGGATTATCAAATCTCAGTTTAGAAAAACCTGCCGGGGTTTTGTGGTTGACTCCATTCTTTATGCTACTATTCCTGACCATCTATTTGGTTTCAAATTTTGGTAAGAAATTAGGGAAAGATCAATTAATCATTCTACACAACTTCTTCGAAAAAGCTCTTAATATAAAAGTTAATGACCATTTAATAGAGTCGGATTAATGAGGTAACTTATCTTTTAACAACCCATAAATGTAGGTTCCAAAAATAGAGGCCAAAATAACAATCAGTATTGGTAAATAACCAGCTCCTGCTAAAACAAACATTGGACCAGGACATGCACCTGCTAATGCCCACCCTAATCCAAAAATAGAACCTCCAAGTAAATAGCGAGTGATACCTTTATCCTTTGGTGGTATACTAATCTCTGAGCCGAAAAACGATTTAATTTTAAAACGTTTTATAAGTTGTATTACTACTATTCCCAAACCTACAGCCGAGCCAATAATACCGTACATATGAAAAGATTGAAAACGAAACATCTCATAAATTCTGAACCAAGAAGCGGCTTCAGATTTGATTAATACAATTCCAAAAAATACACCAATCAATAAATAAACTAGTCTTCTCATCTTAAAAAATTAAAGGAAATATAAAGTTTGTCATCAACAACCCTCCAATAAAAAAGCCAACGACAGCGATTAAAGAAGGAAGCTGGAGGTTACTTAGCCCTGAAATAGCATGTCCTGAAGTACAACCACCCGCATATCGAGTTCCAAAGCCAACTAAAAATCCCGCCACAATTAAAATCACCCAAGTAGACCATTCACTAAGTGATTCTGCTGAAAATAGTCGCTCTGGCATATAAACTTCACCGGCATCATTAAACCCAAGGTTATTCAACTCTGCGATAACCGGTTCATTTATTTTTACAGCCGCATCGTTTGTGAGTAGAGTGCTGCCAATAAAACCTCCAATTACCACACCAACAATTACAATAAGGTTCCACTGCTGTTGCTTCCAATCAAATTTGAAAAACTCCACCTTCTCCCCTGCTCCACATATGGCACACAACGTTCTTAAGTTCGATGACATGCCGAAACGCTTTTCCATGAGCATCAACAACGTCATTACTACGACAATTAACGGACCGGATACATACCAAGGCCAAGGTTCTAATAGTTTTTCCATAGGCTGAAAAAACAATAAAAATTATGAATTGTTTTCTCTTTAGTAACGCAAGTTACAAAGCAACTTTAAATGCATTATTACCTTTACAAAAAATCAAACAATGCAATTTTTCGACATCTTTATCCAACCGGTACTAAATTCATTGAATTGGACTTGGAACTCAATTACTTTTCAAGTTCCATGGTATACTAATTTCTTTTGGGGGTTAATTCTCATCTCATTAGTCGTTTGGGGTCTTGAAATTTTATTCCCTTGGCGAAAAAGCCAATCCGTGCTTCGGAAAGATTTTTGGTTGGATTCATTTTACATGTTTTTCAACTTCTTCCTTTTTTCCGTTTTTATCAGCGGATTCTACAACGCCGCTGAATTTTCATTATCAATAGTTGGACTTTCCATGAATAGCGTGGCGTTATTCTCTGTCAGCAGTTGGTCTATTCCAATGCAACTTTTTATATTCTTCATCTTACAAGATTTCTTTCAATGGTTCACGCATACCATGCTACACCGAATTCCTGTCTTGTGGAACTTTCATAAAGTACATCACTCAGTGAAAGAAATGGGATTTGCTGCACACATGCGATACCACTGGATGGAAAATATATTATACAAACCCCTTAAAACGTTAGCTATCATGTTAATTGGGGGGTTTGAGCCAGAACAAGCCTATATAATTCATTTTATTACAATAGTAATTGGCCATTTAAATCATTCCAACATAAAACTTACTTATGGACCGTTGAAATACATTCTGAACAATCCTGTCATGCACTTATATCACCATGCATATACTTTACCAAAAGGGAAAGCAGGTGTAAATTATGGAATTAGCTTAAGTATTTGGGATTATATTTTTAAAACCAATTACATTCCCAATCAAGATGGTGAAATTGAATTAGGTTTTAAAGGAGACGAGAATTTTCCTAAAGATTTTATAGGTCAGAGTTTGTATGGTTTTGCTAAGAAAGATTAAATCTAAGTCAAATCTATATTCTCAGAATCAATCATCGTTACCCAACGTTTCATTTTTTTCTGAATCACTCGAAAGTGATGCTTATCCTCTTCTGTAACAAATGTAATTGCTTTACCGGCGTTTTCAGCTCTTCCTGTTCTTCCTATTCTGTGAATGAAATCTTTTGGTGATCGAGGAAGTTCATAATTAATTACATGGGGTAAGAATTCTATATCAATTCCTCTTGAAAGTAAATCAGTAGCAACTAGGACTCTCAATTTCCCCGCTTTAAAATCCGCTAATGCCTCTCGTCGTTTGCCTTGACTTTTTTTAGAATGCATCGCGACTGCATCTATCTCATTTTTTCTCAACTTGTCAGCTACTAAATCGGCTTGGTAAGTTGAAGACGTAAAGATTAATACTTGACTGAAATTGCCATCTTGAATAATATGCCGTAGCAATGGCCCCTTCTTGTCTGCCGTCACAAAATAGCCTACTTGCTGTATTAAACTAAGGTCATCGGTTTCCGATTTTATTTCAATGATTTCAGGATTCTGAAGAACCAACTGTTCAATTTTTCGGACTTCCGGGCTTAATGTAGCTGAGAATAGTAGGTTTTGCCGCTTCGTAGGTAACAGGCTTAAAATGTGATCCATCTCCTTTTTAAATCCAAGATTTAGCATTTTATCGGCCTCGTCTAAAACCAAACAACTAAGCTCAGAAAAATGCAGGGCATTCGACTCCGCTAATTCAATTAATCTTCCCGGAGTAGCCACCAACACATTTACATTCTGCAACGACTTCATTTGTGGATTGATGGAAGCTCCTCCATAAACAGCAAATGATTTAAATGGGAAGGGAATACTTTTTCCAAACAATCGAAAAACCTGTTCTACCTGAATCGCCAGCTCGCGGGTAGGAACCAGCACTAAAACATTAATATGTCTATTGCTAGTTATCGTTTTCCCTTTCAGATTTGTTAAAATTGGAAGCGCAAAGGCTGCTGTCTTTCCGGAGCCAGTTGGAGCTATTGCTAAAATATCTCTCCCTTTCAATATACTTGGAATAGCTTTCTCTTGAATTGGGTATACCTTGTTATAATTCTCAGCTTCTAAAACACTTTTTAAATGTTCTGATATTCCTAGTTGTAAAAAAGTCATTCGGTGGTTTTTATTTAAAGCGAATCTAAGAGATTTAAAAAGACAAATTCATTTCTCATAAAAAAAGGCGAACCAAATGATTCACCTTTTTATTAGTTTGTATTATTCTAAGCGTTAGAGCAGCTGCTTGTCTTAACTTTTACTCCAGTATTCTGAATAGCAGTCATTCCTCCTTCAACGTTAATCATATTATGAATCCCTCTAGATTTTAATATTGATGAAGCAATTACACTTCTATACCCTCCGGCACAGTGAATGAAGAATTTGCCATTTTTAGGAAATTCAGCTAAATGCTCATTCAAACTGTCCAAAGTTGTCAAATGAGCGGAATCAACATGAGATGAATCAAATTCTCCTGCCTTTCTTACATCAAAAGTACCGTGTTGTTTAAAATCAGTTTCAAACTGTTGAGCTGTAACTGACTCAATATTATCGAGTTCTTTTCCTGCAATTCTCCACGCTTCAATACCTCCTTTTAGAAATCCAATTGTATTATCGAACCCAACTCTAGATAATCTGATTAGCACTTCATCTAATCTACCTTCAGGCACCACTAACAAAATAGGTTGTTTTACGTCGGCTATTAACGCTCCAACCCAAGGAGCAAAACCTCCGTCAATTCCAATAAAAATAGATCGTGGTATATGTCCTTTCACAAATTCGATTTGATTTCTAACGTCTAAAACAATGGCGTTGGTTTCATTTGCAGCAACCTCAAAAGCGTCCGGTGATAAGCCTTTCGAAGCAACCCTTTTCATTACATCGTCAAGGTCTTCATATCCCTCCTTGTTCATTTTTACATTCAAAGGAAAATACTTAGGTGGAGGAGCCAACCCATCTGTAACCTCTTTGATGAATTCTTCTTTCGTCATATCAGCTCTTAATGCGTAGTTCACTTTCTTTTGATTTCCAAGAGTATCTAGGGTCTCTTTCATCATATTTTTCCCACAAGCAGATCCTGCCCCGTGTGCCGGGTAGACAGTTATATCGTCTGCTAAAGGCATAATCTTAGTTCGAAGGCTATCAAATAAAATGCCTGCTAAGTCCTCTTGAGTCATGTCAGCCGCCTTTTGTGCTAAATCAGGTCTACCTACATCTCCCAAGAATAAAGTATCTCCCGTAAATATTGCATAATCCTTTCCGTGTTCATCCTTTAATAAATAAGTTGTGCTCTCCATGGTGTGACCTGGGGTATGCATCGCCGTAATAGTTATATCTCCAAGTTTAAATACCTCATTATCCTCCGCTATCTTTACATCAAATAAAGGATTTGCATTTGGCCCATAAATGATTGTTGCTCCCGTTTTTTTTGCCAATGAGACATGCCCACTAACAAAATCCGCATGAAAATGTGTTTCTAAAATAAACTTAATCTTAGCCCCATCTTCCTTCGCTTTTCCTATGTAGTTATCGACCTCTCGTAATGGATCAATAATAGCTACCTCCCCATTACTTTCAATGTAATACGCTCCTTGAGATAAACAACCTGTATATATCTGTTCAATTTTCATCTTCTATAAATTTAATTCTTTAGTACTAAAACATAAAACACACTGCAATGACCCTACCAACAATTAATAACTGTAATTATGGCATATCACTTACAAAACTGTCTCTTTCAATAAAATGTAAACGGCCATTAATAATACAAACCATCCAAATGCTTTCTTTAATTTATTACCATCAATAAATTGATTGAGATAAATTCCAATGAATATACCTACAACTGACAAACCACTAAATGTCAGCAGAAAAGTCCAATCAATTTCTAAATTCTCAACATCACCAATAAATCCAATTAAAGATTTTATCGCTATAATTAATAAAGAAGTTGCAACCGCCTTCTTCATCGGAAGTTTAGCTAGAATTACCAACGCAGGAATTATAAGAAATCCTCCACCTGCACCTACGATACCTGTAATCATCCCAACACCAAATCCCTCTCCAACAATTAACGGATAATTATACTTTGGTTTTTCTTCTTCCTTATCTACTCCCTTATTCTTCCATATCATTGAATACGACGCTAACATCATAATTATGGCGAAAAACACCATAATCCCAAAATTCTTAGAAACAACGAACTCGCCCATCGTAAATAACTCATCAGGAATAGCTGGGACTATAAATTTCCTTGTCACATAAACAGCGATTAGTGCAGGTGCAGCAAAAACAAAAGCAGTTCTAAAATCAACCAATTTCTTTTGAATGTTTCTGACTGCGCCCACTGCCGCTGTAATTCCCACTACAAATAACGAATAGGCAGTTGCTAATACGGGATTAATAGCTAGTAAATAAACTAAAATAGGCACTGTCAATATCGACCCTCCTCCACCAATAAGGCCTAATACAATTCCAATTATAAGAGCTCCGATTAGACCCAAGATCATTGTTATTTCCATAAATCAAAATTAGGACTACTATTTGTGAACTTGAGCAACTTGTGTTACATATAAGAGTTGTAAGATTTAATAAAGCTATTTTCTTAAATACCAATTCAAGAATTATCAAAACAAAACTTTACTAATGACTATTCCTATAAAATCTGGATTCGGTTTCTATGTAACTCTATGAATCCATCAATTTCGAGTTTTTTTAGTAATCTAGAAACAACGACTCTAGAAGTATTCAAATCATTCGCAATATCTTGGTGTGTCTGACTAATTTCCAATACATTACGCACTTCTGACTTCTTCTTTAATAAATTTAAGATTCGTTCCTCCATATTCAAAAATGCGATATGATCGATCGTTTCCAATAATTCAGAAAATCGTTGATGGTAACTGTCAAATACAAAATCTCTCCAACTTTTATACTTCGCGGACCAATCTTCCATCTTTATCAGTGGCAGAAATAAAATATCAACTTTTGTTTCTGCGATCGCTCTAATTTCACTTTGAGCCTTTCTCATACATGAATTAAGAGTCATAGCACATGACTCACCTTGCTCTAAATAATATAACAAAAGTTCATCTCCATTCTCATCTTCGCGAAGAATTTTAACAACTCCGGAAAGTAGTAACGGCATTGAGCGAATTAAACTTCCAATCTCCATTATAACATCATTCGTCTCAAATGATTTTATAACTCCCTGTTCCTTTATCTCATTCAACAATTCCTCTTCAAAAACTCCTCTAAATCGATCTAAATAATGGTCCACCATGAAATAAAATATTTTAAAATTTAAAGATATGAACTTATAGTGCACTGAATTAAATACAGGTTAATTTTAACTCCTAACCCCATCATATACATTTCTAACTAATAAAAACAGTTGCATAAAAAAGCCCCTACAAAATGAATTGTAGGGGCTTTTAAAAAAAATGGCGATGACATACTCTCCCGATTTCTCAGTACCATCTGCGCTATCGAGCTTAACTTCTCTGTTCGGTATGGGAAGAGGTGATCCTCGATGCAATAATCACCATAAGTCGTTGTTGCTTTTGTGCTTAGCACATTAGCTAACTTATTTTGTTAACATCATAAAGAAAGAAAATACACTATAATATATAAGAATAAAAACCATTAGTAGAAAGCTTACGGGTAATTAGTATTGCTTGGCTTTGACATTACTGCCTTTACACCTACAACCTATCAACGTCATCGTCTATAACGACCCTTAAAGGAAATTTCATCTTGAGGT
>JBLHTZ010000032.1:0-28526 GCA_047627915.1 Vicingaceae bacterium
AATTCAGATTCTACCAAACTGAGAGTTCAAACATTTCTAACCACTATGAAATGGTAAGAAATTCAGATTATAAAAACAATTGGTACCGTCAGGTAGACTTGTGGAGACAAGGTAAAATAGATTAAATGAGCAAAGAAAATTACATTTTTGGAATGCATCCTGTTATGGAGGCAATTAAAGACAACAAGGACATTGACAAGGTACTAGTACAATCAGATTTGAGAGGACCTAACGTTACTGAACTACGTAAGTTATTGAAAGATTACAAAGTAAGCTTTCAGAATTTGCCCCTTGGAAGGTTAAACCATATGTGCAAAAAGCCACATCAAGGTGTAGTAGCTTATCTTTCCCCAGTAGAGTTTCAACCCTACCAGGAAGTTTTAGCAAAAGCATACGAAATGGGAAAAGTCCCTTTACTTCTAATTCTGGACCACATCAGCGATGTGGGGAATTTTGGAGCTATTTGTAGAACTGCAGAATGCACAGGAGTAGATGGTATCATTATTCCAGTAAAGGGATCCGCTCAAGTAAATTCTGAGGCCATTAAACGTTCTGCAGGAGCACTATTAAAAGTAAATCTTTGCCGAGAACGGGATTTAACTGCAGTAATGGAAGACCTTCAAAGTTCTGGCGTTCAAATTGTAGCTTGTACTGAAAAAACAGAAGACATGCTTTACGATGTTGACTACACGGTACCAACTGCAATAGTGATGGGGTCTGAGGACAATGGAATTACTTCACACATTTTAAAAGGAGCGGATAAAACTGTTGCCATTCCAATGCTAGGAGAAATTGAATCATTAAACGTTTCTGTTTCAGCGGGAATTATTTTATATGAAGCAGTAAGACAAAGAAGATAATCGTGTTTCAGAAGTTTGAAATAAGAGATTATACTGCAGCTATTTTCATTTTAATTGGAGCGGCGCTTCGATTTTATGGCTTTAGCGAATGGTCTTTATCTAACGATGAATTAAGTGCCATTTCAAGAACGAATTTTAGCTCATTTTCTGAATTAGTTAACAAGGGTATATGGGTCGATGGACATCCTGCCCTCATTCAAATTTTCGAATATTATTGGGTTCATTCGTGTGGAAATTCGGCATTTTCCATTCGGCTTCCTTTCGTTTTAATGAGCATAGGCTCCTGCATTTATTTCTATCGTTTATTATCTGTTTGGCTGAACAAAAATGCTGCGTTGATCGGTTTAGCTTTGTTTGTTCCCAATTACCTTTTTGTGCTTTACGCTCAAATTGCTAGGCCGTATACCGCAGGTTTGTTTTTTGTGGTTGCTTTCTCTTTTTACCTATTCAGGTACCTTAAGTCAACAACAATCAAAAGCAATGTTCTGGGAATTATCTTATTCGGGCTAGCAGCGAGCTTAACTCACTATGCTGCTGCGTTAGCCGTATTTA
This sequence comes from Vicingaceae bacterium, assembly GCA_047627915.1. Lineage (GTDB taxonomy): Bacteria > Bacteroidota > Bacteroidia > Flavobacteriales_E > Vicingaceae > NORP294. Next base: position 1,413 of record JBLHTZ010000032.1, read on the forward strand.
TAATTTACTTGTCAGCAAGTATTTATTGGAACAAAAAAAACCTAAAAGCATACTTTCTATTCGCTCTAGCTATTGTCTTGCTTTATTTACCTCACCTTCCGATTACTCTGAACCACTTGAGTATTGGAGGTGTATCCTGGTTACCTAAACCGGAGTCTGATTATTTAAAACGATTTATCCTTTATTTCTTTCAAGGATCTTATATTTTTCAAATTACCTTGTTCGCAATGCTAGCAATTATTGGAATTAGAAAAGGACTAAAAATTGATTGGAAACCTACATTAGTCGCTTCCTTTGTATTCTTCTCTTGTTTCTTCATTGCTTATTATTACTCCATACATAAAGTCCCTATTCTTCAATTTTCTGTACTCATTTTTGTATCTCCATATCTTTTACTCATTATTGCAGCTCAAATCAGTACAAAAGCAAATCCAAAATTAATTATTGCCTTAAGTTCAATACTGGTGTTGGTAGGGAGCTATGCCCTGATAGCAGAGAATCAGATATATGCCAAAAAACCCTTTGCCAACTTTAAAAGCACGGCTGAAAACAGCGTAAGAATTACCAAAGAGTTAGGCAAAGAAAATGTACTCAGTATTGCCAATGCCAGTAACCCTTTTTACTTGGAATATTATACTTCGAAAATGGACTCTGCTTTTGAGTACAACATCAAAAGTATTGACGACGCTATGACCATAGCTTACGTCAGAGATCTTATACAGAACAGCACCAAAGAATATGTTTTGATTACTTATGCAAACTCGGTCGTCCCTTCTGAAGTTCACGAATTTGCAAAGCAAAAATATCCGGTCATTTATTTTCATGAACGCTATTTTAATTCAGACGTGATTGTATACTCCAAAGGCGATTTGAAACGAGAGACCAATTTTGAGACGAGCTACCTGAACGATTCGAAATGGGAGATTAATAAGGCGTTATTACAAGACAGTGTATTCTACTCCGATAGCATTGCTTTTCGCCAGACAAAAGAAACTCCCTATGCTCTCACTTACAGAGATACACTCAGCAACCTCGTAGATGAAAACAATAGGTATCTGACCATCTCCGCTCAACTGAATAGTGCAGGCCCGGTAGACATGAGTTTAGTTTTTAATGTAACCAGAGCCGACTCATCGATATTCTGGAGAGGAACAAATGTAAAACCATACTATTCAAAGAATGAGTGGTATCAATTTATGTATGTTTTCGAAAAACCTGATAACTTATTACCAAGTGATGAAGTTGTTATTTACTTTTGGAATCCAAAAAAAGAAACCGTGTACATCGATGAAGTTAAGATGTATAATTTCGCCGACAGCGATTACAACTATTACAAATTTTAAGCCTTTATGCTTTACCGCCTTTTACAATTTTTAATGCGGAGTAGTTTAGCTGCTCACTACCTTGAAATTAAAGGAATTGGAATGAAAAGAATTCCTAAAGATGGAGCTTGCATGATAGCTGCTACCCATCCAAATTCCTTTTTAGACGCGATTATTATTGCTTGTCTTATTGATCGACCGTTGCACTTTTTAGCTCGATCTGATGTCTTTAGTGCGAAGTGGGCTGACAAAATTTTAAGAAATCTCAATTTAATTCCCATCTACAGGTTGCAAGAGGGCCCTAAAAGTTTGAGTCGGAATGATGATACTTTTAGAGAATGCCACAGTATTTTGGAACAAGGAGGAGCAATCTTAATTTTTATTGAAGGCCTAAGTTTAATTGATTTTAAGATTCGTCCTTTGAAAAAGGGACTCGCTAGAATTGCTTTCGGTTTTGCAAAAAAAAATGACTTCAAACTGAATTGTGCAATTGTTCCGTTAAGTCTAAACTATGACCGACCAAAGGATTTTAGAAGTAAAGTGAATGTTGGGGTTGGTCAAGTTCAATACATTCTAGATTATCAAGAAAATTTTGAAATGAATGAGAATGGTGCTTTCGAAATTCTAAACAAAGTATTGCACAAAGAGTTAGCAGAACATACCGTACAAGTAGAAGACGAAAACTACATGGTTTACAAAGCTTTGGCAGAGCTTGACAGTTGCTTTGAGCAAAATTCGTTGAACCGAAAAATATTAATCGCTGATCACATTTCAAAGGTAGCTCAAGATAATAACGAGTGCCTTAAAGAGCTAAGTTCTGTCGTTCACAATGCATTTGATATTTTAAAAAAGAACAAGCTAAATTTTAGAAAATTAAAATCGAATGTTGGAGTATCTGCTAAAGATGTTGTCCTTCTAATCATTTCAGCGCCTTTCGCAATCCTTGCTTTCGTTATTAACTTTTTGCCATTTGTACTTGCAAAAAGTATCACTAAAAAGAAAGTTAAGTTAGACGAGTTTTATGCCTCTGTTCGACTTGCCTTGGGAACCATTTTATGGATTATATGGTCTATTATTTTTACTGTGGTTTTTTTGCAATTTACTCCTTGGGCTTTTATTCTTCCCATTGCCATGTATTGGTGTGTTAGATTCTACTTACGGTATTACGAAAAAGCACACTATGTTGCTGCAGCTTATCGTTTAACTCGATTAAAGAAAGAAATTGGGAAGTTTCAAGAACTTCAGCAGTTGCTCAAACAGATCTACAAAATCAGACGAACGGAAGGGTTAGCTCCAAATACTTAACCGCTTTACTTTACCCGATTCAAGCTTAGCGCTTTGAAGATAATTTTTGGCAATGGTTTTTGTACTTTCTTGTTTTTCACATTAATGTACCAGCCTAGTTTCTTCATAATTGGAACTTTGTGCGTTTCAACCAGTTCAATTAAGGTTTTGTCATTGTCTTCTATGTAAGCAAACTGTCCTGCAGCCTCCCCCATATCAAAACTGTTTTCGCTATCCACTGTAAACGGATGGTTCAGCGTTTTTGCGTATTCTCTCAATTGATGCATTCGCTGCACGTCGAAACAAACATGAATAAAACCTAAATCTCCCCAAAAACGATCCTTAAATATTTGTTCTCTGCCGCCTGCTGTATCACACACCAATTCCAGCTGCGTTGGCCCCAACAATTGACTAAAAGCAGATACTTTGTTGTTGCTCGGTTTCAACCAAGCGTTTTTAAATGACCCATTTTCCCCTGTAGCTGCAAGAGTATCGTACTGCATGCCTTTTTGGTAAACTTCTCTACTTTTTTCAATGTCTGAAACACCAATGGTCACTCCCATTACTCCCCCAGTTAAGGCTCCGGTTTTCATAAAACAGTAATCGTCTTCAATGAGCTTGAATAAATTTCCGTAAGGATCTTTCAATTCAAACCACTTGCGGTTCATTTCATTAACCTTTATTTCAGACAAAGAGATATCTTCCAATTTTTTGAAGTATTTCAATGCCTTTTCTGCGTCATAGGTTCTGATGTGGATGTGTGTAATACCTAAATCGCCTTCTTTCGTTTCCTGCTTTCTCGGCTGACCTTTACGAGATGTGAATTGCCAGATTTCAAAACCTCCGCCACCTTGCAAATTCATGGCTAAAATAGCTTTCCGCTTGTGTACCTCGTTTCCAGTATAGTCAAGCATTAATTTGGCTTCAGCTTCATCGCTAAAAATGGGTAAATCCATTCCAAAATGTTTCCCATACCAAGCAAATGCCTTATCAGCATCGGTAACACCGATTCCTACTTGCTGTATTCCTGAAATGTTATAATCAAACATGGTTGCTTTCTTTTTCTGCTATTTTATAAAACAAAAAGGGAAGGTACTTTTTGAATTTTACCATTAATAATTCTTTGCCTCCAATCAAAACTTCCTTCCGATTTGATTGAAGCGCAGCCTCTATTTTCTTTGCACAAGCCTCAGCAGTAATACCTCCCGCTTGTCCTTTGTCCATTTTCCCATACGTTTCACCACCTGCTGTTAAAGCATTTACCGAAACTTGAGTTTGCACTCTACCAATTACTAAGAACTGTACAAAAATGCCATTTTTCTTTTCTTCAAAGCGTAAACTCTCAAAAAAACCGTGCAAAGCGTGTTTTGATGCACTGTATGTGGACCTTAGCGGATATCCGAATTTACCAACAATGCTCGACGTAATCAAAATTCTACTACCATGAGCTTTTTGCAAAGCAGGTAATAATAATTTGGCAAGTTGAACCTGTCCGAAATAATTAATCTGCATGATCATGGCCTCTACTTCTTCACTTGTATCTTTTACCAAAGAACGCTGACTTTGTCCAGCATTGTTCACCAACAAGTGAATCTCACCATCTTTACCTAAAATTTCTGAGGCCGCTTTTTTAATCGAAGTTTTATCATTTAGGTCCATTACAATGGGAATCAGCTCCGCACTTTTACCGGAACATAAATCCATCGTTCTTTTCAAACCTTCCAACTTCCGACCACAAATGTATAACCTCGAATAGCTATTGGCTAACTGTATTGTTAAGGCTTGACCAATTCCCGAAGACGCTCCAGTTATAACTCCTACTTTATTCATTCTAATGCTTCAGGTTTCGGGTGTTTTATTAATTTTTTATACAATTTCAATAGCCGTGCTTGTGAAACGCCCCATTTATATGCGGTAAAAACCACAAGATTGGCAAGGTTGACTCTAAAGTAGCTATTTTCTTCATATTTCCGTGCAGAAACGATCACGTCTTTTGGAATAATTTTAAACTTGAGTTCTTGCCTCGCTTTTCTCAAAAAATCATACTCTTCCATGATTCTAAAACTGGCATCATAACCTCCTAAAGACTTAAAATATAAATTTTTAACAAACAACGTTTGATCTCCTCCCCGAAACATATCGCGGTCGAACTTGGTAAAGAACGAATTAATTTTCAACAACCAATTTGACGAATCGAACTTAAAACGAAAGCAACCTATATCATATCCTTCCGCTAAAGCTTGAAAAATATCATCTAAAAATCCATTTGGAGGTGTGCTATCGGCATGCACAAAATATAATATTTCACCATTTGCTATGGCTGCTCCCTCGTTCATTTGTTGTGCTCTGCACTTTTCATTACAGGTTAAGACAAGAGCACCTAACTTAGATGAAATTTGAGCAGTTTGATCAGAGCTTTGTGCATCTACCACAATCACTTCATGATTAACACCTTTCAATTCCTTTTGCAAAAAAGATAGCAACTCAGAAATATTCTGCGCTTCATTCAATGTCGGAATAATGACACTTAGCCGCGTTTGCTTGCTCATTTTGAAAACTTAACGTTTGTCCGATTCAACTTTACTTAATTTTGACTTCTTAAGATTACAATAAACCATGACAAAAACCAAGTCTTTTCTGAAACTAGGGGGATTCATTCCTGTTTTGTTTATTCTCCTCTCCTTTTCTTGTTCCAACCAAAAAGTGGTCGTGCAGAATACTGAAGTTTTAGCCAACAATAAGTTCGTCATGTTATCCATAGAAATGATGGATGCCGTAAAAAACAAAGAAAATACAGACGAGCTAAAAACCCGTTATGAGAAGTTGAATGTAGATACCTTGTCAAAATACTTAAGTACAGACGATCAAAAAAAGGCTTTCTGGATCAATACCTACAATTCCTTTATTCAAATTCTGTTGAGTGAAAATCCTGAATATTTTGAAAACAGAGGAGATTTCTTTGGCAAACCCAAAATTATAATCGCACATCGAAAATTAAGTTTTGACGATATTGAACATGGAATCATCAGAGGTTCAAAAATTAAATTATTGTTAGGATTGCTTCGAAACCCTTTTGTTGATGATTTTGAGAAAAAACTTCGAACAAAAAATGAAGATGGCAGGGTGCATTTCGCAATAAATTGTGGCGCTAAGAGTTGTCCTCTTGTTGCGACTTACGATGCTAAAAACTTCGACTCACAAATCAACAAAGTAGCGAAGAGTTTCTTGCAGAAAACATCAACCTACATCAAAGAAAACAACACGGTACTCACTACTCCATTATTTAGCTGGTTTAGAGGCGACTTTGATGGTAAAAATGGAATTCTAAATCTTTTAAAGCAATATGAAGTTATTCCTAAGGAAAGCAATCCTCAAATTGAATATGACACTTACGATTGGACACTGAGTCTAGGAAACTATTATAGAGAGTGAAGAAATTCTAATGTGAAATGATAAATATAAAATGTTCAATTTGGAATGGAACAATTAGCTAATAGAAGTTAGGTTAAAGATGAAATTAAGAGTTACAATTAGCATACTACTTATGGCACTATTTTTTAGCTCAAATGCTCAAGAAGTGGGCAGCAAAGCGTATGACATTATGTTGCAAGGCTTGCTTTCACATTCCGTGAAGGAAGTTTCTGTAAACGAAGTAAAAGATAAGAAAGATGTCATTTTTGTTGACGCTAGAGAACGTAAAGAATTTGATGTTAGTCACATTAAGGGTGCCATATTTGTCGGATACGACAGTTTAGATCTAAGCGCCATGAAAAAAGTGAGTAAGAACAAGGATGTTATCGTGTACTGCTCTGTTGGTTATAGAAGTGAAAAAGTAAGCGAAAAGTTGGAAGCGATTGGCTTTACAAATGTTTCCAATCTTTATGGAGGAATTTTCGAGTGGAAAAATCAAGATCAACCACTTGTTACGCCTGAAAGTAAACCAACGGAAGAAATTCATGCTTTTAGCAGAGTTTGGGGAATATGGCTGAATAAGGGAGTAAAAGTATATTGAAAATTTAATTTGGAGTTGAGCGTTTTGTCTTAAAGTTTTGAGATATTATCCCTGTCGAATTGAAAGTGAAAACAAGTAAGTATTTTGAGTAGCTTTGGTAGTAGTTGCCCTAATAACTGCTCCTGAAAATTTCGTTATGAAAACAAAAACAACTCTACTGCTAATACTATTTAGCGCTCTAAATTTTGCCAAAATTACAGCGCAAACCCCTGTATTTGAATGGGCCAGTAAAATAGGTGGTATTTCTTATGATTATGGGAGCTCAATTGCTACGGATAAAAATGGAAACATATATACCACAGGTTATTTTGCAGACACTGTTGACTTTGATCCTGGTGCCGGTGTGTACAATTTATCAACGTTAAATAATAGTCGTGACATTTTTGTTCAAAAGTTAGATGCCAACAAAAATCTAATTTGGGCAAAACAAATGATAGGTGCAGGTGTGGCACTAGCATATTCAATTACCATAGATGCTAATGAAAATGTATTAATAACTGGGCAGTTCAACGACACTGTGGATTTTGATCCTGACACCGGCATAGTGCAATTGGCACCTTTTGGTAGAATAGGAATCAATACTAGCATTTTTGTCCTAAAATTAAATTCAAATGGAAACTTTCTTTGGGTAAAACACATGGGAAGTGCTACGTCTAATTCATATGGACGATCAATTATTTCAGATAATAATGGGAATGTTTATACAACTGGATCTTTCACTGGCCTGGTAGATTTTAATCCTGGTCTTGGAACATTTAACCTCACGGCATCAACGACAATTAATGATATTTATGTCCAAAAATTAGATTCCAGTGGGAATTTTTTATGGGCAAAACAAATAAGTGGTGCAAATCGCAAAGCTGGACGTTCAATTACCATAGACTTAAACGGAAACCTATTGATAACAGGACAGTTTAGTGGAACAGCAGATTTTGATCCTGGCACTAATACTTACAATTTAACAGCAGTTAATGGTATTGACATGTTTGTTCTAAAAATGAGCCCCAATGGAAACTTAATTTGGGTAAAACAAATTGGAGGGAACAGCAACGAAATTGGCAAGTCTATTACTAGTGATATAAATGGAAATATTTATACTACAGGCTATTTTCAAAGTCAAACCGATTTCGACCCTGGTGCAAGTACATACAATTTAACCGCTATTGGTCTAAGAGATATTTTTGTTCAAAAGCTAGATGCCAATGGAAACTTTCAGTGGGCAAAACAGATGGGGGGAACTGGCGATGATGAAGGCAATTCAATTACAACTGATATCAACGGATATGTTTACACAACAGGCAGTTTTCAGCGCACTGTCGATTTTGATCCTGATACTGGCACAAATAATTTAACTGTCATAGGTGGTGCAGACATCTTCATTCAAAAACTAGATAGTAATGGGAGCTTAATGTGGGCAAAACACATGGGAGGATTTGGCAATGATGATGGAACTTCCATCACAGTAGATACAATTGGAAATGTATATACTACTGGATATTTTAATTATTCCGCAGATTTTGACCCAGGAAGTGGAACTACAAATTTATTGTCTTCAGGTTTTGATGATGTTTTTATTCAGAAATTAATCCAATGTTTCCATACAGAGGGAGTAGATACCATCTTAGCATGTGATTCCTATACTTGGATAGATGGAATTACTTATTTTTCCTCAAATAACACAGCAAAAGACACCCTAACTAATTCTGCCGGCTGCGACTCAATTATTACACTTGATTTAACCATTAATACACTTGATAGCTCGGTTACCCAAAATGGAACTGTACTTACTGCAAACGTACCTGGTGCCAACTACCAATGGTTAGATTGTGTAAATAGCTTCGCACCAATCACCAATGGCACCAATCAAAGTTATACGGCAAGTATAAATGGTAGCTATGCAGTTGAAATAACTAAAAATGGATGTGTAGATACATCCGCATGTTTTTCAGTGTCTCCAGTTGGCCTTATAGAAAACTCCCTTTCAGATAAATTCATGGTATACCCCAACCCTACTGAAGGTAATTTCTCAATTAAATTTGAAAATATACAAGAGTTTTTGACTGTGCGTTTACTTTCCCTCTCTGGTCAAGTGATTTTAGATAAGACCTTCCTCAATTCTAATTTAATTGATTTGGAGATAGATCAAGCTAACGGAATATATTTACTTGAAATTAGAGATGGGAAGGACAATAAGGCGGTATTTAATCTATTTGTTAAATAAAACACATCCAAAAAACATTAGATTCTGAATGTTCAAACAAACTTATTGCCGTTTAACATTCTTCTATTTTCTCAATCCGAATTAAGCAGTACCTTTGGGTTCCGTTTAACTAAAAAATAAATATGAAAAAGATTTCCATCTTAATTGCAGGTTTTTTACTTGCATTTGCTCCGGTGAAAGCTGATGAGGGCATGTGGCTTCCAATGTTTGTGAAGCGATTGAATTATGTAGACATGCAAAAGCAAGGTTTACAATTAACTCCAGAAGAAATATACAGTGTAAACAACTCTAGTTTAAAAGATGCTATTGTTCGTTTGGGTAGAGGATTTTGTACAGGAGAGATTATTTCTGATCAAGGGTTAATGTTAACTAACCACCACTGTGGATTTGGTGTTATTCAAGAAAACTCAACAGAAGAGCACAACTACCTTGATGATGGTTTCTGGGCGATGAATAGAGAAGATGAATTACCTGCAGGTTTTGCTGTTTCTTTCTTAGTAAGAATGGAAGATGTTTCTAAATCAGTAAATGAACTTTTGAATGAAGACATGAGTCTTGCTGATCGTGCAAAAGCGATTAAAAAGGTTTCTGATTCATTAGAAAAAGCTGCAGTTGGCGAATCTGAGTACACTGCCAACGTAAAGTCTTTTTACGACGGAAATGAGTTTTACCTATTTGTTTACGAAACATTTCCAGATGTTCGTTTAGTTGGAGCTCCTCCATCATCTGTAGGAAAATTCGGAGGAGATACTGACAACTGGATGTGGCCTCGTCACACAGGTGATTTCACCATGTTTAGAGTGTATGCTGACAAAGACAACAAGCCAGCAGAATACAGCAAAGACAACAAACCATATACTCCAAAGCATTCTTTACCTATTTCTTTAAAAGGTGTTGAGCCAGGAGATTTCTCAATGATTTTTGGTTACCCTGGAAGTACAGATCGTTATTTGACTTCTGAAGGAATTAACTATGAACTAGAAGTAAGACAACCAGCTTCTGTTAAATTGAGAAGAGAAGTATTGGACATGTATCAAGCAGGAATGGACATGAACGAAAAGACTCGTATTCAATATGCTTCGAAATTTGCTAGCGTTGCCAACTATTGGAAATATTTTATTGGTCAGCAAGCAGGTTTGAAAAGACTAAAAGTATACGATAAGAAAAAAGCGCAAGAAGATGCTTTAGCAGCTTGGATTGCAGAAGATGAAGATCGTAAGAAATTGTATGCTAATGTGATTGAAGGTTTCAAAACTGGATACGACAGCATGAAAGAAGCAAATAGAGTTCGAGTTTATTTGAACGAAGCTATTTTTAGAGTTGAAGCAATTGCTTATTCATTCCAGTTTTCTGGTTTGCAGAGTGCTTTAGAATCTGAAAATGAAACTTCAACAAAACAAACAGTAGAGAGAATCCAAGAAGGAGTTGAGGGTCACTTTAAGGATTACAACATGGAAATTGATAGAAATGTATTTGCTGCTATGATGAAAGCATACAGCGAAGACATTCCTAAAGAAAACCAGCCTGAAGATTTCAAGAAAATGGTTTCCAAGTACAAAGGTGATTTTCAAAAAATGGCAAACGTTGCGTATGACAAGTCAATTTTTGGAAGCAAAGAAAAAGTAGAAGCATTTTTAGAAAACCCTTCTGTTAAAGCTTTGGCTAAGGATCCTATTTTAATGATTCAGTCTTCTATTATTGGACATTACCGTAGTGCAATTAATCCAATTATAGCTGCAGGTAACGAAGGATTACAACGATCAAAACGCCTTTTTATAAAAGGATTACGTGAAATGAATTCTGACAAAGTATATGCTGCAGATGCAAACTCTACCATGCGTTTTACCTATGGTCAAGTTGGAGGTTACGAGCCTAAAGATGGAGCGACTTACAGCCACATTACAACAGCACAAGGAATTTTGGAAAAAGAAGATCCATCAAATCCTGAATTTGTGGTTCCTGCGAAATTGAAAAAGTTAATTCAAGATAAAGATTACGGGCAGTATGCTGACAAGAGCGGTGCATTGGTGGTTAACTTTATTGCGAACAACGACATTACCGGTGGTAACTCTGGTAGCCCAATGATTAACGGAAACGGAGAATTAATTGGAACTGCTTTTGATGGTAACTGGGAAGCCATGAGTGGTGATATCGCTTTTGAACCAGAATTGCAACGGACCATTGGTGTTGACATTCGTTATACTTTGTTCATTATTGACAAGTATGCAGGTGCAGGTCACTTAATTGACGAAATGAAATTGGTGAAATAATTCACTGATTAAAAATTAAGGAATCCCATTCTTTCATTGTCTATACTTCGACTCCGCTCAGTATGACAATTAAGAATGGGATTTTTTGTTGCACAACATTTCAGCTTTACTTACTTTCACTTTCGAATGGCAAAAATTAAAAATGTAATTCAATCAACACTTGGAAAGTCAGCCGCTAGCCTGCCTACAAGCGCTTTATTGAAACTTACCAAGCAAAACGCGATCTTACCTTTTTACCACGCCATTGCAGATCGACCTTTGCCGCACATTAAACACTTGTACCAAGTAAAATCATCGAAAGAATTTAGTGCTGATTTAGACTTCCTGTTGCAGCATTTTGAACCAGTTGGTTTGGAGCAATTTTTAGCGTTAAAAAGCAATCCAAGTAAAAGTCAAAAGCCCTATTTCTTGCTCAGTTTCGACGATGGGCTTCGAGAAGTAAAAGAGGTAATTGCCCCGATTCTTAATGCGAAAGGAATTCCCGCTGTCTGTTTTTTAAATTCAGAATTTGTAGATAACAACGCTCTATTTTTTCGGTACAAAGCGAGTTTGCTCATTGAGGAAGTGCTAAAAAGCAACTCCATCAAAAATGCGGCAATTGACTTTTTTCAAACACAAGATGCCGTAGCAAGCTTATTGGCGATTAAACACAACGAGCAAGAGCAATTGAATCAGTTTGCACAATACGTGGGGTATAATTTTGACACCTTTTTGAAAAACGAACAGCCCTATTTGAACAAGGCCGAAGTATTGGAATTAAAAGAGCAAGGATTTGATTTTGGCGCTCACAGCGCCAATCACCCCGAGTACCAATACCTTCCAATAGAAGAACAGTTGTGGCAAACCATGGAAAGCCTCAACTATTTAAAAAATGAAATAGGCGTTCAATCATTGAGCTTCTCTTTCCCATTTACTGACTTTGGCGTTACGCAAGAGTTTTTTACAGAATTGAATCAAGCAGAACAGATTGCGGCTACCTTTGGCTGCGCAGGAATGAAAGACGATAGCATTTCAAATCATTTTCAACGCATTGCTTTTGAAGAAAAAGGGCACACAGGCAAAGAGCTGTTGCATTCAGAGATGTTGTACTATTTGATGAAGCAACCTATCGGTAAAAACAAAATAAATAGAGGGTAATGGAGATTGTTTCGCTGAATAAAACAGCCTTATTGGACTATGTAAATTCTCCTTCTTTTGAAGAACAGGAGAACCTACCCATCAGTTTTCACAGGGCCATATCGCACGCCAATAACCCGAGAGCGAATGCGAACGACATTCTATTGATTCTAGCCAAGGAAGGTGAAGAGTTAATAGGGTACATGGGCTTGTTACCAGATTTACTCTTCCCAAAAAATCAACCGATTGTTAAGGTAGGATGGGTCAGCTGCCTTTGGGTGAAAAAAAACCATCGTGGCAAAGGAGTAACGGCAGAATTATTTCGAATAGCCCATTTCAAATGGAATGGCAACCTGCTGTTGACGGATTACGTTCCCGCCACAAAAAAGATGTATGACGCTACCGGATTTTTCATGAAACGCCCTTTGGTAAAACAAGGTGTCCGTTTGTATGTAAAGTCTGATTTACAGACCATACTCCCTTCAAAATCTAGGTTGTTCAGACAAAACTCCCCATTGCTGAAAGCGCTTGATGCTGCGGCCAATAGTGTTTTGGGTATTTATACTTCAAGTTTGAGATTTCCTATAGATCATTTAGATGTGGAGGAAGTAACTGAAGTGGATGATGAAATTGAGGCCCTCATTTTAAAATCCAACGGCAAAAACTATTTTCAGCGTAAAAAACGCGAACTTAATTGGGTCTTGAACGAGCCTTGGGTACTGCAGAAAGACGAAAAAGCAACCGTACACCAGAAGTACTATTTCAGTTCATCGGATGAGCTTTTTGAAAATCGCTTGTTTAAGTTAAAGGACAACGAGGGAAAGTTAAAAGCCTTCTTCTTTTTCACCAACCGAGATGGTGTTGTGAAACTGCCTTACTTTTATTCGGATCAAGGAATTGGAGAAGCTGCAACGATCATTAATCATTTCCTGCAAAAATGGGATGCAAAAGTATTCACCACCTTTCATCCACGGTTGGTTTCTGCTTTGCTGGAATCAAAAACAATAGCGGTAAAGAAAAAAGAAGTCAATCGAAATTTTCTAATCGACAAGCAACTGAGCAAGATGATGACCTTCCCCAACCTCTTCATTCAAGAAGGTGATGGCGATGCTGTTTTTACTTGATAATACCCTGTAACACTTCCCAAAATCGCTCATTTGCGGCCTTTGTTCCAATGGTTAATCGAATGCAACCTGGCGCGCCAAAGTTATCTCCTGGGCGAATCATTACACCTTCGTCCAACATGGCTGAAGTTAATTCTAAGGAGTTCATATCCACTTTAAACATCACGAAGTTTCCTTGACTTGGCCAATACTGAATGTTGTTCTCTTCAAACTTTTCGTACAACCATTTTTTGCCTTCCCATACCATTTCTTGAGATGTCTTTACGTGCTCCGTATCTTTTAAAGCTTCATAAGCAGCAATGGTTGCCAAGGTTCCAATTCTAAACGGTCTGAAAATTTTATTCAGGTATTCGCCAATTTCTGGAGTGGTGAAACCATAACCAACTCGCATTCCTGCCAAGCCGTATATTTTTGAAAAGGTGTGTAAGGAAATTACATTCTTGCCAGCTTTTACGTAGTCTTTCGCGTAAGGGAAATCATCGGCATCCACAAAGTGAAAATACACCTCATCGTACACCACAATTACATGGTCTGGCAGACCGTCTAACAGCCTATCGAACTCCGCTTTGGTAGCGTATGTTCCTGTTGGGTTATTTGGGTTGGTCACAAAAACCATGGCTGTTTTATCGGTTACCGCAGCTAATACACCTTCCACATCGTAAGAGTAATCTGGTAATTTTAATGGTACGTCAACCACTACTCCACCTTCTAATTCGATGATGTTAGAGTAGGGCGAAAACGTAGGACTTGAAATAATACATTCCGAACCTAAAGAAACTAGCCCTCGGCAAATTATTTCCAACACCTCTACTCCACTGTTGGCGGTAATAAATTGACCAGACTTTATTTCCTGGTTGTAAAAATCAGCCAACACATCTTGAAACTGGAAGTCGTCGTAAAAATCATATTCGTAAACACCATCTAAAGCAGCTTTCATAGCAGCTACTGCTCTAGGAGAAGCACCCATCATGTTTTCATTCGAAGAGAGCTTGTAAAAAGTATCCCAATTGGTTTTGTTTGGAGTTGGTTTTCTCAACTGAAAACGGGTCGCTTTTTCAATTTGCGCCTTGAATAAAGGGTGTTTCGATTTTTCTTCGCTCATCTTTCTTCTACTATAAGTGTTGTTCCAAATTTAAGCGAGATTTTTGAGTTAAACTGAAAAAAAAGACACTAAAACATCCTCTCGTTTAGCGCTGCACTTCTTCAAAAATTTCATCAAAAATCGATGACAATACCAATCGACGGAATAACGGAACCATCCTCTGTTGGTAATTGCAGCAAGGTTCTTGGGTTCGTCGGACTTCCATCTGTATTTCTGCCCAAGGCAAAACTTGGAGGCTGAGGAGCTTCGCTCGCCAAGGCATTTTGAATTTCAAAGAAAATGTTCAACGACAACTTTTTAAAGTTCCATTTCTTATCTACCCGAATGTCCAATTGGCTAAATACACCCAATTTATCTTCTCCCAATTTACTGTAATCCGGAATAATTTCTGGGTAAGAAACAATTGTAGCTGCTTCGTTGGTAGGCACAAATGGAGTTGCTCCCGCAAATCGCCAACGCGCACTTAACTCCCAAGCTCTTTTCAGTTTATACCCGCCGGTGAAAGAGATCAAGTGTCTGCTGTCCCAAACAGAGGGTAGAAATTCATCGGTATCAAAGCCAGTGAATTCACTGTAGAAATAGGTGTACGATAGAATACCGTAAAAATTCTTGGTCAACTTTTGCTGAAACAGCAACTCCAAACCATAACTCCTGCCCTCGCCCACTGTGGCAACTGCTTCATTTCCTAATACTTCAAAACCTGCCCCTTTGTTGGCCAACGAAACACTGTCGGCCACTGAAACTGGGTAATCTGAATAGTCCTTGTAAAATGCTTCTAAGGTGATGTTGGATGCTGGTCCTAAAATGCGTTCCAACCCAATCACGTAGTGATCACTTCTCGTGTAATCGGCAGAACGGTTGACCAACTCCCCATTCCCATCTCGATAACCTAAAATGGTGTACGGTGCAATTTTATAGTATCTACCAACCGTTCCGTTCAACTTCCACTTCTCGGTAATGCTGTAAGAAAGACCTACTCGTGGCGAAATTGTTTGCCCGATGTTGTTGTCTTCGGTAAAAGAATCTCCATCGGCTCGAACACCAAACGACACGTCTAACCTACTTTGAAAAAACGACTTGGTGACATTCGAGAAGAGGCCATATTTCATAAAGTCAATTTCCGTGGAATAGTTAAACCCCCGGTTCAAATCTTCCGTTTTGTTGCGGTAATCGCTTCGCTGAACGTTAAAGCCTGCAACCCATTTCCAACCGTCCTTAAAATAATTGTAGGCATACCTCAGCTTGGTTTCCATCTCTCGTGAATCGTTGTTAAAAAAACGCCCTTCTTTGTTTTCATTGTCTCGGTAGCGAGAGAAATCATTGACCAAAAAATTATTGCTCAAGGTGGTGGTCATAAAAGCACTTTCATTTTTAAAGAGCTTTTTCCAGCTCAAGCCAATCACATTTGAATTTTGCTCGATGTACGGCACTTGCTCAAACGTTGCTTGCCCTGCAACGTCTAAATCTTCACTTGCCGCAACGGTAAAGTTATCAATTGAACCTACTCCAATTAAATTAAGGGTATTGTAAGCGTTTATTTTATGCGTCAGTTTGTACTGATAATCGTAATAATCTGGGCGAATGGGTAAGCCGATGAGGGAAAACAAATACTGCAAGTAACTTCTTCTTCCCGAAGCGATAAAGCTTGTTTTACTTTCCTCTTTGTCGCCTTTAAAAAGGGGCCCGTTTAAGGTCACTGCCGTTTCACTAGCACTCACTCGAATGTTGGTATTGAAATCTCTGGTGTTTCCCACCCGCTGCTCAAATTGTAACACTCCTGAAAGTGGATTGTCGTATTGCGCACCAAAAGCCGAAGAGGAAAGCGTAACGTTATCGATAAAGGAGACATTCAGTAAACCAACTGGTCCGCCGCCTGCACCTTGGGTAGAAAAGTGATTGATGTTTGGAATTTCAACTCCATCTAAATAATACACGGATTCGTTTGAAGCTCCACCCCGAATAATTAAATCGTTTCTAAACCCACCAACCGAAGGAGATACTCCAGGTAAGGATTGGGCCACTCGAACCACATCGTTGTTCCCTCCAGGGTAGGTTTCCAATTCTGTAGCCGATAGTTTTTGAGTAGAAAGCGGCGTTTCTTTGGGTCGGCTAACTTTGCTCTGTTCTGCAGTAATTACGACCTCACCCACATCTGTTGTTTGCTCTTCGAGGGTGAAATTATACGGCTGATTACCTGCTGACTTTACAATGATGTTAAACTTGGTTTGACTTTGAAACCCAATGTAGGTCGCCACTAAATTGTAAGAACCCACCTCTACGTTCTCTATGGAATAAAACCCATTTACGTCGGTTGAAGATCCTTGTGTCGTTCCTTCAATAAAAACGGTAGCGCCGATTAACGACAAACCCTTCACGTCTTTTACGTACCCTTCAATTTTTGCCGTTTGGGCAACTGAAAATTGAAACAATAAAACACTCAGAAAGAGCAGCACTAGTTGATTTGGTTTCATCAATTGTAATATTTTTTGGTGGTTCAAATGTAAAACGAATGAACCAATTAAATGTTTTGACATATATTTTAAAAACGTTTCCATCAAAAGAAAGACTTACGCTACTTTTACCACATGAAACACATGGCAGAAAAGCAAAATCAAGACAAGCCAAAAGTAACGATGGGAATGGCGTTTAAAACCATTATTTGGCCCAAAAGAAAGCTAGTATTTATCGGTTTGGTTTTAATTGTCATTAGCCGCTTGTCGAGCTTGGTTTTACCTTGGAAAAGTAAAGAGCTATTGGATGTAGTGATACCGAACAAAGATTATGAAGGCCTAAAGTACCTGTTGATTTTTGTGGGGATTGCCATTTTGGTTTCCGCCGTTACCTCTTTTTTATTGACCAGAATTTTAAGCGTTCAAGCGCAGTACCTCATTTCGGAATTACGGGCGAAGGTGCAGAAAAAAGTTTTGTCCTTGCCCATTAGCTTTTTCGACAACACCAAATCGGGAGCGTTGGTTTCTAGGATTATGACTGATGTGGAAGGCGTTCGAAACTTGATAGGTACTGGATTGGTACAAATGGTTGGCGGCACCATCACAGCAGTAATTTCTTTGGTGTTGCTACTTCGTATTTCTTGGAAAATGACCCTCTTTGTCTTGGTTCCAGTTGCCATTTTTGGTTTTGTTGCCTTGAAAGCCTTCAAATACATTCGACCAATTTTTAGAAAACGAGGCGTTATTAATGCTGAAGTAACTGGAAGGTTAACCGAAACCTTAGCGGGTGTTCGTGTCATTAAAGCCTTCAATGCAGAGCAACAAGAAAACCAGAGCTTTGAAGATGGAGTTGATCGTTTGTTTCAAAACGTAAAAAAGAGTTTAACCGCTACTGCTTTAATGACCTCCTCTTCTGCTTTCTTGTTGGGAATTGCCTCTGCAGGAATTATGGGAATTGGCGGTTACAAAATCATGAACGGATCGCTGACGACGGGAGATTTTATTTCGTTCACCTTGCTGTTGGGTTTTATGATTGCCCCCATTGTGCAAATGAGCAACATTGGCAGCCAATTAACAGAAGCTTTAGCAGGATTAGACCGAACGGAAGAGTTGATGAACATGACGGCGGAAGCAGACCTAGAAGACCGCACCATTGAATTGGAAAACATAACGGGAAACATTGAATTTGACAACGTAGCGTTTGCCTACGAGGAAAACAAAGAAGTACTGCACAGCATTAGTTTCAAAGCACCCTCGGGCAGCGTTACCGCCTTGGTTGGGAGTTCAGGTTCCGGTAAATCTACCATTGCAGGGTTAACGGCTACCTTCTTAAATCCCCTTTCGGGAAAAATTACCATTGATGGCCAAGACCTTTCGAAAGTGCAATTGAGCAGTTACCGTAAGAACCTTGGCGTTGTATTGCAAGACGAATTTTTGTTTGAAGGAACCATTAAAGAAAACATTCTATTTCCTAGACCAGATGCTACGGAAGAGCAATTACAACATGCCGTGCAAGCAGCGTATGTGTATGAGTTTACCGACCGTTTTGAAGATGGTTTGGAAACCAGAATTGGAGAGCGTGGTGTAAAACTATCTGGCGGCCAACGCCAACGAATTGCCATTGCAAGAGCCATTTTAGCCGACCCGCGAATCATTATTTTAGATGAAGCGACTTCTAACCTAGACAATGAAAGTGAAGCCTTGATTCAAAAAAGTTTAGCTGAATTAATGAAAGGCCGAACCACTTTTGTTATTGCCCACCGTTTGAGTACCATTAAGCAAGCCACACAAATTTTGGTGATTGAAGATGGTAACATTGCAGAGCGAGGCAACCACGACGAGCTGATTGCCAAAGAAGGCCGTTATTACGACTTGTATACCTACCAGGCGAGAATTTAAGCTAATCACCGTCATTGCGAATGGAGTGCAACGGAGAGAAGCAATCTGGATAAAATTTGAAATATACAAGATGGAGTGTGCGACAACAAACGTTTATAAACACTTATAATCGTTTACAAATAGATAAAACTCTCAATTCTATTAAATTGAATTGAACTTAAATCTATTTAAAAAAACACTCCTGCATAAAGACATAGTGCGCACATAGTCAATTATGCGCATGTGCAAGTTTTGTAGCCAATTAGACAAAAGAGAGTTAAATGAAAGATTTGAATGCGAAAGAAATATTTGAAGTTGTCTTGAGACAAAATGTCTTTATTATTCTCAATATTTATGCAATCTCAAAAGTATTTGGTGGACAATTTTATATGAAAGGGAAATTACCAGCTGTAATTGCTAATACAACTTTAGGAGAAGCAAGTAGCTTTTCATTGGCCTGGACATTTATGGGACATTCATACTTTTACATACTGTTTGTAGGAATTACCCAACTCATTGGTGCTTGGTTCTTATTATGGAATAAAACAAAACTTATTGGAGTGTTCATATTAATTCCAATAATGACTAACATAGTCATATTTGACATCCTTTTTCTTGACGTTTATCCCGCTTTAGCAAATGCTATTATTGTTTTTGGAATGTTGTTATTAATTCTTCTTTTCAATAAAGAAAGAATTATAGACGTAATCAAAACGCTTTCTAACTTTCAAGAAAAATCTCAAGTTCTAATAAAAAGAAGACTAATCACATTTGGAATTACAATTCTAATTATCGTTTTAATTTTCACTTTTGATTCATTTATTGAGCATTGGCTCGGAGCAAGCAAAGAGAAAATAATAGAATAACTGGCTACAACACTGTATATAGCAAATAGGGCGTTAGTTGGTTTACGAAAGTTCAGTGCTATTTGCACACACCGCCAAATCTTTTGATTTGGCTTTAAAATAAAAAGATAAAACAAAATAAAAAAAATTGGCTCAGTGCAAACCCGAAAGTTTATCGCTTTATAATGCCCTACTTGCCATATACTAAACGTTGTGCAAAAATTTCTCCAACTATATATTAATTGACCAAAATGGTGTAACTTTACATCAAAATAATATTATGGGACGTCAAAGCATTTCTTTTACAGAGCAAAACGATGATTGGATAAAATCACAAGTATCAAATAATGAATATTCTACAAAAAGTGAATTAATGAATGATTTAGTTAGACAAGCAAGAGGTCAACAAGTCAAAGTTAATTGGATAGCTGCAAAATTAGAAAAGGCTGAAAAAAGTGGATTTACTAATATGAATAAAGCCGAAATTTTAGCAGAATTGAAAGCTGAAATTAATGTATAACTATAAAATTAGTGTTGAAACCAAGGAAGATTTAAAGAGAATTTACAAATATGGAGTGTCCAAATTTGGAATGAATCAAGCAGACAAATATTATGAAGCACTTTTTAACCATTTTGAATTAATAGCTAGAAGGCCACTTTCCTTTAATTCTGTAGATCATATTAGAAAGGATTATAGAAGATGTCCTTGTGGCTCGAATAGTATTTATTATAAAATCTCAGATAATTACGTTGAGATTATGGCAATTATTGGAAGACAAGATTTAGATTCTAAACTTTAAAATTACTCGTAATCCACTTTTACTTACTGTTTAACTTATTATTAGCTCAAAACATACACATCTCATTGATCTAATTAACTTCATCTTGATAGATTTTGAGCAGACAAAATCAGCCAACATTGGCTTCCCAATTTAGTGCTTAGTTACAGTATAAATGGATTTCTTACTTAACTCAAAAACAAGACTAATTGACTTCGCCAACTTCATCAGTTTAGATTTTGAGCAGACAAAATCGCAAGTTTTAATTTTTCAATTTGGGTCTACTTAACGGTATCTTTAAAGGGAAAATATGTAGGATTAAGACACAAAGGAAATAGCATTTGAGAAGTATATTATAGAAACGTATTTTTAGGATTCGTTGACGAGAAATCAAGAAAAGAGAATGAAATATCAATTAAAGTTTATCAAAAAATAGTGTAACTCATGTATCTTCAACTTTGTAACGCATGTATCTTAACGAACATAAAACCAAAATATTTATGAATCCAACTACATTAGGTGTTATTATAGCTGTTGCGTTATTTTTATTATTATCTCTAATTAAAAAAGATAGTAAATACTCATATCTTGGAATGAATTTCAAGCGAGTTTTTTGCCCGAACTGTAATAAAAGACAACCATTTATTAGAAAGCCAACAAATCAAAGACAGCTTTTAAACGGTGGATATACCTGTGAGAATTGTCAAACTGAAATGGATAAATTCGGAACTGAATTAAAAAACTAGAATCTATATGATTAATGATTTTATTATTCCTGTTATTTTCATAGGAATTGGTCTGTGGATGAAAAGTATTAAACGTGAAAAGCCTTCAAGGCTTGAGCGGTTTTGGTGGGCCTTTGTTACAATTGGTGTAGTTAGAATAATCCTTGAATTAATTGGACTCTCAATGCAATAAAAAACTGTAGGTAACAACGTGTAGTATGGCATGTGCTTTTGATGCTCCTAAAATCAATTGTTTAAATAGTTCGTTCAAAAGCTGTTAAGGTTTGATTTTCATAGCTCAGGTAGCTAACATAATCCATAAAGATGAGTAAGGAAGTCATATTTGGACGGAGAATGGTCAGTGCTTTTCGCTTTTTCACTATCTTCGAATTTCAAACAACAGCTGTGGCACACTCCACTTACACAAACCATTATACACCAATACCTAAAAATTAAAATTATGAAAATATTATTCTCGTTGATTTCGTCAATAACTTTATTTTTTGCGTTAAGTTCATTCGCGCAAGAAGGCCCTTTATGGTTGCGCTATCCAGCTATTTCACCTGATGGACAATCAATTTTGTTCAATTATAAAGGTGATATTTATAAGGTTTCTTCATCAGGAGGCACAGCTACTCCCATCACCATAAGTGAAAGTTATGATTATTCTGCCGTATGGAGTCACGATGGCAAACAGATCGCATTTGCATCGGATCGCTATGGTAATTTTGATGTGTTTTCTATGCCTGCCGCTGGTGGTGAAGCTCGAAGACTTACATTTCATTCCAACAATGAAGTACCCAGTGATTTCAGCAGAGACAATGGAAATATTATTTTCTCCGCAGTTCGTCAGGACTTGCATACTAATGTCCAATTTCCGTCTGGTGTAATGGAGGAACTCTATAGTGTGCCTGTGACTTCTGGTAGGGTTAACCAAATCATTACATCTCCAGCCCATGATGCAACCTACAGTCCTGATGGGAAAAAGATAATTTATCACGATCGCAAGGGATATGAAAATGAATGGAGAAAACATCATACCTCAGCCGTGACCCGTGACATCTGGGTCTATAGTACTGAGACTAAAGAATATACTCAATTGTCATCCTGGGAAGGAGAAAACAGGAGTCCTGTCCTTGCTGCAAATGGAGATGATTTTTACTATTTATCTGAAGAAAGTGGGTCTTTCAATGTGCACAAAAGTGCTCTCAGCAATCCGGGAACAACCACCCAAATAACAAAATTTCAAAATCATCCGGTAAGGTTTTTGACAAAGTCGGATGATGGTACCTTATGCTTCAGTTATCATGGAGAGCTTTACACTATGAGCCTTTCAGGGCAACCTGAAAAAGTTTCTATTTCATTGGGGTTTGATGGGCGTCAAACACTCGAGAAAACAGTGAATGTAAATAGTGAGTTTACCGAAACAAGCCTATCGCCCAACGGGAAGGAGTTTGCTTATATTTTTCGTGGAGAAATATTTGTAAGCAGTATTGAACATGGTACCACCAAGCGAATCACCAATACTCCCTATCAAGAGAGAAGTGTTAGTTTTTCCTCAGATGGGAAGTCATTATTATATGCTGGCGAGGTAGATAATAGCTGGAATGTATTCAAAACATCTATTATCAGGGAAGATGAAGGATATTTCTTCTTATCCACAGTACTCAAGCAACAGTCTATTATTGCTACGGCAGCGGAAGAATTCCAACCGTCCTTTTCTCCTGATGGAAAGGAAGTGGCTTATCTAGAAAACCGCACCACCCTTAAGGTTATAAACTTAGAGTCTAATAAAACAAGAACCATTCTTCCGGCGAACTACAACTACTCTTATTCAGATGGGGATATGTGGTATCAGTGGTCACCTGATAGCAAGTGGTTTTTAGTGACCTTTGGCCCAAAGGAAAGAATGTTTTGGCCGGAGGTCGGTTTAATTGAAGCGTCTGGAACTGGCACATTGCGAAATCTAACCCAAAGTGGCTATGAAGACTATGCTCCTAAATGGGAGATGGATGGAAAAATGGTGGTTTGGGCCTCAACCAGAGAAGGCAATAGGTCAGAAAACGGATTTACGGCTGAAGGAGATGGAGATGTATTTGGAATGTTTTTTACCCAAAAGGCATTTGATAGGTTTAATTTATCGAAAGAAGACTTTGAGCTGCTAAAAGAGCAAGAAGAAGAGGAAAAAAAGAAAGAAAAAGAGGATAATGGAGAGGAAGTCAAAAAGAAAAAAACAAATGAATATGAAAAAGATAAAAAGGCAGTAGAACCCTTAACATTTGATTGGGATAACCTGACCGATCGAAAGAGAAAACTCACTGTACATACTTCACAAGCTTCAGACTATATGCTTTCCAAAGAAGGGGATAAACTATATTATCTAACCAGTTTTGAAGGAAAAAACAACCTTTGGGTAACTGATTTGAGATCTAAAGAGACTAAGCAATTTGCCGAAATAAATGGAAATAACACCAGTATGGAATTGTCGAAAGAAGGTGATTTTATTCTCGTATTGTCCGATGGCAAACCAATGAAGGTTGATATTAAAGAGGGAAAAGTGAAGCCTATTAGCACCAAAGGAGAAATGATCCTTAAAAAAGGAGAGGAAAGGTCCTACATATTTGATCATGCCTGGAGGCAAGTAAGAGAAAAATTTTATGTAGTAGATATGCAAGGAGTAGACTGGGATTATTACAAAACTGCATACGAGGTGTTTCTTCCCTATATCAATAACAGCTATGATTTTACTGAAATGTTAAGTGAATTGTTGGGGGAATTGAATGCGTCTCATACCGGAAGTGGTTACCGGCATCGACCCGAAAATGGCGATCAAACTTCTTCGCTCGGTGTACTCTATGATTACACCCATGTGGGCAATGGATTAAAAGTGGCGGTAGTGCTAAAAGGAGGGCCATTAGACATGGTAGCATCCAAGGTGAAAGCAGGCAATGTTATTGAAGAAATCGATGGTCAACCCCTTAGCACTGTAATTGATTTTTATCAATTACTCAATCGAAGAGTTGGTGAAAATGTCTTAATTTCCGTCTTTAATCCTTCAACGAATACTCGATGGGATGAAGTAGTTAAACCTATTTCTTTAGGCGCTGAAAACCAGCTCCTATATGAACGATGGGTAGACACCCGGCGTGAAGAAACCCTAAAACTTTCTAATGGCAAATTAGGTTATGTGCATGTCAGAGGCATGAATGATCCAAGTATGCGGGCAGTGATAGAAGACGCACTTGGTAAGCATATTTCTGCAGATGCCTTAATCGTTGACACCCGATTTAATGGAGGCGGTAATCTTCATGATATGCTCTCTGATTTTCTTACCGGTAAAAAATATATGGATATTATTCCTCATGGTCAGAACATTGGCTACCAACCATGGAACCGTTGGATTAAACCTTCAATTGTGATTATGGGAGAGAGTAATTATTCGGATGCCCATCTGTTTCCAGTAGCTTACAAGATTAAGAACGGTGGCAAAACACTCGGTATGCCGGTGCCAGGTACTGGTACATTTGTGTGGTGGGAAACCCAAATAGATCCCACTATTTATTTCGGTATTCCCATGGGAGGATGGAGACCTATTGATAAACCCTTCCTAGAAAACAACCAGATGGAGCCTGATATTAAAGTACAAAATAAGCCTGGGGTCATGGCAGCAGGGCGAGATCAACAGCTAGAAGAAGCGGTGAAAAGCTTATTGGAAAATTAATCGGTGTCTAACATTTTGTATAAGTAATGGCAAGAAAGGTTCAAGGTTTAGAGGTTTAGAGGCCGCTCAAACTATTTGGTAGTTTGATAGGAAAGTACTAGGCAATTCGCAACTAACCATACACAAACCGTTGTGCTTCATTATCAGAAACCGATAAGCAATGATAAAATTCTTCCGAAAAATACGCTACGACCTAATGGAAAAAAACAAGACTGGAAAGTATTTTAAATACGCCATTGGCGAAATTATCCTTGTGGTTATTGGAATTTTGATTGCGTTACAAATTAATACGTGGAGTACCGAAAACGATAACAAAAAGATAGTACTCAAAAATAGTAAAACGCTAATAGAGAACCTGCAAAAAGATAGTATACATCTTCTAAACATAAAACAGGTTATGGAGAGGCAAGAAAAAGTGTTATTAGACTTTAAAGAGCGCTTATCAAAAAATACATCTACAATAGATACCCTAATTAAAATTGCAAGATTCGAGTTTAGACCCAGTGTACAAGTCACTAGTTTCCCAAATGATAATGCTTACAACACAATGGTGCTTTCTGGGGAGATAAATCTGTTCGATAGAGAATTAACACAAAACATTTATGACCTCTACAGGGACCATGAACTTCTTGGTAAAGTAGCTGATGATAATTTTGCAACCTATACCCAAGCTGTAGAAACCTACCTAAGCCGCTATAGCTTTAACGTTTCTGGTAATTCAGTCATAACAGGACATTTACAAGATGAACTATGGAAAGATGTTGATGCAAAAGATTTAATTGCAAAGTTTAATAAACTCGTTGGTACTAAACGGTTAAGCTACAGCAGAAAAAAGGGGCGCGAAACATTACTTAACGAAACCAGCTTGTTACTTGAAAAACTGCGCGAAATTGAAAATTAATACCAGGCCTTTTTAAGAAATTAGCCAAATAGCAGGTGCAAAAATAACGTAAGCACAACAATATGTTTATTGCATAGCACCCTGCGGGATGCTACGACACCCGGCACTTGATATTTTACGCAATTACCAAAGAATTTAAAACATGAAAAAAACAACACTTATTACCCTTTGTCTTCAATTATCTATTTTCACCTTATTCGGGCAAAATATAACAGGAAGATGGTATGAAATTCAGGATCCGAATGCAAGTTTAGAATTCACTATCGACAAAACAAACGATACATATTCTGGAATTTATAATTGGGAACGGAAAGAGCGACCTAGTACAATTAATACACCAATTGAAAGTGTCACAGTAAAGAATGACTCTCTTTTAATCGCAATAAAGTATTCAGATTTTCTTTTTAATTTTAGATTAAAAAAAGAGGCTAAAACAGAAAACTACAAAGGTTTTTATTATCTCGGACCACGCCAATTAGCACCAGTTACTTTTAGTCGTACTCCTATAGAACGAGACATGTCTATGAGTTCTGTTGTAGAAAAAACATACACCAGACAAGACACCTTAAGAGGCAAGATAACTGATGAAAGAGCATGGTGGAATTTAACCCATTACGATTTAGATTTTGAATTGGACATCGAAAACAAATTCATTAAAGGCTCTAATACCATAACATATAAAGTACTAGAGTCAAAAAATGACATGCAAATCGATTTACAACCTCCATTAAAAATCACTAAAGTTATTCAAGCTGGTGAATCGTTGACTTTTACACAAGAGGGAAATGCGTATTTCATTCATTTGAAAGAAGAACAAATTAAAGGATCCTCAAATAAAATTGAAGTATTCTATGAAGGAAACCCAAAGGAATCGCCAAGGGCACCTTGGGATGGTGGTTTTTCTTGGGAGGAAGATGCGAACGGCAAACCTTTAGTCTTTACTTCATGTGAAGGAGAAGGTGCTAGTTTATGGTGGCCAAATAAAGATCATATGTACGATGAGCCAGATAATGGCATGACCATAAGTGTAACCGTTCCAGACGGTCTTATGGCTGTTGCCAATGGTAAACTTACAGCAATAGAAAAAAAGGACAATGGCACAACTAAATATCGATGGACAGTAATTAACCCAATCAACAATTATGGCGTTGCTCTCAACGTGGCAGATTACGTTCATTTTTCCGACCCATACAACGGGATGAAAGGAACGCTATTATGTGATTATTATGTGTTACCAGAAAACCTAGAAAAGGCCAAAATTCATTTTAAACAAGCGCATTTAATGCTGGAAGCTTTTGAATATTGGTTTGGTCCTTATCCGTTTTATGAAGACAGTTATAAGCTTGTTGATGGTGTTGGTATGG
>JBLHTZ010000033.1:0-28458 GCA_047627915.1 Vicingaceae bacterium
TTTTTCTTTGATGTCTTGTCCTGATAATTCTCCATTAGTCAGATGGGTAAACAACCCCATATTAACCGCTGTAAGTAATGTTTTGGATGCCCAAAATCCCATTCCAATTTGCATTATTTTAGAAGGGTTAACTTGGTTTACTGTCGTTGTTTCCATTTTATGTTTGTTTAAATTATCAAATTAATGTAGTTGTTTTAATTTTTGCCAACGTTTTGTGTATATGGAGTGTGCCACAACTGTTGTTTGAAATTTAAAGATAGTGAAAAAGCGAAAAGCACAGACAGTTCTCCGTCCAAATATGACTTCCTTACTCATCTTTAAGGTTTATTTAAGCTATCCGAGCTATGAAACACAAATCTTAACTGTTTTGAACGAATTACTTAAAGAACTAATTTTATGTGCAGCACAAGCACATGCCATATACACGTTGTTGGTATTAGTTTTTTATTTAAAATATTACCACCATCTAAGAGCTAAGGAAAGGCGTAATAAATGTTCATTTATTTGGCCGTCAAATGCTTGATCAGTATTTGTGAAATTATAGCCATAGGTCAACTTTAGTGTTGTAATTCCTTGTGCAATTCGATATAAACTTCTAACTCCAATTTCAGGTCTAAAGGCATTAATTCTGCTGTTAGGAGTATTATATGAAATAAAGCTAAATCCCGCTATAATAGGTATTGGCTTAGCTTCTGGTCTCGAACTAGACTTTCCAACTGCATCATACCCAAAAATTCCAATTTTATAGCCGATTAATTCCGAATTGAGGTCATCTTCAATACCTATAGATAGTTCTGCAGCAACTGGTTTCTTAACCATAATTCCAAGATTTAAACCTGCTTCAACTAATTGTTCGTTGCCTTGTTGGTAGCCTAAATCAACTGATATAAAATTAGGTTGGCCATAAGCTAGGACAGAACCAAAAAAACATAAGATGAAAAGATACTTCATACAATTAATGCCAAAAATTGGATATGACACACTAGTGTGTCATATCCATATTTTAAGTTTAGTATTTTTTCTTTTTGAAAAGTTTTCCGAGGCCGTCCATTAGCTTTCTCAGAGCATCATAGTACAGTGTGATGGCTAAGAAAATACTGAAGCACCATATTACCATGAGGTTGGCAGAGAAGGTAGTGATGTAATTACCAAATAATTTTTTTGAAGAGGCCAGGTAATGCGAACGGAAGCCTTCGGGGTCTTTGTAAACCGGATCTGCGCGTTGAATCAATTCATTCTCCCATTCAATAATTTTGTTTAAATCATTTTGGTTGGTCATGAGGTCTTCCAACGATTCGTTAGCATACGCATCCTTAAGCTCAATAAATTCAGCCTTCTTTTCGGGAGTATCGTTCATTTCGATTAACAACTGATCTTTTTCGTCGCTGTATTCGTTGTACTTTGTAATGTAATAACGGTTCAAGTCGCTAAGGTATTCATCCACCTCGCCCAATACTTCTTTAGTTGGAATTCCGTCGCTCAGCGCTTCTAGATTCTCAAATTGAACTTCTTCGTTTCTAATGTTCTCCTTGCCAATCTCGTTATACAGCAATTTACCAGCATTTGCTATGCTTTCTTGCTCATTTTCATTTTTGTATTCTCTTTGAATAAAGTTTAATCTATCTTTTAAACGGCTTAACCAGAAATTTTTACGGTAACTAGCTGTTTTGATGTCTTTGTCAATGTAAAAGAAGTTTTTGTTAAACTTATTGTCTTTAAACTGTTTCACTGCCAAGGCTTCAAATGCCCATTTTGAAACCATAATTTCTCCTACAAATGGCACCTTGTCTTGGATGGTAATGGTTGGGTTAAGCTTCTCAAACTTCACAATAACGCCACTCAGCATTAATTGTGGAATGACCAAAAATGGAATTAAGATATAAATGGTAACGGCTGAATCAAAAGTAGAGGAGATGTTTAGTCCTAATATGTTAGCAAAACAAGCAGCAGAGAACAAAATAAACCAGTACTCAAAATACATGCCTTGTATGCCTAAAATGGAATTCCCCACTAAAACAAATGACATAATTTGAATGGCGGATACCGCGAACATGATAAATATTTTCGAGAACAAGTAACTGCCTTTGCTCAAGTTCAAGAATTTCTCTCTTTTTAAGATTTTTCTGTCTCGAATAATTTCCTCCGCTGCAACGGTTAAACCTAAAAAGAGCGCTACAATTACACTGATAAAAATGTATGCCGTGAAGTTTTCGTTGGAACGAAAAATATAACCAGTATTATCTGCTTGGTCAGCATTGGAGTAGCGGATAATAAACGACAAGATAAAAGCTAAAACTGGAGCTTCCAAAAAGTTAATCAACATGTATTGTTTGTTGGTCAATTTAGATAGCACATCTCTAATAATAAATACTATAAATTGCTTAAATGCATTCGGTATTTTAAGACTCTTTTTAGGCGCTTCGTTTACTTTTGTTTTTAAGTGATTTAGCTTATTCTTTAGATTTTCATTGTAAGCTTTGTACCATACTTTTGGAGTGACTCTGCGCTTTTCCGTTTGGTTTCCATATTCATCTAAAATCTTAGACTCAATAATGTTGAAGATTTGTTCAGGAGTAACATTACCACAGTTAAAGCATTCACTTTCTGCAGCGTTTGCCTGGCTCATTTGCTCTTTGAAGTAAACAATACCTTCAACCGGGTTTCCGTTGTATATTAAATAGCCTCCGGTATCTAAAATAATTAACTTGTCAAACATTTTAAAAATGTCGGACGAGGGCTGGTGAATTACAACAAATATTAATTTACCTCTTAACGTTAATTCCTTCAACAAATCCATAATGTTTTCAGAATCCCTAGAAGATAGACCTGAAGTTGGCTCA
This sequence comes from Vicingaceae bacterium, assembly GCA_047627915.1. Classification (GTDB taxonomy): domain Bacteria; phylum Bacteroidota; class Bacteroidia; order Flavobacteriales_E; family Vicingaceae; genus NORP294. The sequence goes on from JBLHTZ010000033.1 coordinate 2,841, forward strand.
TCAACAAACATGATGGACGGCTCCCGAATTAGTTCAAGTGCAATGTTTACCCTTTTTCGCTGACCACCACTAATGGTTTTTTCTAGTGGGCTACCAACCTTTAAATTTCGAGTTTCCCATAGGCCTAGACTGTTTAATACTTTGAAGGTGAGTTTAACAATTTGTCTGTTTGACAAGTCACCAAAACACAACTTGGCATTGTAGAAAATGTTTTGAAAAACAGTGAGCTCTTCAATCAACAAGTCATCTTGTGAAACATACCCAATGACTCCCTCAATCTTATCTTTATTTTCTGGTTTATGTATATCAAACCCATTTATTTTTACTGCACCTGTGGAAGGTTTATAGTTGCCGTTAAGCACATTCAGTAGGGTTGATTTACCGGCTCCACTAGCACCCATAATCCCGATTAGATTTCCGGATTCTTCTTCGTAATTCATTGGATGCAAACCAATGTTTCCATTTTTAAACTTGTAGGTGATATTATCAACAGTAAAGGTGGTTTTCTCTATATCTAAATCACTTAGAAAGCTAGTGATGATATCACTGTAATAAATAGGAGCAACCTTAGACCCTCTTAACGACGAGCCTTGAGTTAAAACATAGGTTTTAACTGGTTTGATTAATTGACTGTTTAGTTGTAATTCAGTTTTTCCAAAATATTTCAGGAAGAACATGTTTACACTGTTAATATTCAATATTCTTACTTCTCCATCAATACTCTCAGCTTTAATGTGTTTGTGTTCACCTGCTGTTTTCTCGTGGTTGTTAATGAGAAGTACGTTTTCTGTTTTAGGAAGCTCTTCCTCAGCTGTGCTAACGAAATCTTTGATTTCTGTGTATTCACTTGTGCTAATGTTAAAAGATTCAGAAACTGTTTCCACAAACTCAATGGCTTGCTCAGTATCGTTATTGTTTAAGAAAATAAATTCCAACAACTGAACTAGAACATAAATTTTTTGCTTTTGTGTAAGCTCTTTGTTAATCTCAGCGCATATTTTAAGAATCTTGACTGAGTTAAGTGACGTTCGTTTTCTAGCCTTAGCACCTTCTCGCTTCTTGTTTTGTTCATTGTAATAATGATCATAAACCAGTAGGTATTCATTTACCAATTCTTGGTTTAATTGTTCGTTAAGAAATTGAGATACAAACTCTTTTGTATTTGAATCATCTCTTCCAACATTTGCAACAATGGCAAATAATTGCATGAGGGCTTTTAAAATTTTTTCACTCATAGTGTTAGCTCAGCTAGTCCGTCAATTGGAGGATGAAAATAACAAAAAAAAAGCAGGATGTTTTAAATCCTGCTTCCTAAGTTAAATGTTTTTACTCTTATGGTTTAAATCCTACTAATAACACTGCACAGCCTGATTCAACTTCATCAAGGTTAAGGTTTCCTTCAATGATAACATCCAGTGTAGAATTCACTTGAAAATCCCAATATGGCGCGTTCCCATGGTCAGAACTAGTAAATATCTCATTTCTCTCTTTATCGTAAACTCTAAAAATTAGATTTCCTGGAGCAAGTCCGCTGCACGCAGCAAATCGGTATGTACTTTGACCGTATAGTGTCAAATGAAATTCTGCGGTTTGATCATCGAACAATAACGCTCGATATTCTTGTCCATCAGAAAGAAAGTCTTTTGTGAAGTTACCACTACAAAGGGTCGCAATACTATCACACTGCGCATTTACTTGACCAGCAAATGAAACAAAAAACGCTATGAACAGTGAAAATTTAAAAATGATTTTTTTCATCGAGGTATTATTTTAAAATGCTTAATCTGATTGCTTCAACTTTAGCTGAAATTTCTGCTAATAATTCAGGACTCATTTCAACTTTAGAGGTACTGTTGATGGTGGTCGTTTTTGTCTCTTCGTCAGTAGAAGCTACTTTATAGGTGTAATTAAAATCAATACCATCGTAGATATCGTTTAATTCATTCAATTGATTAATTACTTTACCAACCGGTGTCTTATCTTGATAAGGAAGCATGAGGTTGATTAAGTTTTTGATGGTTATTTTTTGCTCTCCAATTCTATTTTTGATATTTTGATCCTCATTTGTTTTTACAATGATGGTTGCAAAATGCAAGGTTTCAATCCACCCACCAGCTAGAATTAGAACGCTTAAATCATTTTGTTCGTTGGTTTTTAAATAACTGTCTGCAGATTTAAAAGCATCTGATACAAGTGCTAAAAGTGAATCTTGATTTCCAAGGTTTGCTTCAAAACGGGTAACCATCGATTCATCAAAGATATTAGTCATACCTAATTCAGCAGAAAGGCGCTTTGTAATTGCCATGTAAGAAATAGCATCTTGAGTTTGATCATAAATAGTTGCATAACCCATGTCCGCTCCATACACTCCTAAATTTAAGGCTTTTCTAGCAGAGGTTGAAAGATTGGAAGCATTGCTAGTTGGACTTAGCATTTCTGAAGAATAAGCTGCACCAGAATGTTTTAATAAGAATGCAGTTTGAATAGGAGATGGCACACTAAAAACTTTTCCATTGATTTTCATAAGGTTTGCATCCTTATCTTCTTCATTTTCCTCTGTTTTTTCTCCATCTTCCTTGTTACCTCTTTTGGATTCTTCTGCACAAGCCATTAAAAAAAATGCGACAAATGTAATTGCGCCAATTTTTTTAAGAATGGTTTGTGAATTAATTAAGCTTGTTTTTAACATTTTAGTGCTGTAAATGAGTGTAATAATTTTTCTTCGAACCGTAAAGATAATTAAATCTCAAAAATCCGAGTTCTTTTCATTTGAAATCTTAATAATAAAATGAAATAAGTAATAAAGTGAATTCTATACTTGCATGTTGATAGTTCTGAAAAATGAGATCTCCAATGCTAAAAAGAATACAATAAACCACTATAATTGAGTTTATCCAACTAATAAACATTGGTACTATCTTCGTTTTAGGTTCATTTGGATTTCGAATTATTTTCTATCCTCCATCAGGTTTTACTTTTGCACAATAGCTAATCAATCTTTTTTCTTCAGTTGGCGAAGTAATAAAGGTTGCTAGTAACCAACATAACTTGCTAAAGCCAACGGTAAATAAGAAGTTGAATGGATACTCTAATTCAAAAATGTAATTGGATAAAATGTATCCTACAAATGGAGCTAGGCTTACTACAATTTCACTCTATGCGTTAATTCGCCACAAATACAAATGTAAAATTAAGACCATTCCAAGGTCGGCATCGCATTCAATTAAAAATTTAGTGGCGTTGTCTATACTGGAAATTTGTGTGGTTGCAAACAGTGCAAGTAGTATGATTAATACGGTAAAAATTTGTGTTTTTTGCACGTAATCCTTTTGTTCATCTTCCGATGTTTTGTCTGCTCTTTTCGGTTTTAGAAATCATTTGTACAAATGATTTGTTATAGGTAGTTCGCTCCCCAGTTTAATTGGGTAGAAACAGTACTCATGTATGCAGAAAAAATGCTACAAGTAACAAACCTTTTAATCCAGTTGGTAGGTAATCTTTCATTGCCATAACAAAACCTTGCCTAGCATTTTCTATTGGCAACCCAGGATATAAAACTAAGGCGCATAATCCAACAATAATCCAAGTCAAAGGGCGCAAACAGTAACGCGCAACTTGAAAGAAAAATGTGGCATATCTGGCATTTTTTTCATCCTTGGCATTCATCATTTGTTGAGCTATATAACCACCACCTCTTGGTTTCGCTCCTGGGTACCAACTTGCCCAACACTGCACGAAAAAAAGGTTAAGAAGGCTGCTATGGTTACGCTAAAAGTTCCAATGTCGTTGACTACTGACCCAGAGTTGATGGTAGGGAAGAAGTTAAAGCGCTAGGCGGGTAATTGTTCTTTTAGTCCTGAAATTCCACAAAATTTTTCAGTCTTAAGTACCACTATTGCTAGGATGATACAACCTGTCATGGCGATGAAGAACTGCACAAAGTCGGCCATATCAACTCCCATTAAACCGGATAGTGAAGAATAAATTGCAACAAAAAGCATTGCCGCCGCAATTACCCAAATCACTGTTTTATCTGGAATATCAAAAAATACCTTTAAGATAGAAGCCAATTCAACATTTAACCTACCAATAACAATTATATTCAGAAATAGTCCCATGTAAACTGATTTAAAACCTCTCAAAAATGCTGCGGATTTTCCAATATACCTCAATTATACAAACTCTAACTCAGTTACAATTTCAGCTCTCCGCCAAAGTTTGGCAAAGAAGAAGGTCGTTATCATTCCTCCAATTAACATGTTCTAACAAAGCCAGTTTCCTGAAACACCGTTTTGAGCAATCAGTTCTGTCACTAAAAGGGGGGTGTCAGCAGCGAAGGTGTTCGCTACTATAGAAATTCCTGTGATTTACCAGGGCAAGCTTCTTCCACCCAGGAAGAAGTTACTTAAACTCTTACTGGCTTGTTTTCTATAAAAATACAAATGCTGAAAGCTAGAATTAAATAGGCTATGATAATAATCCAATCTAGAGGTGCTAAAGTCATTTTGATTTTTTTTTCAAGGAATATAAAATCAAGTCATTTTAAAAGGCTTGAAATATTTGTTTATGAACAATGAATAATGGATAGCATAAGCAGGAATCTGTAAGTTTGCAACATGTCAGAAGAACCGAAAAAAGAGGAAGGAACTCCTTCCATTTTAGATAAGCTTAAGATCAAGAAGACAGGAGCAAAGCCTAAAGAAAAGATCTATCAACCGCGAGAGGATAAAGTAACTTCTCCAAAAGATGATAAGCCCATTCAAATTAAATTAGATGGTGAGTTTAAAATGGTGGCAACATGTATGCAAAACATGGAGCCCGAATTAGAACAAGAACTGATTGATTTAGGAGCAAAAGAGATAGAAGTAAAAAGAAGAGCGGTTGAATTTGTTGGTGATTTAGAATTACTTTACAAAGCCAATATCTGGTTAAGAACTGCATTAAAAGTCTTAAAACCGATTTATCATTATTCTGCAAAAAACGATGATGAATTATACAAGAGAGCTTTAAAGTTGCCTTGGGAAACAATATTTAATTCGGAAAAGACTTTTTCAATTGATTCTGCTGTAAGTTCGACTCACTTCACTCACAGTCAATTTGCTTCGTTACGGATTAAAGATGCGATTGTAGATCGTTTTAGAGCGCAACAACTGAATAGACCAAATGTAGAACGTTTCGATCCGGATGTTCGAATTCACCTTCACATTAACGACACATCAATTACGCTTTCGCTTGATAGTAGTGGAACGCCACTATTTAAAAGGGGATATAGAGTGAAGCAACATTTGGCTCCGATAAATGAATGTTTGGCTGCAGGTCTTATTTTAAAGAGCGGTTGGAAAGGGGAACAAGACTTTTTTGATCCAATGACAGGAACAGCTACCATTGCCATCGAAGCTGCATTGATTGCTTGTAACATTCCACCGAACTTAAACCGAACGAATTTTGCTTTTGAAGGTTGGAATAATTACGATGTTAGTTTGCTTTCTAAAGTGTTAGGACAAGCACAGGAGGTGTACCGACCATTGAAAGTAAATATTTACGCAAAAGAGCTAAATTCTAATAATTTACGATCAGCAAGAATGAATATTAATTCTGCCAACATGCGTAAAAGCATACAATTGGAACAGGCAGATTTTTTCAAAACACCACCTCCATCAGATCATGGAGTTATGATTATTAACCCTCCATATGGAGAAAGATTAGAGCTGCAAGAAGGTCTACCAGACTTTTTCGAAAAAATTGGCTCGACCTTAAAACACGAATATTCTGGTTGGGATGCTTGGATTATTGCTTCTGATGAAGAGTCGTTTAAAAATATTGGACTGAAACCTTCTAAAAAAATACCGATGATGAACGGGAAGTTAGAATGTCAGTTTAGAAAGTTTGAACTGTTTGAAGGTAAACGAGTAGAGGAAGTTATTAGAAGAGGCTCAAAAAAGCAAAATTAACTAAGCTTTTATTCAGGATACTCCGGCCTATCAAATTGTTCTTTTTGAATGCTATAAGCGCAATCAAAATGACCTAATGGACATTCCTTTTTACCATGCAAGCCACAAGGTTTGCATTCTAGTTCTTTTTTTGTTTCAACCACTTTTGCTTGGTCCGCTAAAGGGCCAAAACCAAATGAAGGAACGGTGGAACAAAAAACGGCATTTGTAGGAGCGTTAACAGCTGAAGCCATGTGCATTGGAGCAGAATCATTTACATAGTTCATTGTCGCTCCTTTCATTAAAGCTGCAGACTCCAAAAAACTTAATTTACCACTCAAATTGATAAGATTCTCTCTATCACACATCTGGACGATATCTTCGCACTCTTCGTTATCGGCAGGACCTCCAAGTAAATAAATGGTCCAATTTTCATCTTGAGATAAAAGTAGTTCTACCCACTTTAAACTAGGAAATTGTTTTGTAGCCCATACTGAAGTCGGAGCGAAACATAAATAAGGGGATTTTTGAAATTGCTTAACATTTTCTCGGTCTTCCTTGGTTGGATATAATTTTGGGCGAGTGTATTTATCATCAGTCAGCTCTCTAACTAAGGATAAATTGCGACTTGTTTCATGTTGCCCAATAAGTTGATGTCCAATCTTTTTATTGAATGCAAAGGACATAGGATTTTTCCTGAAGCCTACTTTAATCTTAGCTCCTGAAAAAGCTGTGATTAGTCCCGCAGCCATAAACCGTTGTGCATTGATCACGCAATCGTAATTTCTAGAACGAACCATATTAATTACTTGAAAAAGGGAGGTGTACTTTGTACTGCCCTTTGTCCAAATGAGTACTTTGTTAATCTTAGGGTGTTGATCTAGCAGCTTTTCATTTCCTTTTCGCAACAAAAAATCAATCTTTGCTTCAGGATAGAATTCGCTAAGTTTCTCAATGATAGGAGTCGCTAAAATAACATCACCAATAAATGCGGTTTGTATAATTAATATTTTATTCATTATACTGCTACTTCGAATTCTCGAAGCACGTCGTTAAGTGAAGTTTTTAAGTCGGTACTCGCTTTGCGCTGTCCAATAATTATGGCGCAAGGTACTTGATATTCTCCTGCAGGAAATTTTTTGGTGTATGAACCTGGAATTACTACGGATCGGCTGGGGACCACTCCTTTGTATTCTTTTGGTTCGTTTCCAGTTACATCAATAATTTTAGTTGACTTTGTCAATACAACATTTGCTCCTAAAACTGCCTCTTTCTCCACTTTTACTCCTTCAACAACAATACATCGTGAGCCAATAAAGCAACCGTCTTCAATAATTACAGGAGATGCTTGCAAAGGTTCTAATACACCACCAATACCAACTCCACCACTCAGATGAACATTTTTACCTATTTGAGCACAACTTCCAACTGTGGCCCAAGTATCTACCATTGTTCCTTCATCTACATATGCGCCAATATTGATGTACGAAGGCATCATAATGACACCCCGAGCCACATAAGCACCATAGCGCGCTATGGCATGGGGTACTACTCTAATTCCCTTTTTGGCATAGTCTGATTTTAACGCCATTTTATCATGGAACTCAAAAGGGCCCACCTCAATGGTTTCCATTTTTCGAATAGGGAAGTAGAGAACAACGGCTTTTTTAACCCATTCATTTACTTGCCAACCTTGTTCGGTCGGTTCAGCACATCTAAGGTCTCCCGAGTCAATTTTTGAAATAACAAATTCAATCGCTTTGATTGTTGTTTCTTCTTTAAGTAATTCACGGTTTTCCCATGCACTTTCAACTATTTCCTGAAGGTCTTTCATGTTGACAAAAATAATTTTTCTAATTGGTTCGTAGTCGATTTCCAGTCGTAATTGTGTTTCACAAAATCATGACCATTTTTAGCTATACTGGACGCCAGCATATTATTTTCTAGAAGTTCTATAATCGACTTAACATATTCTTCTACACTATTTGCAATTATGATATTTTCTCCATTTGTTGCTTTTAAAGCATTGTTGGCCAATGTAGATGTAATACAAGGAATTTGCATTGCCATTGCTTCTAATAGTTTGTTTTGAAGTCCTGTACCGATTTGCATCGGAGCAATAAATAGTTTTGAGTTAGCATAATAATCCCGAATATCATCTACCCAGCCTGTAACTGTTACATTTTTTTGAGCTAATCTTTGAACTTTCGCATTGGGAGAGGCTCCGGCAATTACGAGGGTAATAGAATGATTTTTTTTCCAAAGCTCAGGCAATACTTCTTCTACCAAAAAAGTTACACCATCTACATTTGGAGCGTAAGACATGTTTCCCGTGAATACTAAATCGAATTTCTTTTCTGTTTTTCTAGGGCTGAAAAAAGACAAGTCTACTCCATTTCGTATAATTTCAATGGATTTGTTTTGAGCATGAATAATTAGATCTCTGTCTTGTTCTGAAATAATAGTTTTATGGTCAAATGAGTTAAAAATAAAATGCTCGTATTTTTTTAACCTACTAGCCTCAATACGAACAAACGGTTTTAGGTAAGCTTTTGATTTTTCGATTCTTCTTTCCATGCCTTTTGAAAGAACATCCATATAATCTAATGTCTTTGGAATATCACTCACATCTTTAACATATTCACTCACTCTAATAAGTTGGCAGTAGATGTGGTCGACCCTATTTATCTTAAAAAAGTTGACAATCGGTTTTTTTGAACTTTTTTTGAAGAAGTAGGCTACTTGTAAGGGGAGTTTGGAAAACAGAAGGCCCTTAATTAAATTTTTTAGGATGGTAAGCTTACTTAACTTAATCACCTTTATTTCTTTGCAATAGGGCTTTAATTGCATTAAATCAGACGGTTTAACCTCTTTATCACTAACGCAACAAAGGTAAATTTCATTGTTCTTAGCTAATTCTTTTATTTGATGATATGCTCTGAGTTTATCTCCTTTTTCTAATGGAAAGGGAAATCTAGAAAGGAGAACACCTATTTTCATGATTCAGATGTTGTTTTTTTCTTAAAAATAGATTTGAAGAAATTATGGTATGAATCAAAGTTAAATAGTGCAGAATCGCTAGTGGCCTTGTAAGTAAAAAACAACCCAACCGGTAAAAGAATTAAAGAGGCCATCCACATTCCCCACAGTGGGTCAATAGCTCCTTCTTTTGCCATTTTTTCTCCTGAAATACTTAGTATATGGAAGAGTAAGAAGAACAAAACCGAAATAATAATTGGCATTCCAAGCCCTCCTTTTCTGATAATCGCCCCGAGAGGTGCGCCAATTAAAAATAGTATGATGCAAGCAAAGGGAAGTGTTAATTTTTTATGCCATTCTATTTCATGACTCCAAATGTATTTGTTTCTGCTTTTCATATCTTCAAACATGCTACTCAATCTTGACCTGGAATTTCGGCTTAAGTTGGCCGCAGTGTTCAAAATTTGAGTTTTTTGCTCTTCATCGAATGTTGAGAAATAATTGTCTAAATCTATCACACTTGTATCTCTTTTTTGTGTGAATCTACTTTCATCATAATTTGAGTAGAGGAAAGAACTATTCTTTAAACCGGTCTTAAAACTTTCAAAATGATTGTTTTTCATAATGGTTAAAGTGTCGATTGCATCTGACAATTGCGACATATTTAGCATTTTATACCCAGTCTTAAACAATTCTTCGTCTGTTCTATTTAAATCAAATTGCGACAAGTCAGAACGAATAATATTCTCCTTAAACTTTGATCTGGCTAAAGTATAATCTTGTTTTACCTGAGGGTTTTCTTCTTCTTCATAATTGATACCGTTTATTAGTTTCAATTCCAAATAGCGCTTGTCAGGAGTCATGGTCATAATTCCTTCTTCAGCTTGAGTCACCTTTCGGTTTCCTGGACCATCTGAATGATCATAAATTAGAACGTCATATAAGTGTTCAATGCCGTCAATTTCCTTTTTGTCTTTCACCCTGATTGTAATATTCTCTAAATCATTGGAAAACATTCCTGGCTGAATATCCATAGTAGGTTTTTGTTGCTTAATGTCATACAACAGTGACTTACTTTTTAAATTAGCTACGGGAAGCCAGTAATTTGAAAATAGATAAGCGACAAAACTTAGTACAATAACAACGGCAAAAAGTGGCTGTAAAACTTTTTTTAATGATATTCCTGCAGACTTGAAAGCTACTAGTTCGTAGTGCTCACCTAAATTACCAAAGGTCATTAATGAAGAAAGTAATATCGATAGCGGCAAAGCCATTGGAACTAAGCTTGCTGCTACGTAAATCAATAATTGTGCGAAAACACTAAATTCTATTCCTTTACCGACTAAATCGTCAATGTATTTCCATAAGAACTGCATGAGCAGTACAAAAATGGAAATGAAAAATGTCGCCATAAAGGGCGACATGAAAGATTTTAGTATAAATTTTGAGGAGGTTTTCAACGTCTATTTTTAAGGTAAGCGTTTCACCTGTTATTTTATTGTGTATTTCTTAAGAACCTATCGCGTGCAAAAGACTATTCACTTGACTTTCCCAAAGCAATTGCGATTCTTCTATTTCATCTTCTTCCGCATAGTCAGTAATGATTAACGACACATCGTTCGTCAGATCATCTGTTTCTAATTTGAATTCAAAAAATGAGTCTTCATCTTCATCTTCTTCCCATTTGAAACGAATGTATTTGTCTGTTTTTTTAGAGATCAATGAGGCTGTTTCTTCTGAACCATCCCAAATGAAAACAAACTTTTTACCTCTTGAATTTACATTATCTGCAAACCACTCAGAAAGACCTGAAGGCGTTGATAAAAATTTGTAAAGCATCTTCGGCGATGCTTTTACTACAAATTCTAATATGTATTCTACTTTATCTGCCATAACGGGTTCAAGTTATTCGAACGCAATATACACACTTTTAAGTGATTTTAAAATTTGCTAAAACATTTATAATGTGGGTTGGAAATGTTAATTAAAGCTATGAAGTATCTTTTTTGATTAAAATCCAACTCGAAGTATACAAACATCATCTATTTGTTCTTCATTTCTTCTCCAATCTTTAAAGCTTTGGTCTAAGGTATCGTTAAATGATTTATCCTTGCCAGCTAAAGCTGACAGAAGGTGTTCTTTAAAGCCTGTAGATTTTAGTTTTTTTCCTCTTTCTCCGCCAAATTGATCTAAATAACCATCTGAAAATAAAAATATTTGGTCCCCTTTTGATACCTCAATTTTAGTGCTTGTGAAGGGAGACCTTTTTATAAATTTTCCAATGGGTTGTCGATCTGCTTTTATGTCTAAAAATTCATTGTCTCGTAACAAATACAAAGGGTTAAACGCGCCTGAATAAACCAACTCATTTTTGTGATCCCATCTACAAAGGCAAATGTCCATTCCATCGCTTACAACTCTGTCGGCATTATCAAAAGTGTGCTCAACAAGAATCGTCAACCGATCTAAAATTTCTCCTGGATCTGTTAACATAAGCTCATTAATGCACCTGTTTAATGCATTATATCCCACTACACTTACCAATGCTCCCGGTACACCGTGACCGGTACAATCTGCCACAGCGAAAAAGGAATAATTTTTTGTAGACTCTAACCAATAGAAATCCCCTGAAACAATATCCTTTGGACGGAAATAGATGTCAAAGTCTCTAAATATTGCTTCTAGAAGCTTTTTAGAAGGAAGAATAGCTCCTTGCAATCGTTGAGCATAGTTAATACTTTGAATGATTTCTTTGTTTTGGTTCTCCAACTGAGTGTTCTTCTGAACTACTTCTTGTGTTCTTAATTTAACTTCTCTTTCTAATGTCTCTGTTTGTTTGCTTTTGAGTTGATTAAGTTGCTCGAGACGCTCAACAGCTTCTTGTTCAGCTATCAGTTTGTCATTTTGAGTTTTGCGGTATCTAGCCGCTAAAGAGATGGATAGGAATGCAATTTCAATGGCTGATGCTATTTTTAGTGAGTTAGTAGCTAGAAATTCGCTTTCAATAATATTGACATTACTTAATATGAAGGAAATGGCACCTATCCAAAGAAAAGCAAAGGCCAACGTAACTTCAATTCCGGGTTGATGTCCTGATTTGTAACGGAGGTAAATCCCCACGAAAAAGAAGGTGGTAATAATAAATGAAATACCATTGAGAAGAGGGTAGGTGATCTCATAGATCCAACCTTGTAAAAAGCTTGTAATTAGAAAGAAACAAACTAGACCAAAAAATAAATGGTACAAGTTGGTAAACCATTTTTTTTCTTTGTGGAATTCTAAAAACTGGTTCGCATAGGCGAGCAAGGAAAGCATTGAAATAGCTGCGAATATGAGAATAGAATGATTCCCTAAGTAGTTAGAATGTGGCCAAAGGAATTCAAATGAAAATCCATCTAAAGAAAGTTGAAACATTCCCATTATGAATACATAGCTCACAAAAAAGAAGTAAATTTTTTCACGAAGAGCAATCCCAAAAAAGGTAAATAACACAACAACTAATGAAATGAACCCATAATATAAACCAAGAAAGAAATTCTCTTTCGAAACAAATTCAGTGAAACCTTCTGTGCTCCAAAATTTCATAGGGAGCTTTAAGATTTCTCCATCACTTTTTGCCCTAACTAGTATTCTGTAATTGCTTTTAGCTGAGAATTCAATAGGGAATACAAATTTTCTATAATCGTAGGCTCTTTGTTCAAACACAAAGTCATCACCGGTATGAAACTCTTTTACAATCAAATTCTGATCATCCAAGAGGTATAAGTCAACTTGGTTAGTTAATGGTCTTGCAAGCTCAAGAATAAATCTTCTTTTGTCATCTTCTGAATTTCGAACATTTAATTCCATCCAGAAAGTAGAGGTAGTAAAATCGATATATGGTACCTCAGAATTGGATTGGAAAGCATTTTTAGTTTCGCTTAAACTTGTAATTTTAAGAAGATCTTTAAACGCTAACGCATCATTCTCATCCTCTAAAATCCAAGCATGTTTAGCTAAATGCAATGACTCACCATCTTGGGGCAATTCAATAGTATTTTGGCTTATAGAAAGGATTGAAAACGTTAGTGCAAGAAAGAAGAAAACACTCTTTTTTAATCTCATATATCAAAAGTACTTCATCCCTCTTAATTCTTAACTTTTTTTGTGAAGTTGATCTTCACTATTCATTCAAAACTGTCGAACTTTCAACTTTGTTCAAGGTTTACTATAAACATGATAGGATTTAGATTTTCAGAGTTTTCAGAGGAAAGTAAAGATGAAACGCCATTTGAACGGTTGTTGAAAATTTTCTTAGAGCTAATGACGCATACTTCGGGCGACTTTGAGGAAAGTATGGCGTGGTTGAAAGAGTTAGATGATGAACATGGGTTGACTACGCCTGAATACACCTTAGAAGATTTTCGAAGAGATCTCGAAGAAAAAAGATACATCAAAAAAGACGAAAACAATCAGACTGGATTAAGCGAAAAATCTGAGCAACTCATTCGCAAAAAAGCATTAGAGCAAATTTTCGGAAAATTGAAGAAAGGAGGGAAGGGGAATCATAAAACCAACACTGTAGGTCAAGGTGGTGAAAACAATACCGACAGGAGACCTTTCCAATTTGGCGACACGTTAGATCAAATTGCTTTTACCGAATCGTTTAAGAATGCACAAATCAATAATGGAATAGATTCTTTTCAAATGACGGAAAGGGATTTGGAGGTAACAGAGAGTTTCCACGCTACTCAAATGTCGACTGTTTTGATGATTGACATCTCTCATTCTATGATTTTGTATGGAGAGGATAGAATTACACCAGCCAAGAAAGTAGCAATGGCTTTGGCGGAATTAATTACTACCAAGTACCCGAAAGATAGTTTAGACATTGTTGTTTTTGGAAACGATGCATGGGAAGTAAAAATTAAAGATTTACCGTATTTATCAGTTGGGCCGTACCATACGAATACTGTAGCTGGATTGGAGTTGGCCATGGATTTACTGCGAAGAAGAAAAAATACCAACCGCCAAATATTTATGATTACCGATGGTAAGCCTACTTGCTTAATTGAAAATGGCGAATACTATCAAAATTCTTGGGGACAAGACCCCAAAATTTTAAACCGAACAATTAACCTAGGAATTCAATGCAGAAAGCTGAACATTCCTATTACTACATTCATGATTGCAAAAGACCCCTATTTACAAAAATTTGTGGAGGAGTTTACCGAAGCTAACCAAGGCAAAGCATTTTATTCTGACCTAAATGGCTTAGGCAATTTTATATTTACTGATTACGAGAAGAACAAAAGAAAAAGAGTTTAAAGATGGATATATTGAAGATAAAAACACTGAAACAACTAAAAGATTCAGGATTTCAAGTGAAAAGTGTGAAAGATGAGCTCCGTGATAACTTAATCGAAAAGATTAAATCAAAAGAGAATGTGTTTAAAGGAATATTCGGCTATGAAGATACCGTGATTCCCAATATAGAGCGTGCCATATTATCGAGGCATAGTATTAACATGCTAGGCCTTAGAGGGCAAGCAAAGACAAGGATTGCTAGAATGATGACTCAGTTGTTGGACGAATACATGCCAATAATTGAAGGGAGCGAAGTTAACGATAATCCATTTGATCCGGTATCTTATTTTGGAAAACAATTGGTTGTGCAGAAAGGTGATGAAACTCCAATTGCTTGGGTTCATAGAAACGAGCGATACGTTGAAAAATTAGCTACACCCGATGTTTCTATTGCCGATTTAATTGGAGATGTTGACCCAATTAAAGCAGCTAATTTGAAGTTAGACTACTCCGATCCTAGAGTGATTCACTTTGGATTAATTCCTAGAGCCAACAGGTGTCTTTTTGTAATTAATGAATTACCGGATTTACAAGCCCGAATTCAAGTGGCCTTGTTTAATATTCTGCAGGAAGGGGACATTCAAATTAGAGGTTTTCAGTTAAGATTTCCGTTGGACATTCAATTTATGTTTACGGCAAACCCTGAAGATTATACTAACAGGGGATCTATTATCACACCTTTAAAAGATAGGATTCAGAGTCAAATTATGACACACTATCCCAAAACGATAGAATTGGCGAAGGATATTACAAAGAGCGAAGCAAAAGTTACCGACTTCCAAAAAGATAATATAACCGTTCCTGAGATTGTAAAGGATTTGTTGGAGCAAATCTCATTTGAAGCTAGAGAAAGTGAGTTTGTAGATGAAAAATCAGGAGTATCTGCAAGGCTTTCTATCTCAGCATATGAAACCATGTTAAGCGCAGCTGAGAGAAGAATGCTGAAAAGTGGAGATTCAAAAACTACCGTTCGAATTAGTGATGTAATGTCTGTTATTCCTGCAATAATTGGAAAGATAGAAATGGTGTATGAAGGGGAACAAGAAGGAGCTGTAAATGTGAGTTATGCTTTAATTCGTTCGGCAATTCGGACACAGGCTATCACCTTCTTTCCTGAATTAAAAGATTTGAAAAAGCTCAAAAATAATTCTTCAGAAACATACAACTCTATTATAAATTGGTTTTCAACCAACAAATTGGACTTGCTGAATGAATTGTCTGAAATAGATTTTTATAAAGAACTAGAACGAGTAGAGAATTTAAAGGAGATTATTAATGAAAAATTTCCTGCTCTTCCTAAAGAAGGTACTTATCTTATGATGGAATATTTATTGCACAGTTTAGCTGAATATTCTTATTTGAATAAGAGTAAATTGGAACGAAGTTTTAAATTTGAAGACTTGTTGGGTTCCATGTTCTCAGGAGATTTGGAACTCTAATTTGTCTACCGATTTGATTTTAGATATCTTAAATAACACTAATTTGTAAGTACCATGAAAAAGCAATTCCTATTAGTTCTGTCAATTTGTTCATTTTTTAGCTTGTTTGCGTGTAACTCTCCAGCAGAAAAACCTGCTGAGAAGGGCACAAGTTTAACGGAAGAACAAATCAGTAAAGAAGGTTTAAAGAAGGCCTACTTTGCTAGTGGTTGCTTCTGGTGTGTTGAAGCTGTTTTTGAATCAGTAAAGGGCGTAAAAGAAGTTGTATCAGGATATTCCGGTGGAGAAAAATTAAATCCTACTTATCGGGAGGTTAGTTCCGGGCAGTTGAAGCATGCTGAAGCGGTAGAAGTTATCTACGATGAAAAGCAGGTTAGTTTTGAAACGTTGGTAAAGGTATTCTTTGGTTCTCAAGACCCTACAACTCCGAATCAACAGGGCCCTGATCGTGGTCCACAATACAGATCTATAGCTTTCTACACAGATCACAGTGAAAAACAGATTATAGTAGACTACATTTTGAAGTTAACAAATGAGAAAGCGTATAACGCTCCAATTATTACGGAAGTTATCAAGTTTGAAAAATTTTGGCAAGCCGAAAAATACCATCAGGATTACGAGCGCTTGAACCCCAATGTGCCTTATGTTCGGTCTGTTTCTGTTCCCCGTTTAAATCGATTTAAAGAAAAGTTTCCTGAGTTACTGAAGGAAAATCATTAACGAAGGTTTACTTCGCTAATGATTAATCTTTTTTAATTCAAAAAGGTCCTTTCTTCTATCTCTGAGGTTTTTAACGCTTCCAAACTGGTTTAATTCTCGCAATAAGTCAAGGTCTACATCTGCAATAAGAATCATTTCTGTATTGGGTGTTGCTTCAGCCTTAATTCCGTTGGAAGGAAAAGAAAAGTCACAAGGAGTGAAAACGGCAGATTGAGCGTATTGGATGTCCATGTTATGAACTTTTGGCAGATTACCTACACTGCCTGCAATTGCCACGTAGCACTCATTTTCAATGGCTCTAGCTTGAGCACAAAGCCTAACTCGTGAATAACCGTTTTGTGTATCGGTAAGAAATGGAACAAATAAAATTTCCATTCCTTCGTCAGCAAGTAATCTACTTAATTCAGGGAACTCGGAATCGTAGCAAATGAGGATGCCAATTTTTCCGCAATCGGTGTCGAAAGTCTTTATTTGTGAACCTCCTTGCATGCCCCAAACTTTTGATTCGTCCGGAGTAACATGTAACTTCTCATACCTTTCAATACTACCATCTCTGCGACACAAATACCCTACATTGTAGAGTAAGTCATTTTTCATTTCAGGCATGCTGCCTGTAATGACATTAATGTTGTAGGATATGGCTAATTCAGAAAATCGTTTCACAATCTCATTCGTGAATTTAGATAACTCACGTATGGCTTCAGACTCCGGCATGTGGTTATTTTCTGCCATTAAAGGGGCATTAAAAAACTCAGGAAAAAGTGCAAAATCTGAACGATACCCGGAGACCGCATCTATAAAATACTCGGCTTGCTGCATCAACTCCTCAAAGTCTTTGTACAATCGCATTTGCCATTGAATTAGACCTAAGCGAATTATTTTTTTCTGATTGGCTGCTTTTACTGTCTTCTTTTCAAAGTAAATATTATCCCATTTTAGCAATACGGCATATTCACTAGAATCCTCATCTCCTTCTAAATAGCCTTTTAAAACTTTTTCAGGATGAAAGTCATTGGAAATTTGAAAACTAAGGACAGGATCGTGAATTTCTTTACGTTTTACTTTCTCAATGTATTCTTTGGGTCCAATTTCTTCAGCATACTTGTAAAAATTTGGAATTCTACCTCCGAAGGCGATGCCCCTTAAGTTTAATCGCTCGCACAACTCTTTTCTGTAGTCGTAAAGTCTTCTTCCTAAGCGTAATCCTCTATATTCTGGCTTGATAAAAACATCAATTCCGTAAAGCATATCACCATCTTTATTATGGGTGCTAAACGTGTAATTTCCTGTTATTTCTTTGTAAGTATGATGGTCTGCGTAAGCAGAGTTCTCTAAACGGATTGATAAAGCACACCCAGCCAATTGATTATTTACCTTTAAAACTACTTGACCCTCCGGAAATTTTTCAATTAAGGATTGAATGTGAGTTTCTTTCCAGTACGAATCAGGCATGGTAGAGTACGATTCTATCATGGCAGATTTCAATTCCTGGTAATCATTAATGGTAAGGTACTTAAGCTCTATGTTATCTATTTCCTCAATCATTTTTATCGCATGTATTAATACTTCGAACTCTACTAGAAGTTCAGCGAAATTAGCAAATAGATTGGTCTAGTAATTGTTAATAAAACAATTAATCGCCTGATTTAGTAGGTAAAATAAACTCGCTCTGTAAACATTAAATGTATTCAATATGAATTGCTTGGTCGTAGATGTGTTCTCTACTATGACTCATAATGTTCAAAGACATTAAACTTTTGTTTAATGTTTTATTTTAGAAACGAATACAGTTCAAAATTGAATCCATTTAATAGGTCAGTTATGGGCATTCTTTTCTTCCCTTCAATTTGTATATCAACTAACTTTAGGTCAAAATCTTGAGTGCCAACAACTATTTCTTTTTCTTCAACTTTTATAGTTCCTGAGTTCAAAGTCTTTTCATCTAATTTGGCGACTGCAAATATTTTTACATTAACAGCTGTACCTTTTTCATTGTGTAGTAAAGTAGACCAGGCAGTCGGGAAGGGACTCATTCCTCTCACTAAGCGATCTATTTTACTTGCAGTTTCAGACCAATCTACCTTGCAATCATCTTTGAATATTTTTGGAGCTTCTTTACTCTCAATAGCAGGTTGTGGAAAAGTATTTACCTGATCATTCTCTATGCCTTCTACTGTTTTTACAACTAAATCACCTCCAATCCTCATCAATTTATCGTGAAGAGATCCAGCCGTTTCATGTTGAGTAATGGCCACTTTTTCTTGAAAAATTAAGTCCCCCGTATCAATTTCGTGTTTCAAGAAGAAGGTGGTGACACCGGTCTCTTCTTCACCATTTATAATGGCCCAATTAATAGGTGCCGCACCTCTGTAATTTGGTAGCAATGAGGCATGCAGGTTAAAGGTTCCTTTTTTCGGCATGTTCCAAATAACTTCAGGTAACATTCTAAAAGCCACTACAATTTGTAAGTCTGCTTGATAGCTTTTCAATTCGGAAATAAAATCTTCATTTTTTAAATTAGTAGGTTGTAAAACTGGTATACCCTTTTTTACAGCACACTTTTTAACTGCCGATTCGTTTATTTTTTGGCCTCGTCCTGCCTTTCGATCTGGGGCAGTAATAATGGCAACTACATTTTTATTCGCTTCAATTAATGCATTTAAGCTTTCAACGGCAAAATCGGGTGTTCCAATAAAGATAATTCGTAAGTCCTTTTTCATATTACACTACTTTTCCAATTCCCAAACTTTAAATACAAAATTGATAATAATCCCATAAAGCTGAAATAAATAAATTCTGAGCTCCAAACGCTAACCAATGATAAATCTAAGACTAAAGCGAATAGATAAGTGAAAGATAAGTAGATTGAAATACTTACAAATTCTATAATTAAAGTAATTAGGGTTTTACCTGTTCCGGTTACGGAAGAAAAAGTAATAAAGGCAATGCTAAAAAATAACATGGCTCCACAAATTACTGGAAGAATTTTTACTGCCCCTTCAATTAAGCTAGTGTCATTGGTGTAAATAGAAGTTACTTCAGATGGAAAAATTAATAGTATGGGTAAGAAGCTTGCTGTTGCAAGGATACTCATCAGTACAATCCGTTTAATTAGGACAGGGACATCTGCAATTCTTTCCTCTCCCATAAGGTTTGAAACGAGAGTGCTTGTTGCTGAGCTAAACCCAAACAAAGGAATCATAACCACCATATAGATACTTCTGACGATGTGGGAAATGGCCAAGTTGGATTCTCCAGTTTGTTCAATGATCATAAAAAAACTAAGCCAAGTGCAAAGTGCCATAAAGTTTTGGAGCATAATTGGAGCAGCAACTTTAAGAATGTGCAATTGCTTTTTCCAATTAAAATTTAATTCTTGAAATAGGTTGTATTTTTTATAGTCGGTTTTGGCAAAAGTAAAGTAGGCAAAGTAGAGTAGTGCCACAATTTCTGAAATTACAGATGCCAGAGCTGCCCCTTTTATTCCCATTTCAGGTAAACCTAACTTTCCAAAGATCATTAAGTAATCTAGTACAACATTGACTCCTGCTTGAATGAAGGTTGCCTTGGTTAACACCTTGGTATTGGTAGTACCCGTATAAAAAGCGATAAATAGGAAGTTAAAAAAGGCAAAGAAAATACCATAGCTTCTAATGGATAAATAATCAATAGAAGCTTGTAAAATATTTTCCGAGGCTACTAACGTGGAGAGGATTTGAGGTGTGAAAAGCTTCACAAAAGCAAATAGAAGTAATGAAATGGGTAGCAAAAAGAACAAACCTGCATTGAATAATGCTCCAATCTCGTGGAGATTTCCTTCACCATTTCTTCTTCCAATAATAATTTGACAACCAATGGTAAAACCAAATCCGATCATCATGAGCACCAGGTAAAAGATACCTGCATTTCCTGCCGCTCCAAGCTCTACTATTCCATAGCGGCCTAAGAATGCTGTGTCTGTTACGTTAACAATGTTTTGAGCTACTCCGCTTAGTATGATGGGGTAGGAAACTTTCCAAATGTTTTTGTAATCGATGGCTTGATTCATTCTTCGATATAAAGAACTAAGCCCTTCAAATATTCCCCTTCAGGATGAAATATTGAAACAGGATGATCAGCCGGCTGAGAAAGATGATGTAATACTTTTACACTTCTTCGAGCTTCAATAGCCGCAGCCATAATTGTGTTTTCAAATAATTTGCGGTCAACCACTTGACTGCATGAAAATGTGAAAAGAATTCCTCCTTTTTTAATCATTGAAAACGCC
Source organism: Vicingaceae bacterium (assembly GCA_047627915.1). Lineage (GTDB taxonomy): Bacteria > Bacteroidota > Bacteroidia > Flavobacteriales_E > Vicingaceae > NORP294. The sequence goes on from JBLHTZ010000033.1 coordinate 23,522, forward strand.
TTCGCATTCAACCGTTTGTAGCCTTGCACCGCTTTGTGTTGGGCACTTTTACTTTTAGCATAGGCAGGTGGGTCTAAGATGATTGTATCGTAGAGCTCCTCCGTTTCGTTCAAGTACTTTAAGGTGTCTTTTGCAAAACTTTTATGAATGCTGCAGTTTTTAAAATTGATAGCAACATTTCTATCTGTTAAATCTATAGCTTTTTGAGAACTGTCAACAGAATGAACCTCCGTTGCACCTGCAGCTAATGCATAAACGCTAAAGCCTCCAGAATAACAAAATGTATTCAATACTTTTTTGCCTTTAGAATAGATTTTAAGTAATTCTCTATTGAACCGTTGGTCAATGAAAAAGCCTGTTTTTTGACCGGTAACCCAATCTATTTCAAATTGAAGGTTATTTTCCAATACAATTTGTGGACTTTCAGCTTCTCCCAACAAGAAACCATCTTCGATGCTTGTTTCTCCTTGTTGGTGAAGTGCTTTTTCACTTTTCGAATAAACTGCAGTCAGTTTTTCTCCCATCACCGCTTTGAGTGCTTTAGCGATTTCGGACAATGCATTTGCAAAGCCTGCACTGTGGGCTTGAACAATGGCTACGCTTCCGTATATATCAACAACAAGCCCTGGTAATCCATCGCCTTCTGCATGCACTAAGCGATAACAAGTGGTTGATTCGGAATGCGTAAGTTGGAGTGTACTTCTTAAATCAAAAGCAGCTTTTAATTTTCTTTCCCAAAAATTAGCGTCTACAATATCCTTTTTAAAGGATAGCATTCTCACAGCTATACTACCTTCAGCAAAATGGCCAACCCCTAGTATTTTTTCATTTACATCTGCTACTTGCACCAAGTCACCTTCTTGCAACTCCTCAGCATCTTCATCTAAAAAGATTTTGTCAATGGCGCCAGAAAAAACCCAAGGGTGTTTTCTTTTTAAACTTTCGCTTCTCTTGGGTTTTAATATTATTAAGGGGTAACTCATGGTCTAAATTCTATCCTCATTTCTCTTGGTCGCATTCCCATTTGGAACTCTTCCATTCTGCGTTCGTCTTCAACTAATCGTGCTTTCATCCGGCTCTCTTTTCTCATTTGGTCAGAAATCGGACCATCAAAACGAACAGGAATTTTCTTTTCTAAGCTTTTATAATCCTCTTGTTTAGGTTTTTTAGCTTCTTCTGCTAAATACTTGTAGTACGCGTTTATTTTTTGAATTTTCTGTTGCTCTTCGATAATTTGTTCTTGGGTCAACAATGTACTGTCGCTGTAGTCTGTTATTGATCTATCGAGTCCTTTAAAAGCTCTGTTTTCAATTAGGATAAATCCGGAGTTCAAGTACTTGATGACAGAAAAATTAAAACTGTCATTCGGTGAATTTGCAAACAAAGAATAGTCTAGTTTCTCATCACGGTCAATGGTATCTCCAACGGTGGGATGCAAAGGGTATACATCTTGGGAAAAAGAAAGAAAAGAAAATAAGAGAAATGCAAAACCGATGAAATAGTTCATTAATTTTCTAGGTCTATATCTATATCTACGTCTTCGTCTTCGTATTCTTCTCTTGCATCATCAGTCAAATTACCTTCATCATCATAGTCTTCATCGTCTTCAATCAACTGTTCTGCCATAATAATAGACATTTTAATTAAATAGATTTTCTCTTCAGTTTCAAATCTTAAGGCGCTAACTTTCTCCCTATCCTTATTTACAAAACTGATTAAATGTTGGCTAAATCCTTCCGGATATTCTAACTTAATTTGGTGTTGGATCGAGTCGTCAAGTTTTTCAAAAGCTGTTACAACTCTGGGTTTGTTGGGAATATTCATCTTATTTTAATTAATTACCAGTTTAACAAATATGCAAATATTAATGGAGCTACAATTGTAGCGTCAGATTCAATTATAAATTTTGGAGTGTTAATATCTAATTTACCCCAAGTTATTTTTTCATTAGGTACTGCCCCTGAATATGATCCGTAACTTGTGGTGCTGTCAGAAATTTGGCAGAAATAACTCCAAAAAGGAGTGTCAGTTTGCTTCATGTCTTGATATAGCATTGGAACAACACAGATTGGAAAATCCCCTGCAATTCCACCACCAATTTGAAAAAATCCAATACCTTCCTTTCCGGCTTCATTGGTATAATATTTTGCCAAATAGGTCATGTATTCTATTCCTGACTTCATGGTAGAAGGCCGTAGCTCTTCTTTTAAGCAGTACGAAGCGAAAATGTTGCCTAAAGTAGAATCTTCCCAGCCTGGACAAATGATAGGCAGGTTTTTTTCTGCCGCGGCTAGCATCCAAGAATTTTTAGGATCTATTTCGTAATACTGCTCTAATTCACCTGAAAGTAATAATTGGTATAAATATTCATGAGGTAGAAAGCGTTGGCCATTTTCCTCTGCTTTTTTCCAAAGTTTAAATACGTGACTTTGTAATCTTCGGAATGCTTCTTCTTCAGGAATACAGGTATCAGTAACTCTGTTTAGTCCTTTCTCCAATAAATCCCATTCGTCTTTTGGTGTTAAATCTCTATAATTAGGAACTCTTTTATAGTGTGAGTGAGCTACCAAATTCATTAAATCTTCTTCAAGATTTGCTCCTGTGCACGAAATGATTTGAACTTTGTCTTGTCGAATCATTTCAGCAAGTGATTTTCCTATTTCTGCGGTACTCATAGCACCTGCCAGAGAAATCAACATTTTTTTTCCACTCACTAAATGCTTTTCATATGCCTCAGCAGCATCTACCAATGCGGCAGCATTAAAGTGTTTGTAGTGCTCAATAATGAATTTTCCTATTGGTCCTTTATTTCCCATTTAATTCAAATTTATAACTCAATAATTTATAATACAATTTAGCAGCTAAAAAATTTGCTGCATGATTTCCTTCGATAGGGGCTAATTCAACAATATCAAGACCAACAACATTTCGTTGTTCAAACACTTTTCTTAAGTACACTATTGTTTCATTCCAAAAAAGTCCACCTGGTTCCGGAGTTCCGGTAGCAGGCATTATTGCAGGGTCAAATGCATCTAAATCAATGGTTAAATAAACATCATGTGTCATTTGGTCAATTGATTTTTGCATCCAATCGGTTTTACCATACATATCCTCTGCAAAGTAGCATTTTTCTTTATTGATGTGCTCCAATTCGCTTACATCCATGCTACGAATCCCAATTTGAATCAGGTTAGTGTGTAGACTCGCATCGTAAACTGCACAAGCATGGTTGTAGGGTGAGCCTAAATATTCAGGACGTAAATCCGTATGAGCATCTAACTGTAAAACGGTTAAATTTTTGTACTTCTCATAAAAAGCCTTTATAATGCCAATACTTATAGAGTGCTCTCCACCAAAGAAAGTTAAGAACTTATTGGTAGCTAATAGTTTCTTGGTACTCTCGTAAATGGTTTCATATACCTTTTCAGGAGAGCTTTCTTCGGTAATAGATTCTAAGATATATACTCCTTGTTTATAAACTTCTGAGGCTGTTTCAATGTCATAGAGCTCCATATTTGCTGAAGCATCTAGAAAGGCCTCAAAGCCTTTATCAGCGCCTTTTCCCCAGCTGCTCGTGCCATCGTATGGAATGGATTGTAACCAAACTTTCGCAGTCTCTTTAACTGCAAATTGGTTCTCTATTCCTGCATAGTTGTTATTGATTTCCATGGTCGCTTGTAGTTACTTTTTATACCCTAAAAGTTTAAACATTTCTTCCGCAGATTGCTCATTTCTATATACATAATCAACAATATTTCCGTGATCGTCTCTATCAATGATGATGTGTTTTGGTGAAGGTATTAAACAATGCTTTATCCCACCATAACCACTAATGGCATCTTGATAGGCCCCAGTGTGGAAAAAGCCTAAGTACAACGGTTCTTTTTCATCTTCATTAATTTTAGGCAATAGGACTTCTTGGTTTAAATCTTCTGAGTTATAGTAATCAGAATGATCGCAAGAAATACCGCCAATAGCAGTTCTTTGGTATTCGTTGCTCCATTTGTTTATTGGCAGTAAAATAAACTTCTCGTTAATGCTCCATGCATCGGGAATAGTATTCATTAAACTGTTGTCAATGATATACCAGGTTTCTGTATCATTTTGCTTTTTTTGCTCTATGACTTCAAAAATAATGGCACCACTTTCGCCAACTGTATACTTTCCAAACTCAGTAAAAATATCCGGCTCCATTATTCCTTGCTCATCACAAACAGTTTTAATGTTTGTTACAATTTCATTGATCATGTAATTGTAATCGTATTCAAACCCGAGGTTATTGCGAATTGGTAATCCACCTCCTAAATTAAAAGAGGTTAATGAATTACACCTCTTCTTCAAATCAACATAAAGTTTTAGGGCCTTCATGAATTCACCCCAATAGTAGATGGTGTCTTTTATTCCGGAATCGACAAAGAAATGTAACATGACAAACTCAACCGATTCTTCGTTTTCAATTTCTGAATGGTAAAATTCGATTAAATCAGTATTCGCTATACCTAAGCGTGAAGTATAATAAGAAGCCTGCGGCTCTTCATTAATTGCCATTCGGATACCAATCTTAATCTTTTTCTTGCAATTCAATTTCTTGATTCTTGCCATTTCTGTCTTGCTATCTAAGACTAAAATCACGTTATCGAAACCCGATTCGATTAGATCAACAATTTTTCTAAGGTATTCATCCGTTTTGTAACCGTTGTTTACAATGGTTCTGTTTTTATCAATTTTACCTTCTGAATATAATTTTAAAATCAAATCAATATCGAAGGCAGAAGAAGTTTCTAGATGCACTTCGTGCTTCAACGCTTCAGAAACAACATGAGAGAAGTGATTACACTTGGTGCAATAGCAATAATGGTATTTACCACGGTAGTTGTTCTTTTTGATAGATCTATTGAAAAGGTTTCTGGCTTTTTTTATTTGATCCCCAATTTTTG
>JBLHTZ010000034.1:0-27695 GCA_047627915.1 Vicingaceae bacterium
CACATTAAAATGGTTGTTGGATCTGACAGTGCTGTTCAAAAAGCACAAGACAACTTAAATGAGATATTGGAAGAAATAAGAATTCAAGCAAAATGTGACATTCTTCCCGCAAACGGCAGGAGTTTTGACGAAATACTGCAAGAATCTTCTAAAAATGCTGATTTAATTTTTATGGGCTTGGCAACACCAAATGAAAATTTTGAAGAATACTATGCCTCAGTTCAAAACCGAATAAAGGATTTACCGACTACTGTGTTAGCACTTGCTGCCCAAGAAGTCTCTTTTGGTAAGGTATTGGTTAAAAATAGCGACGAGGCGGAAAGTTAATTCTTCATCAACTTTTTTGAAACAACCTCCCCACTTTCCAAAAGCACTCTTAGCAAATAAATTCCCTTAGGCTGTTCAGATAAATCCAATTGATTATTGACCAATTCAATCTGAACTTTTTGACCGTTTACATTGTACACTTCAAAAGTTTGAATTGATACTGAATGTTCTAGGGTAAAAATTCCGGTTGATGGGTTGGGGTGAACTTTTATTTGTGCCCCATTCAAATCCGTTTCGCTTAAGCCAACCAATAAAGGTTTTACGTTTAATCGGATCATGGGAGCAGCTTTTATAGATCCCCAATTAGTAAGTAACACAGAGTTTCCGAAACTAACAAAAGTTGAAGTATCTGGTGCTACAATTTGAGCGGTGTAATCATTCCAAACAGAAAAATTGTATCCTAATGGTGAACCATCTAACATTTCCCAACCCACCACAAATTCTCCAACATTTGTGCTCCTTGTCATTGCAATACCAGTATCTAGTTTTAGCGTCAACCAACGATTCGTATCGTTAATAGTAATAGAAAATGAATCTAACGATGATGCTAACTCTCTACCAAAGGCATTGACTATTCCTACCACTTTTGCAGTATCCGAATTAAATTCCCAAATCACAGGACGAATTACTGAACCTATATTACCTATGTCATTCGAAACGTAAAAACTTATGGAATTGAATTGAATATTAAATTGGCTTGAATCTATATAAAATAATGATCCAACTCGGTCTCCGTTGGGCTGAACCATAGATGCATTTCTTGCAGTTCCAATTATTCCAGAAGGAGAATTGAAATCTCTACCAAAAACAGTATCAGAAACAGTAAAGCTCAATTCTGCTGAATCTGCTCTGGGAAACTGATTTGAAGTAGCGGTTGAGCTCACTTCATATTCACCCCTTAGTGAAGGTGTAAAAAATGGTGCATTTGAAAATACGGTATCCACATAAAATGGAGTTAGGCTCCCATTATTATTCGCTTGAATATTTGTACTGTAAACCAGTCCTGCTCCCGGTGAGCCGTTGGAGTTTCGACTTTGGTTGACGGCAATATTCAAATTAACACCCGAAAGTGGCACACCAGTTACATTTTCAACAGTTGCCTTAAAACCAACATCTTTTAAATAATTTAGGGGAGAAATCAGTGGAAAAGGGCCTTTAGCTAATTGAGGCTGATAAAAATTAATCGATTCTATCTCCACACCTTGATCTCCTTCCACTAGGGCTAAATCATCAATCATCCAAAAATAATGACTCAATCCATTGATATAAAAACGCAAATATGCAGTATCTTGATATGCTAAGGTTCTACTCACATTAACTGAAGTAAATTCAACATTGGAAGATATTTGATTTACGAACAAACTATTAAGATCATACTCGTCGAAAGTTTGAAAATTATCAACACTCACTTGGGCCACTACTTTAGCTCCATTCCTACAGCAAAATCGATAAAACTGCTGAAGCCGTAACTCAACACTCGGACTAGAATTGATTGGAATTGCTGGAGATTGAAAATATGTATCAGCGTTATATGCTCCAGGTCCGCTATTAATTGGAGTATTCCAAAAATCCATTGGAAGCAGCATAAACCCGTTACTGCTAGATGTAGAGTTAATGGCAGATACATTCAGACTAAATTGACCAGGACGATATACAGTATCCCATTGCCACTTGAAAGCTGAAATCGCTGCACTGTTATTAACAGCTGTCCATCCATTTGGCAACCCGCCTGCAAAGTCCTCGCTCCAAAGGGTATCTCCAAATGCTTTGTTATTCTTTGTTTTATTTTTAGGCGTATAAAAAGATGACGAAGGAACGTTTATCGCCTTAACTGGCGCAACCGTCTGGGCTGGTAGCCACAAAAACCCAATTAAAAAGCACATTAAAAATACCAGTCTCATATCTTAACCTTTTCATCAAATTTAATCCAGTAACTCCATCATAAAAACTACCAATTCATAATTGCCGACTTTCAATTCATACTTACAACTTCATTAACTTTTTTGAGATCCAATTTTCTTCTCTATTTTCAATTCTCAACAAATAGCACTGCTTTTTCAATTCTCACAGAATCTTGCTGAGCTATGAGTCCATATGAAATTGAGTAGAAAGAGATAAGAAGAAGTGTTTTTTTAAGCATAGCAATAATCTTTAAATTAGACCTTTACAAGATAAGTATTTTAATACTTCCGACATTAATGTGACCATATTGAGGCAAATTATTTATTTTGACGATAATTTTGTCTTATATTTGGTAAAAATTACGTCACTATGTATTTCGGAAGCAATCTATCCTTTTTAAGAAAAAGAAAACAACTCTCACAAGCCGATTTGGCGAATGAATTGGAGATCAAAAGAAGCTCGTTGAGTGGGTATGAATTAGGCAATTCAGAACCCAATTTCGAAACTCTTTTGCGCTTTTCAAACTTTTTCAAAATGTCAATCGACAAGTTGTTGAAAGTTGATTTACAAAAAATTTCAGCTTTGTACTTAAGTCAGTTAGAGCAAGGAATCGACATTGATGTAACTGGTGGTAAATTAAGAATTTTGGCCACTACGGTTGACAACAACAACGAAGAAAACATTGAACTGGTCCCTGTAAAAGCAAAAGCAGGTTATGCCACCGGCTTTGGCGACCCAGATTTCATCAAAGTACTCCCCACTTTTCAATTGCCCTTTTTAGACCGCAACAAAAAATTTAGAACCTTTCAAATCAGCGGAGACTCGATGCCGCCCGTTTCTGATAGATCTTGGGTAACCGGAGAATTTCTACAAAACTGGAATACCATTAAAGACGGATACCCATACATTGTTGTGACATCTAACGATGGTGTGGTTTTTAAAAATTTATACAAACAGTACGACAAAAACCAAACGCTTTTACTGTGTTCTACCAACCCCATTTATGAGCCCTACGAAGTAAATGTGAATGAAGTGCTAGAAATTTGGAAATTCGTGAATTACATTAGCGATGAGATTCCGGAACCAAACCTCTCAAGAGACCAGCTAAGTAGCTCAATGCTAAATATGCAGAAAGAGATTCGAGAAATTAAAAACACATTGCGCGCTACGAACGACTAATCAATAGCTTTTCTGGTAAAGCCACCTCGATATTTGCCAACCATTTGGTATCTTTATACGTCTTAGAACATTAGACGTAAAACGTTATCAATATGAAATTTATTACATCGTTAAGCAAAGTTTTAATCCTTGCTGCAGGGTTATATTTTACTCAAAACAAAACCGTTGCTCAACCTCAACTCACTAGTCTACCTTCGAGTTGTGTAGCATCGCCTGAGGCAGTTACACTTTCACAACCTAACAGCACGTCCATTACGGTAATTGGAAAAGGAAACTTAAACAACCACTGGACGGAAACAGTAGACGGATATACCGTCGTTCGAAACACTTTAGGGAATTACGAATACGCCAACAAACAAAATGGAGACTTAATCCCAAGTGGAGTTCTCGCATCTGACCCTTTGTTTAGAAGTGCAACGGAAGCAAACTACACCACTACCTTAACGAAATCGTTAAAGCCAAGCCTAAGTCCTTTAAAATCTTCAATTTTAAGCCAGGTTAATGCTCATCTTCAAAATAAAACCTTCCCAACTACAGGAACCATTAGAGTTCTAGCGTTATTAATTGACTATCCAGATCTTACAAATGTTATTCCAAAATCTGGTTTTGACAGCCTATTGTACGGAGTCAACTATCGTTCTGGCGATGGCAGTTTTAAAGTCTTTTACGAAACTAGTTCAGGAGGTCTACTAACCGTAAATGTTGACGTAAGAGGATGGTATAGAGCTGCTAATAATTTTCAATACTATGCTGCCGACAGTGGTTACGACAGAGCTGCTGACTTGGTAAGAGAGGCTGTTGATGCAGCAGAAGTTGCAGGCACGAACTATAGCTTATACGACAATGACTCAGACGGCGATGTGGATGGAATACTAACTGTTCATTCAGGACCTGGAGCAGAAATTGGTTCTCAATCAGGCCTATACGTTTGGTCGCACCGTTGGGTAATGAGCGGAGGAAATACAGGAGCTGCATTTTACGACGGAGTTTCAATTAACGATTACATGATAAATCCTGAAACAAGAAGCGCCACCAACAACTCTATTTCAGGAATTGGAGTATTCTGTCACGAATTTGGTCACAACTTAGGTTTGCCTGACTTATACGATACTGACAACACGAATGGAGACTCAGAAGGAATTGGAAACTGGTGCCTTATGGCCGGCGGAGCGTATTCAGGTAGCTCGAATAGACCATCAGGTTTCTCTGCTTGGTGTAAAGAAGATTTAAATTGGGATACCCCACAAATCTTAACCTTGGGGCAAACAGGAATCTACTCACTAGATCCAGCTAGTACAAATCAAGATGAGTTTTTCAGAATCAATACATCATTAAGCAATGAATATTTTTTAATTGAAAATCGGCAATTAGTAGGTCGAGATTCTGATTTACCAGGTCATGGCTTAGCTATCTGGCACATCAATACCACCAAAACAAATTCATTTGGAAACCGAGTAAACGGGGATGAAAACCTAAAAGGGGTTGATTTAGAGGAAGCAGACGGCAATGATGATTTAGACAATGAAGTTAACAGAGGAGACGGAGGAGATTTATTTCCTGGCACTTCTAACCGAACTGTTTTCGACGACTCCAGCACACCAAGTGCACAAAATTATTTATTGGGCAATACCGGTTTAGAAATTAGAAACATTGTTGAAACAGTTGGTGGTCCAATACGTTTTAGTTTTGGAAGAGCTCCCGGCCCTCCTTGCGCTGCTTCAACTACATTCAATACAAATACCGGTGCGTTTGATGACGGCAGTGGAACTGGATTAGACTACGTTAACAATCAAACTTGCGCGTGGTTAATTACACCCTCAGCAGGAACAGTTACATTGAGCTTTTCTGCTTTTGACATTGAGCCAATAAACGATACCGTTACGGTTTATGACGGAGTAAACATTAACGCTCCACTACTTGGAAGGTTTAGTGGAAATACAATCCCGGCTAACTTAACTTCGACATCCAATGCAATGTACGTTCAGTTTAAGTCCAATGCCACGATAAGCGGTCCTGGGTTCGACGCTTCATACATTACCAATTCGCCTTTAACGCCGTGCTCTGGTTTAACAACATTAACTGCAGCAAGTGGTAGCTTTACAGACGGAAGTGGCACTTCAAACTACAACAACAATCAAAGCTGCTCTTGGTTAATTCAACCTGCAGGGGCTGCTAGCATAACATTTGGTCTGACAAGTTTGGCAACCGAAATTGGAACCGATATAATTACAGTTTACGATGGCCCAAGTGCCGCATCTCCTGTATTAGGAAGTTTTTCAGGAACCAATAACCTCAACACTTTCACTTCAAGTACTGGAAGTACTTTTGTAACCTTTATCACTAACGGCAGCGTCACAGACCAAGGTTTTGATGCATTTTATACGAGCTCAACTTCAAGCGCTGGTTGTGCAGGTTCGACTACCTTAACCGCTACTTCAGGTTCATTCTCAGATGGTAGCTTAACAAACAACTACAACAACAACCAGTTCTGTTCTTGGTTAATTCAACCTCCTAGCGGAACCATCACCTTATCCTTTTCTGCTTTCGCTACAGAAGCGAGCAATGATCGAGTTCTAGTTTTTGATGGCATTGATAATACAGCTCCTCAAATTGGAAACTTTAGCGGAACTTCAATTCCGGCCAACCTAACTTCCACTTCGAATGCTTTGTATTTGGAATTTAGAACAAACGGGACTGTAACCGACGCTGGTTGGGATGCTTTCTATGTTGCAAGCGGAGCATGTTCGGGAACTACAAACCTAACTGCGGCAAGTGGGAGTATTGATGATGGAAGTGGTACAGCAAACTATCAAAACAACGCTAACTGCTCGTGGTTAATTCAACCAGCAGGAACTCCGGCAAGTATTACTTTCAACATGAACTCAATTAGCTTGGCTGACATACAAGACCGAGTAAGAGTATACGATGGGACATCAAATACGGCACCTTTAATTGGAAATTTCTTTTTAACGAACACTGGCGCTCCTGCAATTGCATACAGTGGAAGCATGTTTGTAGAGTTTACCTCTAACGCTAATAACACAGCTGCAGGATGGGATGCAAGCTATTCTAGCTCAAGTACCTTTTGCTCACCTAACACTACCTTTACAGCAGCCTCAGGAACATTCACTGACGGATCTCAATTGGCTTCAAACTACCTTGACAATACGGATTGTAGCTGGCTAATTCAACCAACAGGTTTGGTAAATCGTGTTATCAGTTTACGATTTAGTCGTTTTGCTACTGAGTTAAACAATGACACCGTAACCATTTACGATGGAACAACGACTTCTTCTCCAATTTTAGCAACTTACTCAGGAAGCTTAACAGGAGTAACAACTGTCGTTTCTACCGGAACTTCAATGTTGGTCACTTTTAAATCAAACGGATCAACAACGGCAACAGGCTGGAATGCAATCTACAACAACATCCCAATCCCTAGTTGTTCTGGGAATACCACTTTAACTGCAGCAAACGGAACATTTGATGATGGTTCGGCAACTACATCAAATTATTCTGATAATCTAAATTGCTCGTGGTTAATTCAACCCCCTAGTGCCGGAAGAATTACCTTAAATTTTAATCGCTTTAATACTGAAGGTAGTTTTGATTTTGTTACCGTTTACGACGGAACTAATTCTAGTGCCTCGGTTTTAGGATCATTCTCAGGAAATAGTATTCCTCAACAAGTGGTTTCAAGTGGGAGTTCATTATACCTAGAGTTTACTTCTGACGGCAATACTAATTTTACAGGGTGGGAAGCTAGTTATACGTCGATCACTGCTCAATGCTTCCCTCTTCTTACTTTAACCAGCACAACAGGTAATGTTGCAGACGGAAGTAATGCAAATAATTATCAAGACAACTTGTCTTGCTCTTGGCTAATAGAACCTGCTAGAGCAGCTTCGATCACTGCAACGTTCAATAGTTTTGACCTAATTAATCCGGGTGACACACTTTATTTTTACGATGGAATAAATAACGCTGCGCCACTTCTTGTAAAACTCACAGGTCCTGCTTTACCGGCCGCAATAACAGCAAATAGTGGCAAAATGTTTGTAGAGTTTATAACGGATGGCGCCAACAATAGCGCTGGTTGGGATTTTAACTACACTTCTGTTATCCCTCTAACTTGTTCCGGATTAACAACACTTACTGCCGCTGCAGGCACTGTTGAAGATGGTAGCTTAACAAACAATTACGATAATAATTTAAGTTGCACTTGGTTAATACAGCCTCCAGGAAGTCCTGCTGTTATTAATTTCGACATGACTTCTTTAGACCTTCCTTTTGGTGGTTTTCCAGGAGATAGAGTTAGAATTTTTGATAATGCAACAGCATCAGGCTTTCCATTAAGAACATACACAGGAACTTTTACTGGAAACACAGTCAGTTCATTTACTGGCGTTATGCTAATTGAGTTTACTACAAACAGCAGTGGTACAGGTCAAGGATGGGAAGGAACATACAGCTCTTCTTCAACTTTTTGCGTACCTCAAACGACCTTTACCAACAACAATGGAAATTTCACAGACGGCTCTCCGTTTGGACAGAATTACCTTGACAATACAGATTGTAGTTGGTTAATACAACCTACTGCGCCGAACGTTGCTGTAAGACTTCAATTCTTCCAATTTAATACAGAATTAAACAATGATACCGTAACCGTTTATGATGGAGCTACAACAAGTTCTCCTATACTTGGGACGATTTCAGGAAATAATCCTACCATACCGAACTTACTTTCTTCAGGTGGAAGTATGTTGGTAACATTTAAAACAAACGGATCTACTACAGCTAGTGGATGGAGAGCAAACTATAGCACTCAAGTAATTCCTGCTTGTACTGGAACAACCACTTTAACTGGTGTTTCTGGAACGTTTGATGATGGAACTGCTGCCACTTCAAATTATGCTCCTAACCTAAATTGCTCATGGCTAATTCAACCAGCTAGCGCAAGTTTGGTATCTCTATCATTTAATCGATTTGACACTCAATTAAACTTTGATTTTGTAACGGTTTATGATGGTCCTAATAACAGTGCTCCGCTACTAGGAACCTTTAGCGGAACTACAATTCCTGCAGTTATAAACTCTTCAGGAAACAGTCTATTCGTAGAATTTACCTCAAGCATTTTTACGCAACTAACAGGATGGGAAGCAACCTACACTTCAACTAACAGTCAATGTTTTAGCAACCTCTCAGTTACTGCATACAATGGTAATATTGAGGATGGAAGTGGAACCGCTAACTACCAAGACAACCTGGGATGTTCATGGTTAATTGAGCCCCCACTAGCAACATCTATTACAGCCACATTCAATACCTTTGACGTGAGTAATCCTGGAGATACGCTATTCTTTTACGATGGAAATAGCAATGCAGCTCCACTTCTAGCAGCTTATACAGGCACAACTATTCCTGCAAATGTAACCTCAACAGGCAACCAACTATTTGTAGAGTTCGTAACCGACGGTTCAACGAATAGTGCGGGTTGGGACTTTGATTACACAACAACCATTAGCGTAAGTTGCGCTGGAACAACCAATCTTACAGCTCCATCAGGAACATTTGATGATGGTAGTGCTGCAACAGCCAATTACGATAATAACTTAGCCTGTGAGTGGTTAATCCAACCAGCCGGAAACCCCGTTTCAATTACACTAAGCTTTAATCGATTCAATCTTAGTGTCTTTCCTGATAGAATTTCGGTTTATGATAACGCAACAGGCTCAGGATTTCCAATTGCTCAATTTTCAGGATCATGGAATCAAGTAACATCTAACACAGGGGTTATGTTAGTAGTCTTTACAACTAATGCAACCGGCTCTAGTACTGGTTGGGAAGCCTCCTATAGCAGTTCAACTACATATTGCCAGCCTAATACAACTTTCACAGGAACAACTGGTAACTTTACGGATGGATCTCCATTTGGGCAGAACTACTTGGACAATACCAATTGTGAGTGGCTAATTCAACCCACTGCTCCGAACGTTGCAGTGAGATTGAACTTTTTTGGTTTTGACACAGAAGCCATCAATGATACCGTTACTGTTTACGATGGAGCTACCACCGCTTCTCCCATTCTTGGTACTTTTTCAGGGAACACTACTCCACCTGTAGTTACCTCAAGTGGAGGAGATATGTTGGTAACATTTAAGTCAAATGGGTCAGTTACAGCTTCAGGTTGGAGAGCCTTTTATAATGTTCAACCAATCCCAGCTTGTTCAGGCACAACAACATTAACTGCAGCAAATGGTACTTTTAATGACGGAAGCGTTGCAGCAGCAAATTATGTAGAAAACAGCAATTGTTCATGGTTAATAGCTCCTCCCGGAGCGTTGAATGTTGACCTAACCTTTTCTAGATTTAATACACAAGCAAATAATGATGTAGTAAACATCTACGATGGAAACAGCAACACTGCTCCTTTACTTGGGACTTATTCGGGAACAACTCTCCCTCCAGTAGCTAATTCCTCCGGAGGTGCATTATTTGTAGAATTCATAAGTGATGGATTTGGAAATGCTCGCGGCTGGGAAGCAAGCTATACTTCTTTCAATTCAGTAACCTTGGATGTACCTCAAGATACTGTATTCATCAATGCAGGAATAGGTAGCACGAACACGTTAAACCTATCTTCAAATATTTCTTGGACTACTGCAGATAACGCAGCGTGGTTAATCGCCACTCCTGTTAACGGAAGTGGAAATGCCACAATTAATCTTCTAGCAATTCAAGCAAACATTGGACCTGAAAGAGTTGCAGAACTTATAATTAGTTCCAATACCACCGCAGATGCGGATACTGTAATTGTTATTCAGCGAACTTCAGGTAGATTTTTGAGCACAACGCCAGATACCTTATATTTTTCTGGTAATGCAGCTCCAAATCAAAATGCAACCATCAGCTCAAATGTTTCATGGACGCTGACGCCAAATCAAAGTTGGATTATGGCTACCCCATTAACAGGATCTAATAATGGAAGCTCTTCCATTATGGTACAAAACAATACCAGCAATCAAATTCGAACTAGTTTTGTGTTAGCCACAGGAACACTCGGCGCTGCCAACGACACGATTTGGATTGTTCAAGATACTTCGGTCACCAATAACAACCCTAGTCTTTCATTAGACAAAATGAACATAACCTTGACACAAGCTATGGGAAGCTCTGATGTGTTTACAATAAATTCAAACACTTCATGGCAAACCACTTCAGGAGCAGCTTGGTTAACAGTAACCAACCCAGCAACTACTAGTGACACACAAAGTGTTACCGTAACTGCTAACAGCATGAATTTAGCTCCACTTCCAAGAGCAACCTACGTTGCTGTGCAAGATTTAGCAGGGATTTTATTTGATACTGTATTTGTATTTCAAGCAGGTACAGCTCCCATACTAATTGGTGCACCTGATACCGTTTTATTGGGCGCAACATCAGGAAGCACAGGAGTGTTAAATGTGGGTTCTACCGGAATATGGACAGGAGTTGAAGGGGATCCTTGGTTCTCTCTTTCTCAGAACACTGGTTCGGGAATTACAACTGTAAATCTTACTACAAACTCACCTAACATTGGAAATTCAAGGTTATTCTCTTACGTGGCATTGTCCGATGCAATTAACGGTTTAACGGATACAATAATTGTTATCCAGGATACAGTTACTAATGGGTTAGTTACTACTCCAGACACTTTAAAATTAGGTTCTGTTGTTGGTAGTTCAGCAAGTTTTAATGTAAGTACTAGTTTAACTTGGACTGCAACGCCTTCTGCAAATTGGATTACAGCAACTCCTGACAACGGAACAGGAAGTGCTTCTGTATCTGCGACTGCAGCCGCCAACCCAGGAATCACAGATCGAATTGCATACATAGAAGTTTCAACTACGGGAGGAGCATTAAATACAGATACCGTTTGGGTAATTCAGCAAGGTTTTGTGGCCAATTTAGCCGTAAACCCTTCAACTATAAATCTTGGGTTTACAACTGGAAGTAACGAAACGGTAAATATTACCAGTAACACTTCATGGGTAATTACTAACCCTGCAAGCTGGTTAAGTGTTTCATCCACTTCTGGCATTAATGACCAGGTACTTACCATCACTGCTAATTCCGACAACTTAACAGGAGCAACAAGAACTGCAACCATCTTAGTGGATGGAATTGGTGCCGTTACCAACTCCATTACTGTAAATCAAATTGATGGAAGCTCTCCAATCTTTATCTCTTCAAAGGATACTGTTTTTGTAGAAAACGTTCAAGGAAGCACGGGCACGTTCTCGGTACTATCAAATGCAAATAGTTGGACGTTAGTGGAAAATACCTCTTGGTTGTTAATCAATCCTGCGTCGGGTTCACAAACACAAAGAATTACAGCGTTAGTTGCAACTCGAAATGTTTTCGGAACAACTAGGTATGCGAACGTCGTAGCTAGCTCCAATGGATTCTCTGATTTCACAGTTGTGATTGCTCAAAAAGAGTCAGATCCTATTTTCCAAATCGCACCAGACTCAATTTTAGTAGGTGCTGACTCTTCAGATTTTACGGAGTTTAACATCAGTTCAAATATGCCAGTATGGAATATTTCTGAAAATGCACCTTGGTTAACTATTTCTCCTGAAAACGGAGCTTTTACTCAACGTGTGAAGGCAACTGCTATTTCGAGAAACACAACAGGAGCTCAAAGAAATGTAATTGCAACAATTACTGCTCCCCCACTTGTTCCGCAAACCATTAAAATTGTTCAGGATACCGTTAGAACCATTGGAATTGAAAACACAGATTTTGAAATCGGTTTAAGCGTTTACCCAAACCCAACAAATGGACAAGTAACAATTCAGTTCGAAGGAAATCAGTTAACCGGGAATAAGGCAAATATTCGTTTGTTTAATTTAGTTGGTGAAGAAATTCCCATTCAAGAAAACTTTTCCAGTAAAAATAAAATATTTTTGAATCTAGAAAACCAGACTTCAGGAGTCTATTTCTTATCCATAGAATTGAACGGAAAAACGGTAAATCGAAAGTTGATTTTGACTGAATAAAATTCTCTTACTTAACTCAAAGCCCTAGTATCTAACGACTGGGGCTTTTTTTTGACCTCACTCCAAATAAGAATCATTGATTATCTTTATTGCCTTGTGAATAACATCCAACCCCATGAAGATTAATAGTTTCCTAAAAACACTAATGATGCTCTTGACAATAGCATCTTCAATTCAAACCATTCAGGCACAGTTTTGTGCCGGCCTAACCAACTTAACCGCTTTAAATGGGACAATAACTGATGGAAGTGGTTCTTCGAATTATGCTAACAACTCCAATTGCTCTTGGCTCATTCAGCCTGCAGGAAATCCTGCAAACATTACATTCACGATGGATAGTATAAACCTATCAGGTAACGACGATGTAAGAGTTTACGATGGAACAAGCACTGCAGGGACACTAGTGGCAATTTTTAGAGGCAACAATTTAGGTAGTGCAGTCATTGCGAATAGCGGCAGTATGTTCGTACAGTTTACATCGAATGGATTCGGTAATGCACAGGGATGGGCTGCAAGTTATACCAGTGCTTCTACCAATTGCCAGCCGAATACAATAATTACAGCTAATAATGGTGATTTCACTGATGGCACTAGAAATGGATCAAATTATGCTAATAATACAAACTGTGAATGGCTTATCCAACCAACAGCTCCGGGAGTTTTTGTAGAAGTAGCCTTCAGCAGATTTGCAGTAGCCGGTGGAGACTCTCTCATTCTTTATGACGGAATTAACGCTTCAGCTCCAATACTAGCTGTACTATCAGGAAATAATAATCCCGGAACAATTCAATCAAGTGGCGGTGATTTATTTGTACGCTTCGTAACTAACGCTATAGGTACCGCAAACGGTTGGAGAATTGTGTACAATACCCAACCCATTCCTTTTTGTAGTGGTTTAACAACTCTTAATTCTCCAGCTGGATTATTTAATGATGGAAGTTTCCCGTTTAGCAATTATGTTCAAAATAGCAACTGTTCATGGCTAATAGCGCCTCCTGGAGCGGTGACGGTTGACTTACAGTTCAACTATTTTTCTACAGAAGCGAACTTCGATTTTGTTACTGTTTATCAAGGGACAAATAACAATGGTGTTTTACTAGGTTCATTCTCCGGAAATAGGGTTCCACCTACACTAACTAGTTCAACCGGTGCTATGTATATTGAGTTTAATACAGACAACTCGGTAAACTCTACCGGTTGGGAAGGGTCTTATACCTCTAGTAATACAGCAATCATTACCGCGGCAGTAGACACTATTTATCTAAATGCAGGAGCGGGAAGTACAACTTCTTTTCAATTAACCGCCAATGCCAGTTGGACAACAACAGACAACCAAGGTTGGCTCATCTCTTCTCCAGTGAATGGTATAGGAAATCAAACAATCAATTTGTTGGCTATTCAAGCAAATATAGGTCCTGAACGCACCGCCGAACTATATATTAATGCTGCAGCAGGTAGTGGAGGTGATACGGTAATAGTAATCCAAAGATCATCTGGAAGGTTTTTAGACATCCCAACTGACACGCTTTTCTTTGCCGCTAGAAATGCTGCAATTCAAAGTTTCAATATACTCGCCAATGTGCCATGGAGTAACAATATTTCTGATCCTTGGATTTCTTTAAATCCATCTAATGGAAGTAATAATTCAAGCCCTCAAGTAAGTGTTGCCAACAACCCCACAAATCAAATTAGAACCGGTTACATTGTCGTTCTGGGAACTCAAAATGCAGGAAATGACACCATCTTTATTCAACAGGATTCATTACTGCAAAACTTTTCTGTTTCTCCAGATAGCATCGTACTGAACTCTACTGCAGGAAGCAAGGATTCTGTGCAAGTCAACTCTAACATAAATTGGGTTGTATCCAACACATCGAATTGGCTTTCAACTAATGTCACATCGGGAAATGACAGTGCAACAGTAACAATAACAACAAACTCTTCTCCTCCCACCATTGCCGACCGATCAGCATATGTTTATTTCAATTCAGTAAACGGAACACTAGTTGACTCTGTCTTAGTAAGGCAGATAGGGATTCCTCCATTCTTAGTTGGTTCCCCTGATAGTGTTTTATTAAACATGGGAGTTGGTGAGATCGCTACATTCAATATTTCTGCTTCAAACAATTGGACCATCAACTCTGCTGCAAATTGGCTTGTTTTAAGCCAACAAAATGGAAGTGGGAATGACGTCATTACAGCAAGTACAGCGAGTATCAACATGTCTAATAATGCTAGAACAGGTCTGCTTTACTTAGAAGACATTGCGAACAACCTTAAAGATACATTAACGGTAATTCAAGGCTCAGCTACAGGAATTATTTCAGTAAATCCTTCAAACTTAAGTTTGGCTTCAACCAACGGGAGTTCAGCTATTTTCTTAATTAATTCAGATGTTAATTGGTCTATCACAGGCACTCCGAGTTGGTTAAACTTATCGACCTTGTCAGGAATAAATAACGGAACTGTAACTGCAACTGCGAATTCAGCAAACCTAAGTGGCTCAGACAGGGTTGCTACTTTATTGATTAGTGGACTTGGTGCAGTGAGCAAAACAATAACGGTAACACAAGTTGACGCGAACTCTAATGCATTTTTGCTTTCTGTTGATACTTTGTTTGTTGGCAGTACAAATGGCAGCGTAGCCGACTTCACAGTTATCTCCAATAGTAATTGGAGTTTAACAGAGTCTACTTCTTGGTTAGCATTGAATAAAACAAATGGAATCACAACCGAAGTCGTAACTGCTCGAGCAGGATCTGCTAATTTATTTGGATCACCTCGTTTTGCAACGGTTACCGCCAGCTCGGCAGGAAAACCTAATCAGACTTTGGTAGTTGTTCAACTTGGCACCACTTTAAGCTTCAGCTATGCTCCAGATAGTCTTATAATTGGTGCCGACTCTGCATCTTTTGGGAAGTTTAACATTACCTCCAACCTCCTAAATTGGAACGCCAGTACAACAGAGAGCTGGTTAAGAGTATCTCCAACAAATGGAACTCTAACTGCAGAGATTACTGTGACATCGACAAAACCTAACAGTACAGGACTTCCTAGGTCTGGAACTGTTACCATAAGCTCTGCGCCTTTTATTCCTTTAGTAGCGAAAGTTGTGCAAGACACAGTACGTTCAATTGGAATTAAGGAAAGAACCATAGAACAGCAAGTCTCTATCTTTCCAAATCCGAGTACAGGCTTATTAAATGTAAAGTTTGATTCCAACGTAGACCCATCCACCACAGCCATCGAGGTTTTTGATATAGTCGGAAAAACGGTTAGTTATGAGGTAAATGTGGTTTCAAGAGAACACCTCCTACTCAACCTCTCCGGCCTAAACAAGGGCTTTTACATTGTGAAAATTAATGTTGGACAAGAGAGTTTCTCTAAAAAGATTCTCCTACTGTCAGATTAATGATAAATGCTTGCTAAGTAAAAAGGGGAATAAACTGCGTTTATTCCCCTTTTTACATATAGAAACCTATATATTATACTTTCATGATATCTGCTTCCTTCGCAACTAAAACCTTGTCCACTTTAGCGGAAAATTCATTTGTTAACTCCTGAATTGTATCTTCAACACCTTTTGCTAAATCTTCAGAAAGTCCGTCCTTCTCTAACTTTTTAATTTCATCATTCCCATCCTTCCTAGCATTTCTAATCCCAACTTTTGCATGTTCAGCCTCTGCCCTTGCCTGTTTGGCTAGGTCTCGTCTTCTTTCTTCAGTCAGTTGAGGAACATTGATCAGAATCATCTCTCCGTTACTTTGAGGATTTAAACCCAAATTAGAATTAATAATAGCTCTTTCAATAGGTTCTAAGGAAGATTTCTCCCACGGTTGGATTGTTAATGTTCTAGCATCCATAGTTCCAACATTAGCAATTTGAGGCAATGGGGTCATAGATCCATAATAATCCACCATAACACTTCCTACCATACTAGGGTTAGCCTTTCCCGCTCTAATTTTTGTTAGCTCCTTATCTAAGTGCTCCATCGATTTTTGCATTGATTCTTTTAACGAATCAAGTATAAAGTCTATTTCCTCTTCCATTTGAATGATTTTATAAAATGAAATTACTGATTTGTCCTTTTAAAATTGTACTAGCGTTCCAACATTTTTCTCACCATCTACCACCTTCTTCAAGTTTCCAGGAGAGTTCATGTCAAATACTACAATGGGTAATTTATTCTCATTACACAAGGTAAATGCGGTCATGTCCATTACATTCAATCCCTTTTCATAGACTTCTGTAAATGAAATTGTGTCAAACTTGATTGCGTCTGCATTTTTTTCTGGATCTGAATCGTAAATACCATCTACTCTAGTACCCTTCAATATTACGTCAGCCTCCACCTCTATTGCACGCAGACTAGCAGCAGTATCAGTTGTAAAATAAGGGTTACCAGTTCCTGCCCCAAAAATTACTACTCTTCCTTTTTCCAAATGCCGAACAGCTCTTCGTCGAATATAAGGTTCTGCTATCTGCTCCATTTTAATGGCCGTTTGTAAACGGGTAAAAACTTCATACTTCTCTAATGCGGACTGCAGCGCCATACCATTAATTACTGTAGCCAACATTCCCATGTAGTCGCCTTGCGCTCGGTCGATACCTCCATCAACAGCTTGTATGCCTCTAAAGATATTTCCACCTCCAATTACAATTGCAACCTCAACACCAGCTCTTACGATTTCTCTTATTTCTTTGGCATACTGATCTAACCTGTTATGATCGATCCCAAATTGCTTCTCACCCATCAGGGCTTCTCCACTCAATTTTAAGAGTATTCTCTTGTAAGCCATAAAATTTATTTTGATGCGAATTTAAAAATTAGTTTGCCAAGTTTAAGTATTGCCCATTCATGATTTCACAATTAGGCATAAAAAAGCCCCGAAATTAATTTCGAGGCTTTTACGATGTTCAATTATACTAGTGAACTTCTCTTAAAATCTGTAACCGTTAAGTCTTTAGCCACTGACTGTAAATAAGATTTTACACTCATTTTGTTGTCAACGAAATAGTCTTGGTTCAACAAAGTATTCTCCTTGTAGTACTTTTGAAGCTTCCCTTGTGCAATTTTATCTAAAATCGCCTCTGGCTTTCCTTCTTTTTGAGCTTGCTCTCTACCAATCTCTAATTCTCTTGCTTTAATCTCATCGCTTACGAAAGACTCATCCAAAGCTACTGGGTTCATTGCTGCAATTTGCATTGCAACATTTCTACCTGCAGCCGCAGCGTCTTCATTTGATTGATTCATTGCAACTACAGTAGCCGTTTTGTTTCCCGGGTGATTGTAAGCAATTGTTTTATCAGAAGAAACAGAAACATATTCTGACAATTCAATTTTCTCACCAATCTTACCTACTTCCTCTATTAGCTTTTCAGAAATAGTTAAAGCATCATCAAATTTTAAAGTTCTTAACTCTTCAACAGATGAAGGTTTCTCGTTTAAGGCAATGTTTAAAATATTTTTTGCAACGGCAACAAAATCGTCGTTCTTAGCAACAAAATCAGTTTCACAGTTCAAGGTAATTATAGCAGCAAAAGAAGAGTCCTCTGTTGTACCTGCAACAATAACTCCTTCGTTAGCATCTCTATCACTTCTTTTTTCCGCAACTTTCTGTCCTTTTTTACGAAGGAGTTCAATTGCTTTATCGAAATCACCGTTAGCTTCAACTAAAGCTTTCTTGCAGTCCATCATGCCTGCACCGGTATGCTTTCTTAATTTATTTACTTCAGCAGCAGTTACATTAGCCATCTTAGTATGAATTTAATTTGTGTGAATAATTAAAATTATTTTGATTCCTTAGCTTCTGCTTTCGCTGGCTCAGCTTTTGCCTCTTCAGCTTTTACCGATTCCGCTTCTTTTTTAACAGCAGCTTTCTTGTCAGCTGCAGCCTTGTTACTATCCTTATCGGTTTGTCTTTCAGATAAACCTTCAGCAACAGCTCCAGTTATAATCTCTAGAATCTTATCTATAGACTTTGCAGCATCGTCATTCCCAGGAATTGGAAAATCAACTAAAGATGGATCTGAGTTTGTATCAACAATAGCAAATGTTGGGATGTTTAGTTTTTTCGCTTCAGCAACAGCAATGTGCTCTTTCTTAATATCAACAATAAAAAGAGCAGAAGGCAATCTGTTCAAATCAGCAATAGAACCTAAATCTCTTTCCAATTTAGCTCTCTGACGCGTAATCTGAAGTCTTTCTCTTTTTGATAAAACTTTAAAAGTACCATCTTTCAACATGTTGTCGATAGTAGACATTTTACGAACCGCTTTTCTGATGGTAGCGAAGTTGGTTAACATTCCTCCAGGCCATCTTTCAGTAACGTATGGCATGTTAATAGCTGCAACTCTTTTTTCAATAGCATCTTTCGCTTGTTTCTTTGTAGCAACGAAAAGGATTTTTTTACCTGACTTTGCGATTTGCTTCATTGCTTCAGCAGCATCATCAAGCTTTACAGCTGTTTTATGCAAATCCAAAATATGGATTCCGTTCTTTTCCATGAAAATGTAAGGTCCCATTTTTGGGTGCCATTTTCTTTTTAAGTGTCCAAAATGAACACCTGCTTGCAATAACTCTTTGTAGTCTGTTTTTGACATTTTATTTGTGTTTACGTTCGATTAAAAAACAATTGCAGAGTAGTGAAATGAATCAGTCTCTGCAATTTTGATACTAAACACACCTTTCGGCGATGCTTAAATTCTTGAATATTTTGATGAATTTCTTCACCCAACAAACGATATTAACGCTTACTGAATTGGAATTTCTTTCTTGCTTTCTTTTGACCTGGTTTCTTTCTTTCCACCATTCTTGGATCTCTTGTCATCAATCCTTCAGCTTTCAATGCAGGTTTGTTATCAGCATCAATTTGAACAAATGCTCTTGAAACTGCTAATCTTATTGCTTCAGCTTGGCCTGTAATTCCACCACCTGCAACGTTAACTTTCAAGTCATATTGATCAACATTGTCTGTCAATGTGAAAGGCTGGTTTATTCTATATTGAAGTGCAACAGTTGTAAAGTACTCTTTGTAGTCCTTTCCATTGATAGTGTACTGTCCTTTACCTTTTGTCATGTAAATTCTAGCAACCGACTTCTTTCTTCTTCCTAAAGTATTGATAACCTCCATAACCTTATTTAATTGAATCTAATTTAATTTCTCTTGGCTTTTGAGCTCCAAATTTGTGTTCAGTACCTTCCACTGCATGTAAGTTTCTGAATAAAGCTCTACCCAATCTGTTTTTTGGTAGCATACCCCGTACTGCTTTTTCTACCAAAGCAAGTGGTTTTTTAGCTAACAAATTCTCAGCAGTAATAAACTTTTGACCACCAGGATACTCACTGTAAGAAACGTATTTCTTTTCAGCCATCTTGTTTCCAGTCAACTTAATTTTTTCAGCATTAATAACAACTACGTTGTCTCCACAATCTACGTGAGGAGTGAAATTAGGCTTGTGCTTTCCTCTAATCATTTTAGCAACTTTTGAAGCTAAACGTCCTAGTGTTTCGTTTTCAGCATCTACTAAAACCCACTGCTTATCTACAGTTGCTTTGTTGGCCGAAATGGTTTTATAACTTAAGGTATCCACGGTTTTCCTTTGTTTTACTAATTGTATATAATATTCATCCCCTAAAATGGGGCTGCGAAGTTAGAATTAATTTTTATTTTAGACAACATCCTATAACAGAAAAATATCATCTACTTCCTTTCTTGTACAAGAAAGGAGGAAAAGCAAGCCTTTCCTCCTTAAAAAATTATCTATTTGGCATGTTATTAACAGTGCTCGTCGAATGCTGCAGTTAAATTTTCTGCAATCATTTCTGCAGGTCGTCCTTCAATGTGATGTCTTTCGATGAAGTGAACCAACTTACCACCTTTGAATAATGCAATTGATGGAGATGACGGAGGGTAAGGCAACATGTGCTTTCTAGCTTGCATTACTGCTTCTTGATCAACCCCTGCAAAGACAGTTGTCAATTTTGATGGAACTTTTGAATGCTTTGAAGCCATTGTGACTGCAGGGCGAGCATTTGCTGCTGCACAACCACAAACCGAATTCACCATAACCAATACAGTTTCATCTGCATTTGAAAGTGCCGCATCAACATCTGATGCAGTTATTAAATCTTTGAAGCCTACTGAAGTCAATTCTTCTTTCATTGGGGCTACTAATTCTGCTGGATACATATTTATATGATTTTAATATTTCTAGTAATAATTTTGAACTGCAAAGTTAACCAAACTTCGACTGAAAGAGGAACGTAAACCTGCCTGATTAGTTTACATTTTATATATTATTATGAATTCAATAACAAATTCAGATTTTGCTATGATTATTTTAGTCACATGAAAAGATGGCTTTCGCTTTGCTTTGCAATTTTATGCACCTACAATACCTCTTTAGCTCAGGTAAATAAAATAAACGGAGTAAGCTTTGTTGGGCCACCACGAGAAATCGATAGCGCAGAGATTAGCTTACCGAAACGAATCATCAATTCGAATTACCTAAGTTTAATGCCTTATGGCTTTATTCCAGAAGGAAGCACAGAACTAAAATACAACAGCGAATGGCAATGGTGGGGAGAAAAAACAAAAGGAGCTGCAACCATGATTAAACTAGCAAAAGAGCAAGGCTATAAAATAATGCTTAAACCTCACATTTGGAAAAAGCACGGAGCTTTTACAGGACATCATACCTATAGTACAAAGAACGAATGGGAAGCCTTTGAAAAATCTTACTCCACCTATATATTAGACTTTGCAGCATTGGCAGAAAAAGAAAAAGTAGAGCTCTTTTGCATTGGCACTGAATGGGGTGAATTTGTGCAGGAACGACCTGAATATTGGCTAACACTTATTAAAGAGGTTAAAAAAGTGTACACCGGTAAACTCACCTATGCAGCCAATTGGGATGAATACAAAAAAGTTCCTTTTTGGAAAGAATTAGATTATATAGGAGTAGATGCTTACTTTCCTTTAATTGAAGCTCAAACCCCATCTACTTCTCAGATTAAATATGCCTTATTACAACCCCTAAACGAGCTTAGAATTGTAAGTAATTCCAACAGCAAACCCATTCTATTTACTGAATTTGGCTACAGGAGCGTCGACTATACAGCCCATAAACCTTGGGCAGCCGGAAGAGAAGGAACTGTCAACTTACAGGGACAAATTAATGCTTGTGAAGCATTCTTTCAAACTTTTTGGCATCAAAACTTTATTAAAGGTGGGTTTATTTGGAAATGGTTCGCCGATCATGAAAACGTAGGCGGAGAAAAGAATAACGGATTTACTCCTCAGAATAAACCGGTTGAGAAGGTGATCTACAAATGGTATTCCTTATAACTCCTAATTGCCCGTTGGCTGAAGCTTGCCATTAGGAGTGAAAAGCGATTTCTTACTAATGGCTATCTCGTAAACAAAGAGCAAAATGATATAATATAAGACTAGCTCTTCAAATTCTTGATGATTGCCCCTCAACGACTCATTTACCGGCATTCCTAATTTCGGCATCAAACGAGATAATTGACCTATAAATAAATAGACTAGAAACGAATAAATTATTGATGAAGAAGCTGCAATATGATAGATCAAGTTGTTCTTTATTTTACTTCGAAACAGCGGTAACAGCACAAACAAAAAAACCATCACTACATAAGATGCTTGTCTCAAATAAAAATTATTATCTCCTTGATTGTGAAAATTTCGGACGATACTTTTATCTTCCGCTATTCCTCTTATAAAATATTGATAGTAATGGATTCCATAATCTATTTCTTCTAGGAATAGAACCATAAAGAACAAACTCAGAACTAGATATGCTAATTTCTCAAACCAATAACCTTTTAAGCCTATTGCTTTAACTGTATAGAGAAACGTTGTTGCGATTAACAGCAACTGCAAATTCTCCAGCAATCCAAATTCTCTATTTAAAGTAGGAGATATTAACTCTGTAGCCCACCGAATCCCAGAATAGTTCATAAAAACCAACAAAATCACTACAAGCAAGGGAAATTGCCAATATGCAAAATGAGTTGATTTATCTCTTTTCATAAAACTTATCTTTTGATTTTAAAATCCACATTCACATCCACCCGAAAAATGAACCTCAATATTAGGCAGCATCTGCGCAATCTTTTGTTTCATTTCGTCTGAAAAAAACATACCCTGCAGGTTAAGCTCTTTTAAATGGGCCAATTTTGAAACATTACTATCAACGTCTTGCACATCGTTTAAACGCATGTCTAATTTTTCTAGAGCTACTAACTCCCCTATTTCTTTAGGGATAAGTTTTATATCATTTCTAGACAAGTCGAGAACTACCAAACTTTGCAGTTTGGCAATTTGAGGAGGGAGAATAACAATTTTATTTCCCGCTAAATTCAACTGCTCCAAGCCGGTTAATTGTCCAACTCCCGCAGGCAACATCGAAATTCTATTTTTTGATAAATCTAAGCTTCTTAAGTTTTCAAATCGCTCTAAGTTGCTTGGGAACATTTCGAGCTTCGATTTTCTTAAATTTAAATAAAATACCACTTCGGGTCGCACATTGGCCTGTTCCAATGAAGTAAAAATGTAATCAGCATCACCCGGTTTTTGAGCCAAGAGTTGAACTGAAAAAAACAGAAAGAGAATTAAAGTCTTCATCTTAAAACTTGCTCTACTCGCACCTTATCTTTTTCCATTTCTGCAATTAGTGCTTCCCTGTTGTCAAATTTCTTCTCGCTTCTAATTCGTTGCACAAGAGAAACGGTTATTTCTTTGCCATAAATGTCTTCGCTAAAATTGAACAAATGAACTTCTACACTCACTTTATCTGAATGCTCAATGGTAGGTCGAGTCCCAATGTTCAACATTCCATTATACATTTCATTCCCCACGTTAACTTTAACAGCATAAATTCCGTTTGCCGGGATTAGTTTATAGGGATTTTGAATTTCAACATTAGCTGTTGGGTAACCTAATTCGCGACCAATTTTTTGTCCGTGCACTACAACCCCTTGAAGGAAAAAAGAATATCCAAGATAATTTGCAGCTACATCCACTTCACCATCCTCCAATGCTTTTCTAACCTTAGTAGAACTTACGTTAACATTATCTACATCTTGCACAGAAATCTCTTCTACTTCGAATCCATAAATTGGTCCAAACTCTTTCAAGTGTTCAAAAGAGCCTTCTCTATTTCGTCCAAAATGATGATCGTACCCTATAACTAATTTCGTAGTTCCAATTTCATTCACCAACAAATCTCTTACAAACTCCAACGAAGTGGTTCTCGAAAACTCCTTAGTAAACGGATGAATGATTAAATGATCAATTCCAACTTCTCGCAGCAACTCAATTTTTTCATCTATTGTGTTAATGAGTTTTAAATCAGAATCTGGCTGAAGCACCATTCTAGGATGAGGGAAAAAAGTTATCAAAACACTTTCACCCTTGTTCTTCTTCGCTACCTCAATCAAACGATTTAATATTTTGCGGTGTCCTTGATGCACTCCGTCAAAAGTACCCGTTGTTACGATGGCATTTTTCAACTTCTCAAACTCCTCTAACCCTTTATAAACCTTCACCTTATAAAATATTTTCGAGCATTATTACCACGTGATATTGAATCTTTTAAGGGTTCAAAATTAGTCAAATAAAAAGATTTAAAAATCTTTCGATACTATATGAAAAAGAATTACTTTTGCAGCCAAATTTAGCAGACAATTTTTACAAAAAATACATCCAAATATGTCAACTAATACAGGAAGAATCACCCAAATCATCGGACCTGTTGTCGATGTAAGTTTCGACAGTGAAAACGCAATCTTACCAGGAATTTTAGACGCTCTTGAGGTAACAAAACCAAACGGTGAAAAGGTAATATTAGAAACTCAATCTCACGTTGGAGAAAGCACCGTTAGAACCATTTCTATGGATTCTACAGAAGGCTTGCAAAGAGGAGCAGTTGTAACTGCTTCAGGAAGTCCAATCATGATGCCAATTGGCGAAGAAATCAAAGGTCGTTTATTCAACGTGGTTGGAGACGCTATTGACGGAATTGGCAACTTACCTAAAACTGGTAAAGATGGTTCTTCTATACACAGAGAGCCACCAAAGTTTGAAGATTTATCAACTGCAACTGAAGTACTTTTTACAGGTATTAAGGTAATTGATTTAATTGAGCCGTATGCAAAAGGTGGTAAGATTGGTTTGTTTGGTGGTGCCGGTGTTGGTAAAACTGTATTGATTCAAGAATTAATTAACAATATTGCAAAAGGTCACGGTGGTCTTTCAGTTTTTGCCGGTGTAGGTGAAAGAACGAGAGAAGGAAATGACTTGATGCGTGAAATGATTGAAGCAGGTATTGTAAAATACGGCGAAAAGTTCATCCACTCTATGGAAGAAGGCGGATGGGATTTGGCTTCAATTGACAAAGAGGAATTAAAGCAATCTAAAGCATCATTCGTTTTTGGACAAATGAATGAGCCTCCTGGAGCGAGAGCAAGAGTTGCCCTATCAGGATTAACCTTAGCTGAATACTTCCGTGATGGTGCAGAAGGTGAAGAAAGTCAAGGAAAAGATATCCTTTTCTTTATAGACAACATCTTTAGATTTACACAAGCTGGTTCTGAGGTATCTGCACTATTAGGACGTATGCCTTCAGCTGTAGGTTACCAACCAACGTTAGCAACTGAAATGGGTGCTATGCAAGAAAGAATTACTTCTACAAAATCAGGTTCTATTACATCTGTTCAAGCAGTTTATGTTCCTGCGGATGATTTAACAGATCCTGCACCAGCAACAACGTTTGCTCACTTAGATGCAACAACAGTACTTTCTCGAAAGATTGCTGAGCTAGGTATTTACCCAGCGGTTGATCCTTTGGATTCAACTTCTAGAATTTTGACAGCAGAAATCGTTGGAAACGAACATTACGATACAGCGCAGAAAGTAAAAGAAATGTTACAACGATACAAAGAATTGCAAGACATTATTGCAATTTTAGGTATGGATGAATTATCTGAAGAAGATAAACTAGTTGTAAACAGAGCTCGTAGAGTTCAACGTTTCCTTTCTCAACCGTTCCACGTTGCTGAGCAATTTACAGGATTAAAAGGAGTCTTGGTAGACATTCAGGATACAATTAAAGGTTTTAACATGATCATGGATGGTAAAGTTGACCAATATCCAGAAGCAGCGTTTAACTTGAAAGGAACTATTGAAGAAGCAATTGAGGCAGGAGAAAAAATGCTTGCTGAAAACAAATAGGTTTCAACTTCGCTTAACCTGACAAAAGAAGAAAATTATGTTTTTAGAAATTGTAACACCAGATCAGAATATTTTTAGCGGAGACATTAAGTCTGCTAGCTTCCCAGGTTCTGATGGTGAGTTTGGAATTCAAGAAAATCACGCTCCAATTGTAGCGACTTTGAAAGCAGGAAAAATCAAAGTAGATGCAAACGGAACCGAACACTTATTTGAGGTAAACGGAGGCGTGGTAGAAGTGAATCATAATAAAATTATTGTTTTAGCCGATTAATCAATCGCTAATTTATAAAAAGGCAAAGCCCTTTATCGTATGAAGTATGGTAAAGGGCTTTTTTTTATTTAGCCTCTATAAAAATTCGAATAGTGCTAATCGGCTATCATTTTCCCAACTACTTACGTAAGAATTCGACCTTAGACTTTAAGTGCAGAATTAATTCCCCTTTCTCCTTTAACAGCCGCTCTAATCCGTAACTGATGTCATTAACCATTTTCTTATCTTCCTCAGAGCTCTTTGGTTCAAGAGGTGGGAGAAAGTCTCTAAACGGTTTCTTAAAAAGCTTACTAAAAAAATAAACTCTATTTGTATCAACTGCTGTCAGTCCAGGGATAAAAATACTCAATGCCCCTAATGGCTGTGGCAAAAACACTTTGCTTAGACTATTGGCAGGAAAATATAACGTTAAATCACACATCTTCACAAATCCAAATATTAAAAGAACAATCATAAGAGCTTCGTTATTCTTTGAGGAATCTTTATTAAGTCAAGATGAAAGCTTAAAAAAGAACATAGGTTACTTAAAGGCTTTTGTCTCATTCGATTTAGAGATGATGAAGAGCTTGTTGAAAGATTTGAACCTAACTAAAGTATTAAAAACAAAATTTAGTAATTGCTCAACAGGAGAGAAAAAGAAATTTCTTATAGTCTTAAACTTATCCCAGTCGAATAGAAACGTCTTTTTTTTAGACGAGCCTTTTGAAAATACTGATATGAAATCAACAGAAAACCTTTGTATAATCCTAAAATTATTATTCCCTGAAAAGAACACCCTCTTTGTAAGCAGTCATCAACCGCAAATTCTAAAAGACATTCCTCACGAAATCATAGATTTTACTGCCGAATAAAAGCTAATTCGCAAAAGATTGAAAGCCCTCAAAAGCACAAAAAAAGCCCCAACTCTTTCGAATTTGGGGCTTTTGTTATATGGTTTAAACTTATTCTCCTTCAGCAGGAGTTTCAGTCTTCTTGTTGAATTTTTCGTATCTGTTTTTGAACTTATCAATTCTACCAGCAGTATCTACCAACTTCATCTTACCTGTATAAAAAGGGTGCGATTTGTAAGAAATTTCTAACTTAATTAATGGGTATTCGTTACCATCTTCCCATTTAATCGTTTCTTTTGCAGCCGCTGTAGACTTTGTCATAAATGCATAGTCAATTGACATGTCTTTGAAAATAACTGTTCTGTAGTCTTCTGGGTGGATATCTTTTTTCATCTCTGTCTTAAAAAATTGGAGGGCAAATATACTATTTTTCCTAATTAAATTAACCTTATTTGCGAATAAATTTCACTTCTAAAATAATTAAAGAAAGCTTAACGTAAATGAGCTTATTAACTACCCATTTGAATTCCAAAATTGGGATAAATTTCGCAACTTCGTAAATCTAAATTTTAGCCAAATGTCGAAAGTTCATAATTACAGTGCAGGTCCTTGTATTTTACCACAAGAAGTTCTTCAACAAGCAGCAGAAGCTGTTGTTAACTTTAACGACCTAAATCTTTCATTACTAGAAATATCTCACAGAAGCAAAGACTTTGTAGAGGTAATGGAGAATGCCCGTTCTTTAGTAAAAGAATTATTGGAAGTACCAGAAGGTTACCAAGTTTTGTTTTTACAAGGTGGAGCTAGTTTAGGTTTCTTAATTGCTGCCTACAACTTTTTACCAATGGGAGAAAAAGCGGCATACATCAATACAGGTACTTGGGCC
>JBLHTZ010000035.1:0-26173 GCA_047627915.1 Vicingaceae bacterium
AGATCCGGAACGAAACATTCAATTTATTGCTGAAGAAAAGAATGATTTTCTATTAGATTCTTTTGGACTCGGTTCAATGAGAGCGCAGCCTATTGCTAGAGCCGGAGCAGAGGAGCGAATACAGAAGGAGATTAAAAAGGTTATTCCTATTGTGAAGGAGGAAGAAAAGAAGAGACGATCTATTTTTTGGCCTGCAGCAGCAACGTTTTTGGTGGTACTAGTTGGCGCTTATTTTTTGAATCTGCAGTACAATGTAGTTGATACATCTGCTGTTCAGTATTCTAACCTATTTAGCGTAAATAACGAGAAACCACTATTTGAAGAACGGAAGGCAGCTGAGTTTGCTCAGTTTGAAGGGAATTCTGTAGAGTTGAAATTAAGAGATGGCTATTTTAAATACTCAATATCATCAACAGAATTGACCGGCATTTGGGTAGATAATAGAACCGAAGAGGTAGAATTGAAGGTAGATAACACCAATGTTGTAAAGGAATCTTTAAAGCAAGAGCTCAAGTACCACGTAATGGGAGGTTGTTTTTCTAATAAGCGTAATGCAGAAAAGTTAGTTAAAAAACTGACTAAAAAAGGCTACGATGCCCGGTTGTTGGGTGAGTTTAAAAACCTGCATGCTGTTAGCTTTGGTAGTTTTGCCTCTGATGGTGATGCAAGATTGCTATTATCAAAGGTGCAAGCGAAAGAAAACAAGGCAGCTTGGTTGCTCGATAAACAGTTTTAGTCAAAAAGCAAGCATTAATTACTTTCATCACTCTTCTTACGTACTTTTGCTTGCTCAAAAATAAAGGTATGAAACCGAGAATTGCAGCAGAGACATTCGCCCAAACATCAAAAATTGTTTTACCAAACGATACTAATGTTTTAGGAAATCTTATGGGAGGTCAATTGTTAAGCTGGATGGATATTACAGCCGGCATTTCAGCTCAACGTCATTCTAGACGAGTGGTAGTAACAGCTTCTGTTAATCATGTTTCTTTCAGCCAGCCAATAAAGCTAGGTGACGTTGTTACTATTGAGGCAAAAATTTCTAGAGCGTTTACATCTTCAATGGAAGTGTACTTAGATGTTTATGTTGATTTAGCAAACGGAACCAAGAAAAAATCAAACGAGGCGATTTACACATTTGTGGCAGTAGATCAAAATGGCAGCCCTATTGAAGTTCCTGAGTTGATTGCAGAAACAGACTTAGAGAAAGAAAGATACGCTGGTGCGTTAAGGAGAAGGCAGTTAAGTTTAATTCTTGCAGGAAAAATGAAGCCCGAAGCAGCAACCGAGTTAAAGGCACTGTTTGGTTAAGTAGCGGAAGAAATTTCTTTTAAATTTATTTCATTCATACATTTGAAATGAACTTTTGGGCAATTATCAAATCCAATTTTTGAACAAGGTCGACAATTTAGTTTGTTGTTCTCTATCACTTTGAAAGAAGTTCTGTTGTCTTTATTTAAGTAAGGATACATACCAAAGTCAGGAACAGTATTTCCCCATATCGAAATAATCTTTTTTTGAAATGCCGCTGCAATGTGCATCATACCAGTATCATGAGTAATAACAGAAGCTGCTCCCTTTATTAGTGCTGCCGATTCATCCAAAGACATTTTACCTGCTGCATTAAATATTCTGTTCGCATCAATTTTTTCAATTACAATGCCAAGGTTAGCGTCTTCTTTTCCTCCTATTAAAACGATAGGTTGGTGTAATAAAGAGACTAATTCTTTGAACTTTTCGTCTGGCAAACGCTTGGTTGCATGAGTGGCTCCCAGAACCAAGGCGATATATGATTTAGGAAAGCTTGTTGGAAGAAGTTGCTTCTCTTCTATTTCTTTACGTATAAAGTAATCTAGCCCGTCGCCGTCGTTTTCAATACCCAATGCTTTTACAGATCGTAAGTAACGATCAACGATGTGAATTTTTGGCATTCGGTTAATTTTCAAATTAACCAACAGCCATTTTTGCCAATTCAACTTATCAAAAGAGAAAGAAAGCCCTTCAAGTTTTCGTTTCACTCTGCTGGAGCGCAAATTTTTATGCAAGTCAACTACGTAATCAAATCCCTCCTTTTGCAGCACCTCAATTACTTCATTGGTACTTTTTTCAATGGAATGAATTTTAGTTACGTAAGGATTGTTCTCGAGTAAACTTTTGTAACTCTTCTTAGTGAGGTAGTGAATCTCAACTTCTCCTTCCAATTGCTTCTTTAAACAGCGAATTACAGGGGTTGTCAGAACAATATCACCAATTGAACTAAATCGAATAATTAATATTTTGACAGTAGTATTCACAGCGGCAAAATAAACGAATTTCATTTGATGGTTTCAATTCGTATTTCAATCCATCGAAAACATTCTAAAACCTACTTTTGTCACATGCATTTAATAGATACTCATACTCACCTGTATTCTGAAAAGTTCAACGAAGACAGAGAAGAACGAATTCAAGTTGCAATAGATGCCGGAGTGCAGCAGTTTTTCATGCCCAACATAGACTCTACTTCTATTGTAGGGATGAAGAACCTAGTTCAAAAATTTCCAAATCATTGTTTTTCAATGATGGGTTTACATCCATGCTCTGTTGGCAAAAACGTTGAATTAGAATTAGAAATAGTAGAGCGTGAATTAAGGGCAAACAATTACATTGCGGTTGGCGAAATAGGGATGGACCTTTATTGGGATAAGAGTTTCCAAAAGGAACAAGAAATGGCATTTCGCAAACAAATTCAATGGGCAAAAGAATTAAGTCTGCCCATAGACATTCATTGCAGAGAGGCATTTGATGAGATTTTGGGAATAATGGATGATGAGAATGATGAAAATATGAAAGGAGTATTTCATTGTTTCACAGGGTCTTTAGAGCAAGCAAAACACATATTAAGTTATGGAGATTTTAAGCTTGGAATAGGAGGTGTTGTTACGTTCAAAAATTCTGGGCTAGACAAAGTGTTGAAGAAGTTAACTTTAAATGATATTGTTTTAGAAACAGATGCTCCTTATTTAGCGCCTGCTCCTTTTCGAGGCAAACGAAATGAAAGTGCTTATCTAATAAATGTAGCGGATAAAATTTCCGATATATTTGAGGTGCCCATTGCTGAAGTTGCCAAAAGAACGACTAAAAATGCACTTGAAATTTTTCTACCATGAGTAAACGAACAGAGCTATTATTGATTTATACCGGTGGAACGATTGGAATGGTTGAGGATTTTGAAACTGGCTCATTACATCCAATTGACTTTTCACAACTGGAAAAAGAAATTCCTGAATTAAAAAGGTTCGACTGTAACATAACCGTTAAATCATTGGGAAAAGCAATTGATTCCTCTAACATGAACATTGCGGTATGGAGAGAGTTGTTGGAAATAATAGAATCAAATTATGATTTTTTCGACGGGTTTGTGATCATGCACGGTTCCGACACAATGGCTTACACGGCTTCAGCTATTAGCTTTTTATTGGAAAATGTTAACAAGCCTATCATATTTACAGGAAGCCAATTGCCCATTGGTAAAATTAGAACCGACGGAAAGGAGAATTTAATTACGTCAATTGAAATTGCATCAGCGATGGAAAATGGGAAACCAATTGTTCCTGAAGTTGCACTTTATTTTGAATACTCATTATATAGAGGAAATCGGACGACGAAAGTAAGCGCTGAAAACTTTGAAGCATTTCAATCTCCAAACTATCCCTTGTTGGCAGAGGCAGGTGTTCATATAAAGTACAATCGTTTCGCAATTCGAGCTTGGGAGGATAAAAAACTCATTGCCAGGAAAAACATTATCGATGACGTTGCATCGATTAAAATATTTCCAGGCTTGCGCAGAGATGTTTTTCAAGCAATTGCGAACATGCCAAATTTAAAAGGTTTAATTATTGAAACTTTTGGAAGCGGCAATGTTCCTTCAGACACCTGGTTTGCAGAGGAGGTTACTCGCATGAACGAAAGGGGGGTAATTGTGTTAAATATTACTCAATGTACTACAGGGAGTGTAATTCAAAGTAAATACGAAACAGGGGTTCATTTAGAGCAAGCGGGAGTAATTAGTGGAAAAGATATGACCTTTGAGGCAGCGATTACTAAATTAATGTATCTATTATCCTGTGAGGAATTGACTGATGCTGAAAAAAGAAACTACTTGGACAAGAATATTAGGGGAGAGATTTCCTAAACGAAAGATTAATAATATAGTTTTCTAACTACTTTAGACATTAAATTTATTAATTTGGCAAGCCGTTTTGGGCTTCTGATGAAGATATAAAAGGAGAGGTGGCCGAGTGGCTGAAGGCGCATGCTTGGAAAGCATGTATACGGGCAACCGTATCGGGGGTTCGAATCCCTTCCTCTCCGCACTTAAGCTGAGGAGGGAGAAAAAGTTCTTTAAAATAAGATAGCAAACTGTTTGACAGCATTAAAAGAAATCTTGACTTTCGAATACGGGTACAAGTATTATTGAAATAAGTTAGGATTGTATCATAATGAAGCAGAATAAAGAGTCTTGAGTTTCTCATCAAAGCACTTTTTGTATCGTTATTTGCCTTGTGAAAGGCAATATTTTGAAATAAATTATTAGAATTGCATAAAGACTATTAAATTCGCACACAATATCAAGAAAAATTTAAACGTTAAAACTAAATCTGAATCACTAATTATTAAATTATGAAAAAGTTACTTACTTTATTTGCTCTTGCTTCCTTTTTAACTTTTGGAGTTAGCAATAGCGCAATTGCTCAAGAAGAGGTCGAAGAGACTGCAACTGAGATGGTAGATTCTGCGGCTATTGCTGCTGAAAAAG
This sequence comes from Vicingaceae bacterium, assembly GCA_047627915.1. Classification (GTDB taxonomy): domain Bacteria; phylum Bacteroidota; class Bacteroidia; order Flavobacteriales_E; family Vicingaceae; genus NORP294. Next base: position 4,799 of record JBLHTZ010000035.1, read on the forward strand.
CTGCAGAAGATGCTGCGGCTGTTGCCGAAAAAGAGGCTATGGATGCCGAGAAAGCTGCTCAGGAAACAGAAGTGGTTGAAGAAGAAAAATCTTTTCACCAGGTGTTGAAAGAAAAGTTTATTGAAGGTGGCCCAGAGTTTATGGGAATCGTATTGTTATGTCTTATTTTAGGTTTAGCAATTGTTATTGAAAGAATCATTTATTTGAATATGGCAACTACAAATTCTTCCAAGTTATTGGCGAATGTAGAAGATGCTTTAAATTCAGGTGGAGTTGATGCTGCTAAAGAAGTTTGTAGAAATACAAGCGGACCCGTTGCTAGTATTTTTTATCAAGGATTAGATAGAAGTCACGAAGGTGTTGAAATGGTTGAGAAATCGGTTATTTCATACGGTAGTGTTCAAATGGGTTTATTGGAGAAAGGAATTTCTTGGATTTCGTTATTCATTGCTTTGGCGCCGATGCTTGGTTTCATGGGTACAGTAATTGGTATGATTGGAGCTTTTGATGCAATTGAGGCAGCAGGAGATATTTCTCCATCATTGGTTGCTGGGGGTATTAAAATTGCACTTTTAACAACTGTATTCGGATTAATTGTAGCGATTATACTTCAAATCTTTTATAATTATATCGTTGCAAAGGTGGATAGCATCGTTAACGATATGGAAAATGCATCTATTAGTTTAATTGACTTATTAGTTGCTCATGAATTGAAAAACAAAAAAGCTTAATTATGTCAGGAGGTCTATCAAAAATACTACCTATCGTGCTCTACGTCCTTCTAGGAGTTAGTGCGTTACTAGGTGTTCTGTTTTATCTTGAAGTGGCAGATACAGAGCTTTTAATGACTTGGTGTTACGTGTTGATGGCTTTGGCTACTGCCTCAGCTATTATTTTCCCAATCGTTGCTATGACTAAAGATCCAAAAGCTGCAAAGAGTGCTTTGATTGGAGTTGGAGCATTAGTGATTGTTTTTGGAATTTCATATGCTTTGGCGGGTGATGAAATGACACCAAAGTATGTGAAATTTATTTCAGGACCTGAAGAATCGAAGCTAGTGAGCACAGGGTTAGTTGCCTTTTACATATTGGCAATTGGAGCAATAATAGCTACCGTTTCTTCAGCATTTATGAAAATTTTTAAATAATAATTAGATGGCAAGGAGAGCATCCCCAGAAATTAATGCAGGTTCGATGGCAGATATTGCCTTCTTACTTTTAATCTTCTTCTTGGTAACTACTACTATGGATGTTGATACTGGGTTAACCCGTAAGCTTCCACCACCAATTGAAGAGGAGCAGGATAAACCACCAGAGGTTAAAGAGCGTAACGTTTTTCAGGTTTTGGTTAATGCTAATGATGCGTTGTTAGTTGAAGGTGAGCTTATTTTAGTTACGCAATTAAGAGAAGCTGCAAAAGAATTCATTGTTGGTGATCCTACTTTTACGGATGAGTCAATGCCAGAAGGTAGAGCTACTGATGTGCCGATATTAGGGAAAATAATGGTTTCTAAGCAAATTGTTTCTCTTCAAAATGATAGAGGGACGTCTTATGAAATGTACATTAAAGTTCAGAATGAGCTGGTAGGAGCATATAATGAGGTTAGAAATGAATATGCGCAGCGCAAATTTGGAAAAACAATGCAAGAACTTGAAGCGGGAGCCGAAGTTTCTAAGTTATTTGATGATCAATTAGATGCTGTTAAGAAGGTATATCCGCAAAGAATTTCTGAAGCTGAACCTAAAAACGTAGGAGAATAGATATGTCAAAGTTTAAGAAGAAAAAAAGCGGAGGTATTCCGGCTGTAAATACAGCCGCACTTCCTGATATTGTTTTTATGCTGTTGTTCTTTTTCATGGTAACTACTGTGATGAGAGAAGTTACACTGAAAGTAAAGGTGGTAACACCACAGGCGACTGAAGTGAATAAATTAGAGCGTAAATCTCTAGTTAGCTACATCTATATTGGAGAGCCTACAGATTTGTTACAAGCTCAATTTGGAACAGCTGATAGAATTCAATTAAACGATGCATTTGCAACTAAAAAAGACATTATTCCTTTTGTAGAAGGCGAAAGAGAGCAGACGGATCCTGCAGAGGTGCCTTTAATGACATTTTCAATTAAAGCAGATCAAAAAGCTGAAATGGGAATTGTAACGGATGTAAAACAAGAACTTCGAAAGGCAAACGCTTTGAAGATTAACTATTCTACAAAGAAGACAGATAAAATTGTAGATTAGTAAAAATTACAATTTATAGAATAAAAAAAGGCTCGCAATTTGCGAGCCTTTTTTCTTTAATATATGATTTTTATTCTATTCCACCGTTACCGACTTTGCTAGATTTCTAGGTTGGTCAACGTTGCAACCTCTCATAACTGCAATGTGATAAGAGAGCAACTGCAATGGAATAACTGAGATCAACGGATCTAAAAACTCATCTGTTTCAGGAATTTCTATAACGTGCTCGCATATCGCTCTAACGGCCTCGTCACCTTTTGTAACAATTCCAATAATATTCCCGTTCCTAGCTTTTACTTCTTGGATGTTGCTCACTACTTTCTGATAGTTTGCAATTCTTGTAGCAATAGCAACAACAGGCATATTCTCGTCAATCAAAGCAATTGGACCATGTTTCATTTCAGCGGCAGGGTATCCTTCAGCATGGATATAGGAGATTTCTTTCAATTTTAAGGCACCTTCTAATGCCACTGGGAAGTTATAACCTCTTCCTAAGTATAAGAAGTTAGCAGCGTCTTTGTATTGCTCTGCTATGTATTTAATTTGCTCGTTTGATTCTAAAACTTTTTCAACTAGTCTAGGGATATCATTTAATTGATTCGTCAGCTCTTGGTAACGCGTTTTAGTAATACTCCCTTTCTTTTGAGCGAGCGTTAATGCCATTAATGCGAGGATTGTAATCTGTGCGGTAAAGGCTTTTGTTGACGCAACACCTATTTCTGGTCCTGCATGAGTGTAAGAACCCGCATCTGTCGCTCTAGCAATAGATGAGCCTACAACATTACAGATGCCATAGATCGTTGCTCCTTTTTCTTTCGCTAATTCTAACGCAGCTAATGTATCTGCCGTTTCGCCAGATTGGCTGATGGCAATCACTATGTCTTTTTCAGAAAGAATAGGATTTCTATATCTAAACTCCGAGGCATACTCCACTTCAACTGGAATTCGTGCCAAATCCTCAATCATATATTCTCCAACCAAAGCAGAATGCCATGATGTTCCACATGCGACGAATATGATCCTATTCGCATTCATGAACTTCGATTCAAATTCTTCTACCCCCCCCAATGTGATTTGCCCTGTCTTCGAATTTAATCGCCCCAACATACTAGCTCGAATAGATTGAGGTTGTTCGTAAATTTCTTTTAACATGAAATGTTCGTAGCCACCTTTTTCTATGGCTTCCAAATTCATTTCCAATTCTTGAATTGCCGGAGTAACTGATTTATTAGCTATATCAACAATTTTTACTTCTTGGCCTCTTTCAATAATGGCGACTTGTTCATCGTCTAAGTAAACGACATTTTTCGTGTACTCTATTATTGGTGTAGCGTCTGAAGCTATAAAGAATTCATCTTTGCCAATTCCAATAACAAGAGGGCTACTGTTTCTAGCAGCAATTAATTTATTTGGGTTTTCTTTATCAATAATCACTATCGCATAGGCACCAATAACTTCATTTAAAGAATATCGAACAGCTTCCTCTAAGGACACATTCTCTTTATCTATAATTTCTTCAATTAGGTGAATTAGTACTTCGGTATCTGTATCACTTTCGAAAGTATGGCCTCTCTTAATTAGTTCCTTCTTTAAAGAGTCATAATTTTCGATAATTCCATTGTGAATGATTGCCAATCGACCGTTCCCACTTTTATGAGGATGAGCGTTTACGTCATTTGGTGCTCCATGAGTTGCCCACCTGGTGTGACCAATACCTACAGTTGAGTTCAAGTTTTTACCTTGCGTGAATTCCTCAAGATTAGACACTTTACCAGCTTTTTTATAAAGGTTCAGGTCGTTATCAAGTAAAGCAACACCTGCACTATCGTATCCTCTATATTCTAATCTCTTTAACCCTTTTAAGACAATAGGGTAGGCTTGTCGGTACCCAATATATGCTACAATTCCACACATTATTGTTCAATATTAGTATAGTATAAATTTAATCTAATTTTGTTGCTAGTATTATTCTCGTTAAAAACAACCGCCCTTTCTGCACTTACTGCACCTCCTGTAACTAATAAGGTTAAGCCATTTTCATTCTGGTCACCATTTAGGTAACTCTGCACATATCTTGATATATTTAATTTATATTCGTTGTTTAATTCGTCGAATTTTCCTCCGAAAAACTGAGTATTTATTAAGGCATCCGGTATGAATTGGAAGACAGTATCTCCGTTAGAATTTACTCCCTTTGAAGCTAGAGTAACTTCCGATGCTTTTCCAACATCTCTAGAATAACTCCCATTTACTGCAGGGATAATAAGCTCTGCTTTGTTTACAAGAATTTTTCCTCCTAGTTGGCTTTTTAGATCAGGGAATTTAATCACAGTCTCCAAGCCTGCCATTGCTTGTACAAAAGCAAAGTTTGAATTTTGTGTTTGTAAAGCCGTTTCTGCTGCACTACCTGTGTAATCATGCTCAAATGTGCTGAACCGAACACTGTTTGTGTTTATAGGAAAGTCAACAGCTTTTTGAGTGGTGTCTGTTGAACTAGTAGCTGTGTAATAAATGGTCATTTTGGTATTGGTCGCAGTAAGTCTAAAATACAAAATTGCCGCTTCATTATCCACTAAACTTGGATTGATCTGAGGTGTAATTTGTAGTCCTTTAAAAAACTTCACAAAGTTTATATCAGTTGCTAACTCACTACTTCCTTGTTTTGCTATAATTTCTTCACCTAATGCATTACCTAAATTTATTCTTAGTTGAGGACTAACATCTATAGTATCGCCAGCACCAAAATTATCTGGCTGAAAGAGAACTGTTCTCTTTTTAAGGTCAGGAGTAAAGGTGTAAGAAGCGAGAGGAGTAGACTGTACCGCAATGACAGTATCAGAAGGATATGTAACTCCCACGCCTTTCTGTAGCTCTTCATCTAATCGGAAAACGTCAAAAGTTTGAGCAATACTAGTGGTGGTATCTCCATAGAAACCGCCGTATTCAAGGCTTAATATCACAGAATCCACTGTAATTAATTCATTGCCATCGCTAAAAACCAGAGCATTTGAAGAAAGCAAAGGTTGAACATGGATACTTGATTTAGTGTAACCAAATGCTGAATCGCGATATTCTCCTACCAAGCCATTTGCGATTTGGTCTGGAGTTACCCTAGCGGGATCGCTCAGCTTTACTTTGGTTGTAATTTTTGTAGTATCACTAAAAAACGAAAAAGTAGTGTTTTCCTCAAATTCAGGAACTAAGACTCCGTCTTTTTTGCATGCTTGAAGCAGGAACAAAAAAGATGCGGAAAGGAGTAACACTTTCCGCATGCTGTAAAATGGGTTATTTTCTTTCATGAAATTATTCTGCCAATACTACTTCCTCTGCTAATATTTCTTCGTAGAAGTCATTAAAAGCATCAACGTAATCTGTACCTTGATATTGCAATGTTGGTTTGTCAACATTTTCAATTATTTTCTCTGCCCCTTCTTCACCAACAATTACACCATCAGACCAAGAAGCTGCTGCCGAACATAGGCTAGAATGGGTAGGAGTAACAAAGTTTTTTAGATCATCATCAGAAACCCCGTCCATCATTGCTTTCTTGGAAAAGTTTGCGTCTAGGCTACCTTCAAAGCAATCATTATAAACAGAAGTAACCACTTTAGAATTTTCAAAAAGAGGCTCGTCTTTGTACGATGTTTTAAGGTATAATGGGATTAGACTTGTCATCCAACCATGGCAATGTATTAAATCTGGTGCCCAACCTAGTTTCTTCACGGTTTCTAAAACTCCTCGACAAAAGAAAATTGCTCTTTCATCATTGTCTTCAAAAAACTTTCCTTCCGCATCTTTTAGAATTGCTTTTCGTTGAAAGTAGTCCTCGTTGTCGATAAAATAAACTTGCATTCTTGCAGGTTGAATAGAAGCGACTTTGATGATTAGCGGATGGTCATTGTCATCGATAATCAAATTCATACCAGAAAGGCGAATCACTTCGTGAAGTTGATTTCTTCTTTCGTTAATACACCCAAATTTGGGCATAAAGGTTCTTATTTCCTTTCCTTTTTCTTGAATATGTTGGGGCAAAGTTCTACCTACAGTGGAAAGGTGGTTTGGCGGTAAATAAGGAGTAATTTCTTGAGAGATGTAAAGAATTCTTTTCTTACTCATATAAGTGAGGTATTAATTAATAAAGCTTTACAAAATTACGTAAAAATAAAGGACATACACAAGCCTTTGGCTTTGTTGGAGCCTGAAAATGGTGAGATTTGTATGGAAATACTATTTTTGGAGCAATATAAGTAGATGGAAAGAATTGAAATTAAAGGCAAGCTAAAAGAAGCTATTCAAACGTGGAAGGACAATAATTTTAAGATTGGTTTTGTACCTACTATGGGAGTTTTGCACGAAGGACATCTAGAATTGGTTCGTCGCTCTTTGTCAGAAAACGACAAGACGGTGTGCTCTATTTTCGTGAACCCTTTGCAGTTTAATAAAAAAGAAGATCTAGATAATTATCCGAACACGTTAGAAAAGGACATTGATTTACTAAGAAAATCCGGCTGTCATATTGTTTTTACTCCTGAAGCAGATGCGTTTTATAATGGAGTAAAAATACACAAGTACGACTTTGGGGTATTGGGCACTGTGATGGAAGCTCAGTATAGACCTGGACACTTTGAGGGAGTTGCAGCAGTTGTGAAGGAATTGTTTTCAGTAGTAAAGCCGGATAATTCTTATTTTGGTGAGAAAGATTTTCAGCAATTAGCAATAATAAATTGGCTGGTTGAATCAGAAAATATTCCTGTTAACATTGTTGCATGCGAAACAGTTCGAGCAGAAAGCGGTTTGGCTTTGAGTTCAAGGAACTTAAGATTGTCTGATGAGAAACGGTTAGCGGCTACTGAAGTGTTCAATACCCTAAAATTTTGTAGAAATAATGTTTTGATTTTTGATCCTCAAACTTTGGTGGAAGTCGCCATTTCTAAGCTCTCGCAAAAATTTGAAGTTGAATATTTTGAGATAGTAGATGAAAAAACGTTTGAGCGCATTGAAAATTGGGAGGAAAGTAGACACCCTAGGGCCTTTGTTGTGGTCCATATAGAGGGCGTGCGATTAATCGATAATCTGTCATTAAATCCCTAAATTCGCTTTGTAAAATTATCTATTTGAAACCTATTCTCTCTTTTCTTAAAGTAGCTCTCCCCTTGGCATTTGGAGCATTCTTGATTTGGTATGTCTTTAAAGACTTGACCGAAAAAGAGAAAGAAGAACTTTATACCTCCTTCGCAAGTGCAAATTATTTTTGGATATTTCTTTCTGTTTTTTTTGGTGTATTAAGCCACGTGAGCAGGGCTATTCGTTGGAAATATACAATACAACCCCTTGGCAAAACCCCTGGATTCTGGAATAGTTTTTTTACCGTTATGATTGGGTATGTAGCAAACTTGGCATTGCCGAGATTAGGTGAAGTTACTAGGCCCGGATTATTGGGTAAATATGAAGGGCTTCCTTTTAATAAGCTTTTTGGAACCATCGTAGCAGAGCGAGTAGCCGATTTGTTAATTCTAGGTTCTATTATGGCGGGAATTGTATTTGTTGAATTCGACATGCTGAAGGAGTTACTATTTGGTTACTTGGAACAAGGAACAGGAAACATTTCGATTGAGAAAATTTTAATACTTGCCGGAATTGTACTGGTAGGTTTGGGAGTGCTGTTCTTCTTGATGTTATCAAAATCAAACAATCCAATTTTTGGAAAAATAAGAGAATTGCTAAGGGGAATATTTGAAGGAGTTATTTCAATTGCTAAAATGGAAAATAAAGGATATTTTTTGATGCACACGGCTTTTATCTGGATTATGTACATTGGAATGTTTTGGGTGTGCTTTTTTTGTTTAGATGAAACTTCCTCTGTACCTTTAGCCGGAGTTGTGGCTTCATTTGTTATGGGAAGTTTGGCTATCGTTTTTGTGCAAGGTGGATTAGGTGTTTTTCCTTTAGCAATTATGAACACTCTGTTACTTTATGGGGTTTCAAAATCAGGAGCGTTGGCTTTAGGTTGGATACTTTGGACATCACAAACATTAATGATTATCGTATTGGGGGTAGCAAGTATACCATTGTTGAGATTTGTAAACCGAAATAAAAAAATTGAAAGCGCTACAAGTAATTAAAAATAGAATCGTGGAGCGAGAGGAGCTCAGCTTTATTGTCAACCGATGGGGGTTGAAAGGGGAGAAGATTGTTTTTACCAATGGGTGCTTCGATATATTGCACCAAGGGCATGTAGATTATTTATCTAAAGCTGGGGATTTAGGAACTAAGTTAGTTGTAGGTGTTAATACGGACGATTCTGTTCGAAGGTTAGGAAAGAACAAGAACAGGCCTATTCAGGATGAAAATTCAAGAGCAATAATTATTGCTGCTTTGCATTTTGTTGACTTGGTAATTTTGTTTGATGAAGATACCCCGTTGGAGTTAATTGAAGAGGTGAAGCCTCAAGTTTTAGTAAAGGGGAGTGATTATAAAATACACGAGATAGTAGGACATCAGTTTGTGACAGGAAATGGGGGAGAAGTTAAAACTATTGACTTTTTAGAAGGTTTTTCGACAACCAAAATTGTGGAAAAGGCTAGAAAATAATATAACCATGAAACATGTTATTCTTTTATTTTTACTTGCCTTAGGAGTATCCGTTTTTGCTCAGAATAGCGGAGAAGAGCTTTACGAAGCAAAGAAATATAAGGAGGCTGGGGAAGCTTTTAAACAAGCTTTACAGCAAACTCCAAATGAATATAAGTTACAGCTCGGTTATGCTAACTCTTTGAATAAACAGGACTTTTATGAAAAGGCAGTTCACCAATACAATGTTGCTGAAAAGTTGGATAATAATGATGCTGAATTATATTTTAGTAGGGGGGTGGCGTTGGTGTTTTTGAAACTATATAAGAAAGCTTTGCAAGACTTTAACAAAGCACTAGAGTTGAATGAAAACACACCAGAGCTGTATTATTTTATAGGATATTGCAATTATGAATTATCCAGATACAGAGCTTCGATTGAATCATATAACAAAGCAATTGAGTTAAGGCCAAATTATGCAGAAGCAATATACAATAGAGGAGCAGTAAAGGCTGAATTAAAAAATTTTGTAGGTGGTGCTAAAGACTTTGAGTTAGCGTTATCAAAAAACCCAAAATTGGAAAATGGACGAATGAATATTGCCCTTTCTAAATTAGCGCAAGATCTATTTGAAGAGTCTATAAAGGATTTTGACATCATTATTGAAAACCGAGATGAAAATTTTAATAAGGCCTATTTTTATAGAGGAGAAGCTTACTATGAGTTGAAAAATAAAGAGAAAGCGTGTAATGATTGGGTAAAAGCAGTGAATCTGGGCAACGAAAAAGCAACCTCGAATATAAAAGACTTTTGCGAATCAAAAGCTAAACGACGAAAGAAAATCGATATAGTATTCTAAAAAATTGGCGAAACTTAAAAAAGCATACTTCTGTCAAAATTGCGGTGCACAAGCAAGCAAATGGATTGGAAAATGTCCTTCTTGCAACGAGTGGAATACTTATGTTGAAGAAGTAATTCAGAAAGAAAGTAATGGGTCTTCTTTAACTTCTAGTTCATCCTTTAAACGTCAAGCAAAAGCAGTTGCTGTTCAAGATGTCGTAACTACTGAAGAAGTTCGTTATCGCACGCCGGATAATGAACTAAATCGTGTATTAGGTGGTGGCTTAGTTCCTGGCTCTTTGCAATTATTTGGAGGAGAGCCTGGCATTGGGAAATCGACATTACTGCTTCAAATGGCCCTAAAATGGCCGGGAATAAAAGTGCTTTACATTTCAGGAGAGGAAAGTGAGCAGCAGATAAAAATGAGGGCAGAACGCATTGGAATTGAAAACCAAAAATGTTACTTGCTAGCAGAAACAAATGTTCAGAATATATTACAGCACTTGGGGCAAGCAGAAGCTGATGTTGTAGTTATTGATAGTATACAAACATTACATTCTTCACTGATTGAATCTTCAGCTGGAAGCATTTCTCAAATTAGAGAATGTTCTGCTCAGTTGATGCGCTTTGCAAAAGAAACAGGCACACCAATCTTCTTAATTGGGCATATTAACAAAGAAGGGAGCATCGCTGGACCGAAAGTGTTAGAGCACATGGTAGATGTTGTATTGCAATTCGAGGGTGATCGCAATCACATGTATAGGTTGTTAAGGTCTGCTAAAAACCGTTTTGGACCAACCAATGAAATTGGAATCTATGAGATGCAAGGGAGTGGTTTAAGAGAAGTTGAGAACCCTTCTGAGATACTACTTTCAAATAGAGATGAACAGCTGAGTGGTTCTGCTATTGCTAGTAGTATGGAGGGTATGCGACCTATGTTAATTGAAATTCAATCTTTAGTTAGCTCTGCGGCTTACGGCACACCGCAGCGCTCTGCAACTGGCTTCGATTTAAGAAGGTTAAACATGCTATTGGCGGTTTTAGAAAAGCGCTGTGGTTTTAGATTAGCAGCAAAGGATGTTTTCTTAAACATTGCAGGAGGTATAAAAGTAGAAGATCCTGCTATAGATTTAGCAGTAGTTAGTGCTGTTTTATCTTCTTCCGAAGACTTTCCGATTAACAGCAAAACATGCTTTTCAGCAGAAGTGGGCCTTTCCGGTGAAATAAGACCAGTGAATAAAATTGAACAACGAATAGCAGAGGCCCAGAAGCTAGGATTTGATACTATTTTTATTTCTAAGTATAATTTAAAAGGGTTGGTTGTTGCAGATTTTAAAATTGAAATAAAAGCAGTGGGCAAGATTGAGCAAGTATTTCAGCAACTTTTTGCATAATGCTGCTATCTTATCCCTCAGGTTTTATTAAAAAAGTTTATCCTTCGTTGATTTGGAAGATGAACACGAAGCACAAGGAAATTTTTCTAACTTTCGACGACGGACCAACACCTGAAGTTACTTCAGATGTTCTGAAACTTCTTTCTAAATACAATGCTAAGGCAAGTTTTTTTTGTTTGGGAAAAAATATTCAAGAAAACCCAGATTTATTTAAGGAAATTGTTGCTGGTGGGCACGTAGTAGGCAACCATACATATAATCATAAGAATGGCTGGAAGAATACAACGACGGAGTTTTTGCATGATGTTTCGAGTTTTCAAGAAATATATGAGTCAAAGCTTTTCCGTCCTCCTTACGGAAGAATAAAGTCTTCACAGATAAAACTGCTAAAGAAGCGGTATGATATTATAATGTGGTCTGTGCTTACTCAAGATTATGATCAAAGTATTTCCCCTGAAAAATGCGCTGGAATAGCTTGTAGTAATTGGGAAAACGGCTCAATTATCGTTTTTCACGATAGTGTGAAAGCAAAAGTAAATATGTTTCATGCTCTTGAAAAGGTACTAAAAAAGGCACAAACCGAAGGCTGGAGGTGCAGTGCTCTATTTAGCTAAAGTTTTTATTCGAGAAATTAATTCGTGAGCTGGAATAACTCCCGATTGCCTCCAAACAATTTTGCCTTTTTGAAAAATAATTAGTGTTGGCACGCCCTGAACTTGATAGGCCGACGCGACTTTTTGATTTTTGTCTACATCGATTTTTAAGATTTTAACATCATCCTTTAGGGTAGATTTTATTTCTTTTAAAATGGGCGATATCATCTTGCATGGTCCACACCATTCTGCAAAAAAATCAACCAACACAGGAGTTTCAGAATTAACAATTTCTTTAAACGATGCCATAAGTTATTATTATTCTGTTTTTACTTTTCTATCTTTCCCCTTATTAAATTTTACAGAAAGCATGATTTCATGAGAACCGGTACTGTAGTTTGCAATGTTAGACTGAATAAAATCATAGGAATAACCTAAACTTAAACTTTCTTGTAAGGTTAAACCTATCAATAGCGTTAATGCTGCATCTTGACGGTAAGAAATTCCCAACCAATAGTTTTCATCATAGAGTCCCCTTAGGGTTACCTCATATTGCAATGGAACAGGGTTGATATATTTTAATAAAAAAGAGGGCTCTAATTTAATTTTTTCAGCTATTTCAGCTTTATAGCCTCCCATTACGAAAAAGTGGTTTTCTAATCTGCCTTGTTGCACTCCAACACTTTTTTCAAATGTTATTTCATTTCGAATTAACTGTGGTGCTGAACCCCCGAAAAAGAAGTCTTTGTGGTACAAGTAAAAGCTAAATCCAGCATCTGGCACTAAATTATTTTCAATGAAGGTACTCCCAATAATGTCGGGTCCGTCAAAAGTAATCTCAGACCCATCAACACCGTATTGTAAAATCCCTGCATTCACAGATAGAGATAATTTTATACTTGGGTTTAATTTAATGTGGTATGAATAGGAAAGACTAAACCCGTTTCTTCTGGTAGGTCCAGTAATATCGGTAAACATATATCCTCCAATTCCCATGTTTTCCTTAGAGATGGGTCCATTAACACTTAAAATATAAGTTCTAGGAGCATCTTTAATGCCTTCCCATTGGGAACGATAATTAGTTTGACCGGTAAAGTAGTTCTCTGAACCAGCACTAGCTGGGTTAATAACATATTTGTTTAATATGTATTGACTGTATTGAGGAAGTTGTTGAGCTTTTAAGCTCAACAACCCGATTCCCAATAGATTTATAATTAACAGTATTTTTTTCATCTTACCTAATAATTGTGATTGGTCCAGTTAGTGGTTTTACTGCCGAATCTTTCAAATCGATAATATAGTAATAGGTTCCAATTGGGAGTTCTTTTCCTTTGTACTTGCCATTCCATGGAACCGTATAACCATTTGGTTGCTCATAAAGTAGCTGACCCCATCTGTTGTAAATTTGAACAGAAGCATTCGGGTATTCCTCCAATAATTGAATATTCCAAACATCATTATTTCCGTCACTATTTGGAGTGAAGCCCGATGGTACTTCAATATCTGGGGAATAAACAACCAATATTGAGTCTGTGTAAGTACAACCGTTGGTGTCAGTCACTAACAAGGTGTAAGTGATATTGACTTCTGTTAATGTAGTCGGTTCTGATTTTGTTGAATCATCTAAGTCTGTGCTTGGAGTCCATAAATAAGTATAAGAAGGATCTTCGTTTCCTAATTCTATGATCGTTACTTCTTCACCGAATCTTCTAATTTCAGATTCTAAGTTTACCAAAGGATTTGGGGCTATTGTTACATCAAACCTAGCAGTATCAGAACAAGTTCCACTAGTAGCAATTAAATAATATGTATAACTGCCAACTGGTCTTGCAAATGAAGTGTCAAGCGTTGTTGTTAATAGCGTAGTTGTATTTGCTAGATACCAACCAAATGAGGTGATTGAAGATCCAGTTATTGTTCCTGAAAGATTCACCAAGTCTCCGTCACAGAGGTCAGATTGACTAACAGATTCTGCAATTACAGTATCAGTGGCTGAAACAAGAATTGTATCTGTCACACTGCAACTTCTTGCATCTGTTACAGTTAAAATATTAATCCCGAAACACAAGTTTGTTGGATTTGCAACCGTTTGACCTCCACTCCAAGAGTAGGCATATGGTGCACTACCTCCAATTACGAACGAAGTTGCTGTAGCATTGCAATCAGAGCTACAAACCAAATTGGTGTTTGAAGTACTTACTGTTAATGTTGGCGGATCTGTTAAGGTTATTGATGTTTTGGCCGTGCAACCATTTGCATCTGTTGCGGTCACAGTATAGATACCTGCGCACAATCCCGTAACAGGAATCTGACTTTGATTATTCGGATCATTCCAAGAATAAGTATAAAGAATATTTCCACCTCTAGTATTAATAAATACTTGGCCATCACAATCTCCATTACATGAAATATCTTTAATAATATTTGAAGATAATGTAATTGAATCTGGCTCTGAAATCGTTACAGGAACATAAGATTTACAACCCTGTGGGTTGGTAATAACTTCTAAGAAGTAATCTCCTGCACAAACGGTACTTGTTAAATCTGTGTTTAGTGGAGCTATTGAATTTCTTTGTGCATCTAACCATCTAAAGTCAACTGGTACACCCGAAATATTACTAATTAAAGATCCATTGCATTGACCGAAACAATTTACATCTGTTACTCTAGGAGTTGGAAGGGCAGGTATACCTGTATTATTAATTGCAATGGTAGTTGACGTAATACATCCATTTGCATCACTAACACTGACTGTGTATAAACCTGCAGCTCTGTTGTCAATAAAATTAGTGTCAACAATTGTGGCGGTAAACCAATTGTAGCTATAGGGTGGCTGACCTCCAGTTACATTCAGTAAAATTGAACCATCAGCTTGATTACAAGTTGAACTTACTACTTGCGGATTTAATACAATTACGGATGGGTTAGTAATGTCAACTTGTACCGTTCTAGAACAACTTCTTACGTCAGATATTTGAACAAAGTATGTTCCTGCTGATAGATTACTTAAACTATTTGTTGTAGCACCGTTATGTTGCCACAAATAGGAGTAAGGTGGTGTTCCTCCAATTGGAGTGACTGTCGCTGATCCATTGTTAGCGTTAGCACAACTTACAGGAGATATGCTTACTGTTTCTCCTGTTGGGCCACCTGAAGTATTTACTCCAAAATCAAACGACTTACTGCAACCATCAACGTCGGTAACTACTAAGGAGTAATTACCACCACATAAACTGTTAGTACTATCAGCAACTGCGCCGTTACTCCATAAGTAAGTATAAGGAGCAGTTCCTCCAGTTATAGAAACCGCAGCAGATCCATTACATTGACCGCATGTTGCATCGGTTGTGCTAAACACAGCTACTAACTCAGATGATTCTCTAACGGTATCTTGGGCGAAGGTTATACACCCTAGAGCGTCTGTAACTTTTACTGAATATATACCTGCTGAAAGATTAGTTAAGTCTTCACTTACAGCTCCAGTTGGAAGCCAGTTGAAGGTTAATGGAGAGTTGGTTCCATTGGCGGTAATGAAGACTCCACCGTTACTTGCTCCAAAACAACCTGCATCTATAACAGAATCAATGTTAACGGTTGGACCGTTAAAGTCTGATAGGTTCACAGTGAATATTTTCTGGCAACCATTATCGTCTCTCACTCTTAATCGATACGTTCCCGCACCAACATTGTTCAACGTGTTTGTTGTTTCTCCGGCAAGGCTCACGTTATTATCATCAAACCATTGGTAGTTGTATGCCAAAGGAACTAAAACTGTTCCACCAGATACAGTTGCAATGATTTGTCCGTTTGAAACATTACACGTCGCACTAGTGGTATCAAAAGTTGCAGTTATGTCTAATGGTTCTTGAACGTCTAAACTTAAGGTAGTGTCACAACCATTTCCGTCTATAATGTTTACGGTGTAGGTTCCTGCAGCTAATCCCGAAATGGCATTGGTACCTTGCCCATTTGTTGGAGCAGGAGTCCAGAGGTAATTGAAATTTCCTGCGGCTCCAGAGACGCTCAGCGTTATACCTCCATTAATTCCTCCAAAGCAATCATTAGAAACGATTGTTTCTGAAATAGAAAATGGACGTGGTTGAGTAATCGTGATAGGTTCAACAGATAAACAACCGGTATTGTTGTTTACTTCCACGTAATAATCACCTGCTCGAAGCCCGGTAATCGTTCTACCAGCCCCTACACTAACTCCTCCGGCAGCAAACCACTCTGTTGTACATGATGGGTCAGAGCAAACGAAGCTTACTGTCGCTCCTCCATCGTTTCCACCAAAGCAAGAAACAGGGTTTGAAGCTGTAATTGTAATGTCTTCTCCTCCAATGTCGCTTATGCTAGTAGGGAATGTATCTCTACAACCAACTGCGTCGGCAACAACAGCAAAGTAAGCTCCTGCGGGTAATGAACTTACAGAAACGCCATTACCAATAGATGATAATGTATTGTCTAACCATTCAACTGTTAATGTTCCTGTTCCTCCTGTTGGAGCCGCAACTAGACTTCCATTTGGGATGTTACATGTTGCATCATTACTTGTAATGTTTGGATCAATAATGCTTGGCCCTCCAATCGTAAAGTCGACTCTTTTAGTGCATCCATTTGAATTGGTAATATCAACAAAATAATTTCCTGGGCATAGGTTAATGGCGGCTGAGTCGTTACCAACAACCACTATTCCTGGAGACCAAACGTAGCTAAATGTACCTGGACTGCTAACAGTTAAGACTGCACTACCGTCGCAAATACTTGTATTAGCGCAATTAGCAACATTATTAGTTATTGCAGCAATAATTTCATTAGCAGCGATAATGTCTACAGATAGAGTAGTGTCGCACCCTGCGCCATCTATAATTTGTACAGTATAAGTTCCTGCAGTTAATCCTGTAGCGCTGCTGCCTGCAGTTCCTACTGGAACATTAGCCGACCAATTGTAGGTGTAATTCCCTGCACCACCAACAACTGCTAAGACAATGCTACCGTCATTCTGTCCAAAACAACTTTCATTAGAAACGATTTCATTTGGGTTAATTTGAGAAGAAGGAAGAATATCTACCGTCTCTGTAATACTGCAATTAGTGCTAGTATTAGTCATTACAACTGAATAAGTTCCTACTGATAAAGCAGAAATGTTTGGAGTACCTTGTCCATTTGCAGGAGCAGGAGTCCAATTAAATGTATACCCCGCAGTTCCGCCAACTATTGTAATATCTGCAGTTCCGTTATTTCCCCCGAGACATGATAAATCTGTAGAAGAGATGGTGTAATCAAAGTTATCAGTATCGATAATTGTATCTAATATCGCGAAACAACCTGTAGCATCTGTAATTGTAATACTATAATTATCAGGAGTAAGGTTAATTCTGTTTGAGTCAATTGACGCACTACCTAACCAAGCATAAGAGTAAGGTTCTACACCTCCACTTGGAGTCACTGAAATTGAACCATCGTCAGTACCTCCGCAAGACTCATCTATAACAATTCCATTTGGCAAAATAGTTCTATTCCCATTGATTGTAAATGCAATGGTGGTATCACAACCTGAAACATCAGTTATTTTTAAAGTATAATCTCCTGCACAAAGGTTACCAATAGAATCTGCAGTTTGGGGAACAGGAATGACTCCCGTTGAAGAAGTCCATTCATAGGTATAAGGCGCAGTTCCGTTAGTTGGGGAAACTTCTGCCGATCCATTACATAAGCCAGCTACTTGACAAACATCTACTGAAGTTAAGTTAGGAACTATATTAACAATTATTTGAACTTTTAATGAGTCTTCAGAAGTACAACCTATCCCGTCCGTAATGGTTAAGAAATAAGTGCCTGCAGAAAGATTATTTTGATTTTGATCCGTAGGAACAACTCCCGTGCCACTCCAATTAAATGTATACGGACCACCATCACCACCATTTGGTGCTAATGTGATGGAACCATCTCCTCTTGGATTACAATTCTCATTTGTGATAATTGCGTTAAGTTTTATGGTGTCTGGTTCATCGATAATGATTGTTAAATCTTCGTCGCACTGATTTGATGGGTCAAACACATTTACTATATATGTGCCTGCTAATAATTTATTTTGAGTTGAATCTGTTGGGTCTATGACTGAACCCAAAGGCCAAGTATATATAAGTGAACCTGTGGAATTGCTCGTAATAACACTCGCTGTTCCTGTAGAGTCTCCTTGACAAATTGCATCTGTAAAAATGAAACTGGCGTTAAAAGGAGCTGCTTTCTTCACTTCAAAAGAGTCTACCGCAGTACAACCTATTAAATCTGTTACTGTAACTAATACGATTCCTGATGCCAGCTGTGTTACCACAGGGCCACTTCCAATTTGGGTTCCGGCTGAGAAAGACCAAGTATAACCCGGGGTTCCACCTCTAGTGGAATCTATATTAGCAACTCCATCCATTCCTGGTGAACAATTTTCATCAATAACCGAAAAGAACATTTTTATGCTATCCTCTTGATTAATGAAAGTTGAGTCAATTACTTGACATCCTGTGCCACCATTAGTAACGGTAACAAGGTATCTCCCTGGAAACAAACCACCTCTTACAGCGCTAACAGATAACCCATCACTCCATGCATAAGTTGGGTTGGTTGCGGTTGTTGTTACGGTTATACGACCATTTCGTAATCCAGGGCAGGTTATATCAGTCGAATCTAAACTAACAGTGAATTGTGGCTGATCGGTTACAGAGTACGTTGCTATGAACGGACCACAATTTCTTGCATCAGTTATCGTAACGGTATAGTCACCTGCGGCTAGTCCCGATCGGTCTTTAGAAGTTATTCCACTTCCCCAATCGTAACTGTAAGTTCCTGTACCACCAGATACGGTAAGATTAATTGCACCATTACTTATGCCTCCTAAGCAACTTGCATTTGTTATCGCTGCATTAGCAGCTATAGTGTCAGGCTCTTCTATTATGAAGGTTTCAGTCTCTTCACAACTATTAGCTGGATCCGTTATCGTAACTAAATAAGTGCCTGCTGCGAGGTTAGTCTGATTTTGATTGTTAATGTTCGCTATCCCTACACTAGGGCTCCATACGTAAGTTTCTGTATTTGGTGTTGTTACTCCGGTTACAGTTAACGTAATTCTTCCATCTGTTAAACCATTACAGCTAATATTATCTTTAGTAGTAGTTAAGGTAAAAGGTGCAGATTTTTCAATCGTAAAAGGAATAATATTGCTGCAAAGATTTGCATCTGTAATGGTAACATTAAATGTCCCAGCGGGTAAATTTGAGAATGTTTCACTGGAAGCACCAGAAACAACAGAACCTGGGATTGTTCCTGTTGGCCAGTTGTAGCTATAAGGAGCAACTCCATCAGCCGCAGTTGCTGTTGCACTTCCTGAATTAGCAGGTGGACAATCATCCTTTACATATACGAAGGTTGCTGTTATTGGCGCTTTGTCGAATAAGGTATCAGTTCTGATGAGTTCACATCCATAAAAATCACTAACAGTAACAGTATATATTCCTGCTATTAAATTGGTAGGATCTGCAGCAGCAGCATTTCCATTTCCACCTATCCAAGAGTACGTAAAAGGGTTTGAACCTCCACTTACCTGAACATTAAATTCTCCGTTTGCGCCATTTGCACAAGTTGGGTCCTTTTTGGTGAGACTTGCGCTAAAAGGGAAAGTACTGGCGTTTATTACGGTGAAATTACTAGATGTGGAACAACCATTGGCATCTGTAACACTAACCGAATAAGGACCTGCAACTAAATTCTCGTAGATGTTTGGCGTGGCTCCTACAGTCCCACTTCCAGAATAAACGTAGGAGAATGGACTAACTCCTTCAAGAGTAGTTACCGTAGCGCTTCCATCTATTCCTGGAGCGCAACTTTCAATAGTTGTTGCAACGGTAAGTGAGATTGGATTAACAGGAGCAATAGTAATATCAAATATTTTTACACACGGAGGGACAGCGTTGTCTGTAATTGTTACCGAAACAGAACCTGAACGTAAGTTATTTGCTATAGAGTCTGTACTGCCACTTGACCATCTATAGCTATAGGGTGCAATACCACCAAAAGCTTCTATTCTTAGACTTCCAGTCGTGCCACCGAAGCACAAAGGAACTGTTTGCGCTAAGAGGTTGTAATCTATATTTGCACCAGATTCAAGTCTAACTGAACCAACTGAGGTACAGCCAATTCTGTCAGTTGTAGTAACAAAGTAATCATCTGCTACTAAGTTAAATGCTGAATCTGAAGTTGATCCAAAAGCAACATTCGGACTCCAAGCAAAAGAATACGGTTCAACTCCGGCTATTGCAGCTACTTTTGCCCAGCCGTCTCCTCCAGGAGAACATGTTTCATCTTCACTACGAGGAATGATAGTTTGTAAACTAGATTGGCGTCCAACAGCAACGAGTGCACTAACGGTACAATTAGTTCCATCCGTAACGGTTAAAGCATATGAACCTGTTCCAAGTCCTGTCGGATTAGGCCCTGTTAGGGCAGGTATACCCCAAGTATAGCTTACTACAGGAATGGTGTTTGAAAGATGAACGAGGATACTTCCATCCTTTTTTCCCGGACATGTTTCATCGATAACAGTTGTTGAATCAATTGTAAAAGGCGCGTCAACACCAATTCTGAAATTAAAGACATCTGAACAAAACTTTCTATCTTGAACTGTTACACTATAGTTTCCACTCGTCAGGGCACTCACATTATCAACTGAAGTAAATCCATTACCATCTCCCCAATTATACCTGTATGGAGGATTTCCTCCACTAGTAAAAGCCAAAGCCGTTCCATCACCTCCTGGGGCACAATTTTCATTTGTAGTATTTACAGAGTCTATTAATAATTCACTTGGCTCTCCTACATCTACTGTTCCAGTGGCAACACAACCGTTAACATCAGTAACGTTAAGAGAATATGTTCCTGCTAATAAACCTGTTGGAGTTGCTCCGCCTGAGATGCTGGGGAACCATGTATAGGTAGTTGCTCCTGTAGCTTGACCTATAGTTGTTACCCTTATAGCACCATTAGCAAAGTTTTTACAACTTACGCTATCAGTGTCGAATGCAATAGTGAAAGGTGCAACATTACCAATGGGAAAGTCTACTGTGTTAAGACATTTGTTAGCATCCGTTATGGTTAATTGATAAGTAGCATTCCCTAACAATCCATTTACTGCTTGTCCGGATACGTTTCCGGGCCAAGTAAAACTATATGGGGCCGTACCACCCGCTAATGTAGTTGGATCTATAGAGGCGTTACCGAGCGACCTTAGACATGTGTCTTCGTTAGCAATCACAGAAACACTAAAAGGGTTTGGCTCGGTTAAAGGAGCAAAGTTGAAGACTGAATCACAACCAGACGCATCTGATACAGTTACAGAATAATTGCCTGTTGTTAAATTATCAATGAAAGCGTCGGTTACAGTTGTTCCGACATTAGTAGACCATTCAAAAGAATATGGCTGCACACCGCCACTTAAATTTTCAATTCCTACATAACCTTTTCCTGCTCCAATACATGAATCGTTTCTTATCGAATCATTGAAGGTAAAGTTAGGTGCTGTTTGTAATATTGCAAAGTTAATTGTGGTATCGCAACCAAGCAGATCAAACACTCTTACAGAATAATTTCCTGCGGTTAAATTAAATACTGAATCAGTCCCTCCGCCATTAGCAACTCCTGGATCTGGAGTCCAAGTGAAAGATTGTCCGCCTGCATTACCACCCGTAAT
>JBLHTZ010000036.1:0-25677 GCA_047627915.1 Vicingaceae bacterium
TAATTACGTCTGCGTTAACGCCTAATTTCTTTAACAGAAATGGAGTTACGTTTTCGTCTGTATCGAGAATGGCCTTTAAGATATGACCATTCTCAATCGCCTGATGATTCGAACTTGTAGCCAATTGGTGGGCCTGCTGAATCACTTCCTGCGATTTTATGGTATAGTTTTTAAAATTCATTTCAGTATGGTTTTTGATTTCAAGTTGCAGGTATCAAATTAATCTCCAAATCAAAAAATACCAAAATCTGTGACTTTTTGGCGTACTTTTGTTAGAATTTAGCTACTACTTACTTGTTTTAGTGTCTAAATGTCACTCTGTTGAGGGTGTAAATGGGTTTGAACGAATTCACTTTAAATCCCGATTTTTGTTGTACAAGAAAAGCAAAATTGTTTCATTATTACAAATTGCAAGCGTACAACTCATCTATTACAAATAGGCAGCGGGAATTAAGAAACAAAAGTACTATGAGGTGTTTTTACTTCGAAATCATTTTTAGTTGATTTTTTGAAATTTCGTTCGCTGTATTTCTGTATCACCCTCAATTTCTAAAAAGTAAAAGCCATTATTCAATTGTTGAATATCAATTAAACGATTGAATACCTGTTGTTGCACTAATTTGCCATCTAAGCTATAAATGCGAACTGTACGACCTACTGAACTCGTTGAATTCTCGAAATACAAGAAATCACGAGTTGGGTTAGGAAATACCATTATATTACTTGCAGCAGGCGTTTCAGAAATTTCTACCGTAAACAACTCTCTCGCAAAAATTTGATCGTCTGGATTAAATATAACATTGGTAACACCAGGTAAATTGGGGATGGTAATCGTCTGAAAGTTTGTGGTTGGTTCAACAACTATAATTGTATCTAGGTTGTTGCCCATCAAACGATAGGGAATGGGTATCTCGAAAAATGACACCGCAGAATCTGATGGAATTTGTGTCACTGTCAACGTTAAATTATTACCATTCGAACTCCATGAAGTATGCATCTGAGGGAAGCCAGGACCGTAAACCCAATCGTTGAAAAACTCCATTAAACTTTGCCCGTAACTGGCTTCTAAATGTCTTTGTAAGTCAGGTGTTCGAGCAAAGCCATAAGCAAGTGTTGTATCGTCAATGTAATTTCTAACACCTGCAAAGAAAGCACTATCGCCCACTTTCCAGCGTAACGTATGTAAGGTAATTGCGCCTTTGTTATACACTTGATTGTTAAATAAACTATTTACACTACTAGTATCGTAGCGGTACACCGAGCCATTGGGAAAGGATAAGCCCGAACGCTTTGTTTGGTCTAGCCAAACCGGCCAAAAAGCAGGGTTGTGAACCACCCCAAATTGATAGGTAAGACCTGTAATATACGTAGCAAAAGATTCGTTCAACCATAAATCACTCCAGGATCCACAGGTAATTTTATTCCCAAACCACTGATGTGCTAATTCGTGCGCTTTCAATCCGCCGCCATAGCTTCCCATAAAACTGATGGTCTGATGTTCCATACCTCCGCCGAAAGTGAAGGATGCATGCCCGTATTTCTCTTTTTTAAATGGGTATTCTCCAAACAAAGAGTCGAACATGACCATAAAGTCTTGAACGCCAGCTAACGATTGACTCTGAGATTGATTTTGAAGTAAGTAATGCTCCATCAAGATGCTATCTCCGTGCACGTACAATTGATCTTGATAAGAGTCGTATTTACCAGCGCCAATAGCAACTAAATAGGCAACCGTAGGGTAGGTTGTTTTCCATTTGTATTTCAAATCTGTACCAACAGTATCTATTCCTTGCAAAAGCCCTAAGGATGCTACTTTATTTCCTTGTGGAACGGTTACGTGTATGCTGATGGAGTCTGCTTTATCTGCTAAGTCACTTTTACACGGCCACCAATCTCTAGCACCATAAGGCTCTGATAGGGTCCAAATTAGATTCCCATTGGGTACATTTACTCTTGCAAAAGGAGTGCCTACTGGATTACCTCTGGGCGTTCCTCTGTAAAAAATTTGAACAGAATCTTGTGTGGTTGTATTTACATTGTTGGGAAATACGAAACTAACGGTATTGAAGCCGGAAGTGTTTGCGGTTAAAAAGGTAGTGTGGTGATAAACTGTCGAATCTACAATTAGCTGATTTCCAAAATCTAAAACAATGCTATCCATTGGTGTTAATGCTTGGAAATGAACGGTTACACTACCTTCAACAAAGCGAACTGCAGGGTCTAACAGTAAGTCGATTTCATAGTAATGAACATTGTAGTCAGCTGTTTGTGGTGCAGACTTGTTGTTCATTCTCCCAATGGCAGAGCGTTTTTCAACATCAAATAGTTTAGTTGGGACGTGCTGCGCTGAAAGTGTTATGCTTATAAAAGAAAGAAAGAGGAGAAGGTATCGCATCATGATTATTGTATAGTTCCATAAAGTTAACTCAAAAGCTTTGTTTATTGTTTACTTGCAACAGAAATTCGCAATTGTCGAAAACTAATCTAAAACTTAGTTTAGTGTTTTTAGCATTCCCTGTAAAAATCATTTATTATTGCTTCGCAATTCGAAAATGTCAGAAAGGGATAGCAATGTCTCTATAATTCTGCGATAATTTAACTTTTAGTTTATTAGGAACTTCTTAGATACATGGAAAACAAAACAAATTATAGAGCAGCATTAACCACTTTAGTAACGGTATTCTTCTTTTGGGGATTTATAGCTGCTTCAAATGGAGTATTTATTCCTTTTTGTAAGTCATATTTTAATTTAGATCAATTTCAATCTCAATTAATTGATTTTGCATTCTATGGAGCGTATTACATCGGTGCGTTATTGCTGTTCGTTGCTTCTGGCTATGTAAAAATGGATATATTGAATAAATGGGGCTTTAAGAATGGAATTGTATATGGTCTAGTACTTTCTGCAGTTGGCGCCGCTCTAATGATTCCCGCAATTTCATTAGGTTCTTTTGGTTTAATTTTAGCAGCTTTATTTGTCGTTGCTCTAGGGTTTTCATTACAACAAACTTCTGCAAACCCTTTTGCCATTGCCCTTGGAGATCCTGCAACTGGTTCACACCGATTGAATTTAGCAGGAGGAGTTAATTCTTTTGGAACAGCAATTGGACCTATTGCTGTAGCCTTGGCGCTGTTTGGTGCAGCAACTTATACCGACGAGCAAATTGCAAGTATTGATTTGAGTACGGTTAAAATGCTGTACACAGCAGTAGGTGGACTTTTTCTTGTTGCAGCCGCTTTATTTATTTTTTCAAAGAAACTTCCGCAAGCCAAGGGAGATACTACTTTCGTTAATGCACCCAAGGCTTTAAAGACTCTAGGGTTTATAACCTTTTCGCTTTTAATCATCTTCTATTTTGTGTTTGATCAATACAAAGGCGAAGTCGTAGATTCAAATTTCATTTTTCAACTAATGATTGTGGCGTTAGTCGTAATTGTCGGTAGTTTAATGTTTGCTAATAAAAGCGCAACTAAGATTGCAGAGGGTTGGGGAGCTATGCAATATCCTCAATTGGTGCTCGGAATGTTGGCTATTTTTACCTACGTAGGAGTTGAAGTAACCATTCAAAGTAACTTGGGCGAGTTATTGAAATCCAAAGCTTTCGGAGGGTTTACGGATTCTGAAATAGCTCCCTACATTTCCATGTATTGGGGGTCGATGATGATTGGACGTTGGGCAGGTGCAATTACAGTTTTTAATCCTGGGAAAAAGCTAAGAAACGTCCTGTTAATTATTGTTCCGTATATCGCATTTGGAGTGGTGTTGTTTGTAAACCACATCAGCCAGAATGATATAAGTGGTTTGTATTTATACGGATGGAGCATATTACTGCTTATAGGAGGGTTTTTCTTTGGTCAAGATAAGCCAGGCAAAACTCTGTTTATTTTTGGATTATTAGGCACTGTAGCTATGTTGGTAGGTTTGTTTACTACAGGAACAATTGCATTATATGCATTTATGAGTGGTGGTTTGTTTTGTTCCATTATGTGGCCAAGCATATTTTCTTTGTCAATTGCTGGCTTGGGTAAATATACCTCTCAAGGCTCGGCATTTTTAATTATGATGATTTTAGGGGGAGCGATAATTCCACCGATTCAAGGGAAATTGGCAGACTTGTTCAACATACATAATTCTTACTGGATAACTGTTTTATGCTTTTTGTACTTAATGTTTTTTGCGGTAAAAGTCAAATCAGTGCTGAAATCTCAAGGTGTTGATTATGATGCATAGATATCTATTTCAGATGTCTTTTTTTTAAAATAATTTCAAGCAAATTGAAAGCCCATCAATATGAAAATCAGAATATTTTTTAGCTTAAGTATATCATTAGTATTATTCTCTTGCAATAATAAACCTGCAAGTGAAAACCAAAAGCCATCTAAAGGAATACTTGAATATGTCAATCCATTGATAGGAACTGGAGGGCACGGGCACACTTTTCCTGGAGCAACAGTACCATTCGGAATGATGCAATTAAGCCCAGATACTCGTTTAGAAGGGTGGGATGGTTGTTCGGGGTACCATTATTCCGATTCAATTATTTATGGCTTTTCTCACACGCATTTAAGCGGAACCGGTGTAAGCGATTATGGCGATTTATTACTCATGCCTTCTCAGGGAGAAATTTACTTTGACAATGGATCTAAAAGTAACTCAGAAAAAAGCTATCGTTCAGCATTTAGAAAAGAAACAGAGAAAGCTAACCCCGGATCTTATAGAGTGAAACTGGAAAAGCATAATATTGATGTTCGCCTTGTAGCGGGAAAAAGAGCAGGAATTCACGAATATGTTTTTAACCATGCGGGAAAAGCTCATATCATTTTAGATTTAGCACATCGAGATGAAGTATTAGAGGATACGCTTATCTTTTTGGAAGACGGGAGAGTAGAAGGGAAGCGAATTTCAAAAGCATGGGCCACCGAACAGCATTTTTACTTTTCCTTGCAGTTCTCAAAATGGTACCAAACAGTTGAGTTGGATTCTTCGGGTAAAAAGGCAGCATTTACATTTGATGTAGAAAATGGTGAAGCCATTGTTGTGAAGGTTGGAATTTCAGCAGTTAGCATGGAAGGGGCTCGAAATAACTTGAATTCAGAAATTAAAGGATTTGACGTTGAACAGTTAAAGACTGCCTCAGAAGCAATGTGGTTACAAGCATTGTCTAAAATTGAAGTTGAAACAAGCGATGAAGATCAAAAGACTATTTTCTATACTGCGCTATATCACACCATGATTGCTCCCAACTTGTTTTCCGATGTGGATGCCAAATACAGAGGAATGGATTTAAAAGTTCATGAATCAGATCATAATGTTTATACCGTCTTTTCACTTTGGGACACCTTTAGAGCTGCTCATCCGTTGTACACCATTATCGAGCAAGATAAAACAAAAGACTTTCTCAACACCTTCATGAAGCAGTATGATGACGGAGGGATTTTACCCATTTGGGAATTATCAGCCAACTATACTGGCTGTATGATTGGATATCACGGTGTTTCTGTGCTTGCGGATGCACATGCGAAAGGAATTCAAGGAATTGACTGGAATAAGGTCTTAGTAGCGATGAAACACTCGGCCAATCAAAAGCATTTGGGTTTAGAAGCGTACCATAGAAAGGGTTTCATGGAAGTGCAAGACGAGTCGGAATCGGTTTCGAAAGTGTTAGAATATGCTTACGACGATTGGACCATTGCTCAACTGGCGAAGCAGTTAGGTGATACCGCAACTTACGCTGATTTTATTCAGCGAGGGCAGTATTACAAAAACATGTTTAATCCAGAGGTGGGATTCATGCAAAGTAAAGCCAATGGTGGTTGGAGTGTGGGTTTTAACCCTGCTGAAGTGAATTTCAACTTCACCGAAGCTAATTCTTGGCAGTATAGCATGTTTGTTCCGCAAGATATTCAAGGCATGATTGAATTGTACGGTGGAAAAGAAGCTTTTGAAAACAAATTAGATCAATTGTTTACCACCGAAATGGAATTGGCAGGTCGACACCAAGCGGACATCACAGGGTTAATTGGACAGTATGCCCATGGCAATGAGCCGAGTCATCACATGGCATATTTGTATAACGCTATTGGCAAGGCGTATAAAACACAAGAAAAAGTACACCAAATCTTAACAGAGCAATATCAAAATACTCCTGACGGACTTAGTGGTAACGAGGATTGTGGGCAAATGTCTGCATGGTATGTATTGAGTGCAATGGGTTTTTATTCCGTTACGCCAGGAACTGATTATTATGTAATTGGAATGCCTCATTTCAAGTCAAGCAAGATTAGTTTAGAGAATGGGAAATACTTCACCATTAGGGCTAATGGATTAAGCAACAAAGCAATTTATATTCAGTCCGCTGCATTAGACGGAGTCGAATTTAATTCCACAAAACTGTCTCATCAAACCATCATGCAAGGCGGGGAATTGGTGTTCGAAATGGGGGAAAGTCCAAATAAAAGCTGGGGAACTGAAGATTTACCTACTACTTCCATAAGTGCAGAGAATCAAATTGTTCCCGTGCCTTATTTTATCGCTGAAAGCAGAACCTTCACCGAAACCATGAAAATTGCTTTAGCATCTGTGGATCCAGAGAGTCAGCTTTTTGTAAAAGTGGGAGATTCCGACTTTACCCCGTATAACAAGGCCATTGAAATTGACAAATCAACTGCTTTTGAGGCGTATGCTGAAAAGAATGGGAAGCGAAGTTTTATTGTGAAGGACGTGGATTACAAAAAGATAAAAGGTGGTCGTTCCATTAAAATAAATACAGAGTATGCCAATGAATATTCAGCCGGTGGAGATCAAGGGTTGATCGATTTGTTGCGCGGAAGTGATAATTTTAGAACTGGACAATGGCAGGGCTATTGGGGGAAGAACTTAAATGCAACCATTGACTTGGGTGAGGTGGAAAGCATTTCTAAAATTACCATTGGAAGTTTGCAAGACATCAAATCGTGGATCTTTTACCCCAAACAAGTAAGTGTTTCCATTTCAACAGACGGAAAGAGCTTTACGAAAGTAAAAACCATTAAAAATGCCTTTTCTGACAAAGAATACGGATCCTTCACGCAAGATTTTGAGTTTCTATTTAAACGTCCGTTAAAAGCAAAATACGTAAAGGTTGAAGCAGAGAACTATGGTAAAATAGGCGAATGGCACCTCGGCGAAGGCAACGACGCTTGGTTGTTTGTGGATGAGATATTGATTGAATGAAGAATGGAGAATGGAGAATGGAGAATGGAGAATGAAGAATGAGGAATGTAGAGTGAGGAATGTGAAATTAAGAATAGAAGTACAAATTACAAATCTGGGAATTACGAAAGTTTAAATGTAAATGTCATTGCGAATGAAGTGAAACGAAATGCGGCAATCGGTCAAATGAATTAGATTGCTTCGTTCGTCGCAATGACTTACAGACTAAATATTCTTAATTTTAATCAAAAGCCACTTTCACAGAATCATACGCCACCTTTTCATTGCCGTAATAATCAATAACCGACCAGCTTGGTCCCGGCCAACAATCATTCAGTTGCCAAAAGAGTGTACCCATGCAATGTGTTTGCTTTCGTATGTGTGCGTCAATTGCCATTTTTAAGCCTTTTGCTTGCGTTTCTTGGCTGAGTTGTACAAATTCCTCAAAAGAGGTAGGCGCATCGTAGTACTGCTTTATATGCTTTTCAATTAGGGCATTTCCAATGTAACTCTTCTGCCGGTTTTGCATGGCCACTGAATTGAGGTCTAAACTACTGTCATTCATTGCCTCTTTAAGTGTTTCAATACTGGGGAAAGATTGAAAACCATATTCCACCATAAATCGTCCAACATTCTTTTCAAAGTTTTCAAAGGGCTCTTTGCCGTGCCAAACGCCCCAATAATGCATGCTTCCGTGTTTGAAATTTTCTTCAGTTCCCCAATTGCTGAGTGGCGAAGTAGGCGTATAGGCAGTTGTCGGAGAATGTTCTTCAACGAGTTTAGGGATCAAGTCGCGGAACAAATACTGCTGATAGTTCCATATTTTAGTGGAATCCTCAGGAGAATAGCCAAACTGTTTTTGCCAACCCCAATTCTTCCAAGCCACTTCTTGTTCGTTGTTGCCGCACCATAGCGCCAAGCAGGGGTGACTTCGTAGTCTTTTTATATTTTCTATCACTTCTTGTGTTACATTGGCTGTAAATTCTTCCGATTCAGGATAAAGGCTCCCGGCAAACATAAAGTCTTGCCACACCAAAATTCCGTGTTTGTCGCATAAATCATAGAAAATATCTCGCTCGTAAATTCCACCTCCCCACACTCGAAGCATGTTCATGCCAGCTGTTTTAGCTTGTTGAATGAGTTTTTCATACTTGGCGGGTGTCACCCGAGATAGAAAAATGTCTTGAGGAATGTAATTCGCGCCCATCATAAAGGTTCGCTTGCCGTTGAGCTTAAAAAAGAAGGAAGTTCCTTTAGAGTCTGCTTCGTTAATTAGTTCAATGGTTCGTATTCCAAATTCAGTTTGACTGTAAAAAGCTTTCTTTCCTTCTTTGGTTAGAAATATGATTTGTTTGTATAGGTAGTTTGGGTCCTCATTGTTGACAGTCCATAGATTAGGGTTCTTTACTTGAAACGAATGTTTAACTACATTTATTCCACCTTTTAACTCTTTTACTAGGCGAATACCATCTATTTCGAGTTCGTATTGACCTGTTTCAATAGCTTCAATTTCAATTTCAGTTTCCATGTAAGCGATATCGTCTTCAATTGCTTTGGTATACGTGTAAACATTGGTAATTCTTGCGTAATTCCAATCTTCCAATTGAATGGTTTTCCAAATGCCTGAAGTAACAAAGCGTGGAGCAAAATCCCAACCAAACTGATACGCCGCCTTTCGAGTAAAATTGGCAACTTTTGTCTCAATATCAGCCGTTTCATTGCCTGATGGGAGGGTGTAAGGGTAGTTTTTTACCGCTTCTTTATTGTGATTGATCGGCGATTCAAACTCAATTCTCAATTCGTTCATTCCTAGTTGCAGCAAATCATGAACTGGCACCTCCCATGTTCTAAACATGTTGTTGGAGGTTAGAATTAAAGCGTTATTTAAATACACCTTGGCGTAAGTATCTAATCCATTAAATTTTAAATTGTTTCTTTGGGCAGAAAGGTTAAGGCTATCTACCTCAAAGGTGGTTCTGTAGGTCCAATTTTTGGTTTCAATCCAACGTTGCTTGAGTTCATTGTTTTCAAAAAAGGGATCTTCAATTAATTCATTTGCGAGTAAATCCATGTGAACAGAACCAGGAACTTTAGCTGGGTGCCATTCGTTTTTACCAGCTTCTGAGAACTCCCAATTTTCAGAAATTACACTTGATTGAAAAATAACTTCATGTTCGCTTTGGTTGCTACAAGAGGCAATAAGTAAGGGTAGAAAGAGGTAGATGAGTTTTTTCATGAGAATAAAGCAGTGATGCTCTGAATTTTTTCTGGATTTGGTACGTTCGAAACTCCCATTCCTAAATGAGACTCTTTAGCTTGATGCGATGTAAAATGCAGCGCATCAACTCCCGTTGAGGCTAACGCTAAGGCATTCGACGAATTCACACCACTTCCAGCCATGATTTCAATTTCTCCCTTGGCTTTTTCAACCATTCGCTTAATTCGCTCCTTTCCTGCATCAGCGGTTGGTTTTCCACCGGAGGTTAAAATTCGGTTAAAGCCAATGTTTATCAAAGATTCTAATGCTTCCATGGGCGAATCTACAAAGTCAAATGCTCGGTGAAAAGTGCATTTCAATCCGTACTTGCGGGCTTCTTCCACCAAAGTGATGTTTTGTTGAATATCAATGGTGTTATCAGACGTTAGGCAGCCGAAAACAACTCCTTTGGCGCCTGCTTCAGCTTGAAGTTGAATGTCTTTTAGCATAACTTCAATGTCATTTGTATTATAAACAAAATCACCTTCTCGTGGGCGAATCATGACGTGTGTTTCTACAGCCTTAATTGTTGCGCATTGTGCAGCGAGAGCTAGACTTGGAGTTAGTCCGCCAACAGAAAGGGCAGAGCAAAGCTCAATTCTTTTGGCTCCGTAGATCTTAGCCATTTTTGCTCCTTCAAGAGCGTCTGTGCACAATTCAAAAATCATTTTACCTGTATTTCGTCTATAAAGATCCAAGCATCTGAACCGGCAGCCTCATGCCAATCAGGAACTTTGCCTAAATTTTTTACCTGTAGCTTTAAGTACTTAAATTTCACTTCCTCGGTTGAAGAAATAATGAACTCATGAATAAACTTTCCTCTCTTTTTAGGGTCAACATTAGAGGGGATGGTTGGTCCAAAGGAGTTCCAAGTGTTACCATCTGTAGAGTACATTAATTCAATTTGTGAGGGAATAAAAATCCAAGAGTTGTTGTATTGATAGGCGTTCACTCGGACTTCTTTGGAACTTTGAACCTCTTCAAAATTCAATTTTACTTTTGCATCATTTCCCCAGAACCCTTGCCAATTGCCATCTCTAAAATCAAATGTGCCTAGATGTCCATCTACCAAACCGCTGCTGCCTCCGGCGGTATACCATTCACTATAATTAGATTCATAAGTCACTTCTGCATTTAGACCCTTGTGTTTTGCAACGGGAAAGTCAATGACACAGAAATAAGGTTTCTCATTCTTAAACGCTTGAACGTGAATAGATTTGTTGCTGTCTATCGCAATTGGGCTGCTATACTCTATCGCATTATCTCTAACGCCGTGGTAGAACTGATAGGTTAACGTTAAATCTTTAGAAGCAGGAAAGAGTTCAACAAACAAAGAGTCGTTTCGTTTGAAGGTTGAATAGGTAAAAGGATGGCTTTCTTCTCCATACGTCACCTCATAGTGCTCTAAAATAGCGTAGTGACGTTGAATCCTTCGGTTAAAGTCGAGGTAATCTTTTACCGTATCGCTCCACAAAGCTTCTGCCATGCCTAACATTCTTGGAAATACTTTCTGATCTAGCGTTTTTTCATCGGGCACATGTTCGGTCCACATGTTACATTCTCCGCCAATGATGTTGGAATGATAGGTTTTAGCTAGTTCTTTGGGAATAGGATTGAAACTGTATATTTTCTCCAAGTCAATTGATTTTAAATCATAGTCCAAATAAGCGTGAGAAGTAGGAGACATGATGACTTTATTCCCTTGCTTTGCAGCTGCAATCCCGCCTTCAAACCCTCGCCATGATTGAACTACAGCGCCTTCAGCAAGTCCGCCTTCTAAAATTTCATCCCAACCTATTATTTCTCTGTCTTTGCTTTTCAAGAAGGATTGAATTCGCTTGATAAAATACGACTGCAATTCATGCTCGTCTTTTAAGCCTTCCGTTTCGATTCTTTTTTGGCACTTTGAGCATTCTTCCCATCTTGATTTGGGTGCTTCATCACCACCAATGTGGATGTATTTCGATGGAAACAAGTCAACTACTTCAGTTAGTACATCCTCTAAAAAGATAAAAACTGAATCGTTCCCCGCACAATAAATCTCTTTAAAAACTCCCCAATCGTTCGCTACTTCAACCTGCTTTCCTGTGCACGACAGGTGCGGATAAGCTGCAATGGCTGCTTGCGAGTGACCTGGCAGTTCAATCTCGGGAATTACTTCAATCCCTTGACTAGTTGAATATTTAACAATTTCTCGAATGTCTTCTTTGGAGTAAATACCGCTGTACTCTGAGCCGTCAATCTCTGTTCGTTTAGAAGCTATAGATTCTAATTTAGGATATTGGTCAATGGAAATTCGCCAAGCTTGGTCTTCGGTCAGGTGCCAATGCAGCACGTTCATTTTATACAAAGCCAATAAATCAATGTATTTTAAAATCACTTCTTTTTCAAAGAAATGTCTGGAACAGTCGAGTAGGAGTCCACGATGTTCGAACCTCGGCCAATCCTTAATTTCTAGTTGAGGAATGAAATATTTTCCGTTATGTTGGTTTAAGAGGAGTAATTGCTTTAAGGTTGAAACGCCGTGAAGCAGCCCTAATTTGCTATTAGACTTTAAAAGGATGGAATCTTGGCTAACTCTCAAAGAGTATTCATTTGGATGCTCCAATTGAGCTTCCTCCATTTGAATGTAAACTTGATGTTTTTTAGCTGTTGAGTCATCGGGTAAATGTTTCATAAAAAACACGTTAAGCACTACGATTGCATCAACTGAAAATTCATTCGGAAAGGTAGTTATCGAATCGCTCAACTCAAAAAAGCCATGGTTCAAATTAATTTGCTGCACCTTGGGAATTACATCTACATTGGAAGCAGTTGGAAATCCTTCCTCTTTTGTCTTTAATCCGTTACACGAGACGAAAAGTAATGTACCAATGGTGAATAAAATTTTACCATTCCATTTCATAGCCTGCGTCGATTAATTCTGCTTTTTCACTATCGGTATAAGCATAGTTAAAACCTGCGTACGTTGAATAAGCTCCTGCTTCACCATTTTTATTCAAGGCTAAAAACCCTACTTGTAAGCCCTTTAAGTCCTTGTGTTTGGCAATAATTCGTTCCACAGCTAATTTACATGCCTCGTTTGGTGTTTTCCCTTGTCGCATCAACTCCACCACGGTATGGCTTCCTGCAATGCGAATAACGGCTTCACCCATTCCTGTTGCACAGGCAGCCCCTATTTCATTGTCAACAAATAATCCTGCTCCTATTATGGGCGAGTCACCAACACGACCGGGTAATTTATACGCCCAACCACTTGTGGTGCAAGCCCCTGAAATATTTCCGTTTTCATCAATGGCCAACATGCCAATGGTATCGTGGTTTTCATGATTAATTTCTGGCTTTTCTAAGTTTTCAGATTCTTTCCATTTTTCCCAAGCAGCTTTTCTTTCTTCGGTTAACAAGAATTTTTTTGGAAACCCCTTTTCATAGGCGAATTCTTCAGCACCTTTTCCCACAAGCATCACGTGAGGTGTGTCTTCCATCACTTTTCGAGCAACGGAAATGGGGTTCTCAATATTTTGAAGGTAGGCAACAGCGCCGCATTCACTTTCATGGTTCATAATGCACGCATCTAGGGTTACATTGCCATCACGATCTGGATTGCCACCTATGCCAACGCTTTTATTTGTTACATCTGATTCTGTTACACGAACACCTTGCTCTACAGCGTCTAATGCAGACTTCTTAGCTTTTAAAAGCGCCCAAGCAGCTTTGTTGGCCTCCATGCCATGAATCCAAGTAGAAACCACCACTGGTTTTTTAATGGGAAGGTTCGACTGGCTTTGCGTGTCTTTTTCAGAAGTGGATGCGAATCCAGTTCTAGTAAACAATACACCTAGAGAGGCTAGTGCAGTAGAACTGAGGAAGGTTCTTCTTTTCATAACAAAAGGTTAAAATCACAAGTAGTGAAATTAATGTTTTTGAAGAGTAAAACAATGCAGAGTGAAGAATGAGGAATGTGGAATGAAGTTTCTGAATAATATATAGCTTAATGCAAATAAAACGGCCACCCCGAATAATTCAAAGCTGCCGTTAATTGTGTCAATATTATTTTAGATTACAAAACCACAATCCGCTCTGCCTTGGCATAGCCCTCAATTCTTATAAAGTAAACGCCTTTTTCGGCATTACTCAATTCAATTTGAGAGTTAGTATTATCAATTCTAGCTTGCTTTACCAAACCGCCTTTCACATCAAAAACGTGGTATTGTTTGCCCACTAATTCGTTTGAAACGTTTAGGTTAAAGTTTCCGTTGTTGGGGTTGGGGTAGAGCTGAATGCTTGGTTGAATCATTTCCTCTACTGCACCAACAATTAAAGGGTTGTAAATATGTACATCATCAATTGCCATGTCAGATAAACTTGAATTATTTGTTGAAGATCGAAAACTAATTTCAATTATTTCTCCTGCAAACTGGTTTAATCCTACCACTTTTTTTAACCAAGGGTCTGTATAACTGAAGTGAGTTTGACCAATAATAGAATCAACATCCATATGCCATATCCCATTGGCAAATACATCAATAAATAAATCTTGCATTTGTGACCCGTACTTATGGTACCAAAAAGAGAGTTCAACAGAGGAATCTTGGCTAAAATCGAGACATGGGGTTATTAGTTGTGCATTATTTCCAGAATTATAAAATTCATAATACATGAACTTTCCATTCCCTAAAGTATGATCATAATATGGTCCAGTGTTTAGAGCAGGTGTGCCGTTACCGCATAATGAAACATCGTGTAATTGCCAATTAAAATTTAATCCGGTAAATAATGGTGGCCTTTTCCAATCTCCTATATTATCTAAATAATTATAGCTGATACAACGTTGATCTGTAAAAGATTCAAAATCTTCAAAATAATCAGAAACTCTCTTCGTATTTCTCAAGGAAATTTCAATGGTGTCATTTAAGTTATTCTGGTCTGCCAATAAGTTTAGCCATACTTTAATATTATATGTTGTGTTCTGGGTGGCAAAGCTATAATGTTTCTTAAACCTAACGGTATCATAACTAGCAAGATTATTAATTATCGTATCTGTAATGATAGGTCCACCGTTTACTTGAAAGGCTATTGGTATTGCAGGAATTGATAAAATTCCCAAGTTTTCTACCAATACAGAAATAGTGTCTTTCGGCGAACAGTCACTCACATGATTGCCTAATTCAATAAGTTTTACATCGGTTTGGAGTTTTTCAAAAATTTGAAAATTATCAACAATAATCTCAGAGCTTATAAGAGGTGTATTGGGTGAGTGGGTTAACTTAATCTTAATTGTTTTTCCACCATAAGCTGACAAATCTTTTTGAAATCTACTCCATATAGAGTTACAGCTTGTTTGCGGAGCAGAAGTAATGGTATCAATTGTGTTCCACGTATTTCCATTATACAAATCAACTTTTAAATTAAAATGAGGAGAAGAAAGACTAAAATAATAAAACTCTAAGGTTGAATTTTTATTTAAATCTAGCGAAATACATGGGCTTAGAATAGAGGTAGGCAAATAAGGTGGATTCCGAAAAAAGGAATTGTAAATGTACCCTGATGATAATCCTTCAGGATCGGATGTTGGACAACTGTTATTACTAGAATTACCAACACTCCAATCAGAACTTAATTGAGAGGATTTTTCTAACTCCCAGTCAACACCTATTGAATTTACGCTCCAAGATGGACCGTTGAAATCTTCATAGAATGGCGTTGAATAGGAAGTTGAAATTGAATTAAAATTTAGCGTGTCAACTACATAGCCAAATAATGAATCGTTAGCATTGTATGCATCATTTACATGGTTAATCCAAACATCTAATACACTGTTTATTCCATTCAAAAAATTATAGCTAGACTGTGTTGCATAAACTAACTCTTGCTCAGGAAGTAGAAGCTGGTTCACACTTTCTGTGAATACAATTCCAGAGTTTACTTGGTATGAAACTGTAAAACTATCCAATGCGTTTAATCCCTTGTTTTTAAGTTTAATTAAAATGTTTTGATTGCCATTAGAACATAGGTCTATTGAGTTTGGAGGTAGAATTTCCATTAACTTAAGGTCATTTGAGTCTTTGTGTTTGATTGTAAAATTATCTATCGCAACTCCTTCTTGGGCTGTGCCGCCGTCAGTACTTAATCTAAATCTAAATCTAATTGAATTGTTGTTGGCGAGTTGAGACATTCGATTCTCAAGATGTATCCAATCATTTGAGTTACCTGTCCAAAAAGAACCTGTAGCTGGCCAATTAGATGAGACAGAGTCTCTGGGAATCATTTGCCAAGAAACACCCCTATTGATACTGTATTCAAAAAATAAACTATCAAAGTTTCGCTCTATCTGATAGTTTAAATCAAAAGATATCATAGGAGTGGATGATGACCTTAAGTCGATGCAAGGAGATTCAATGAAAGATTTTTCATTGTTGTTATACAATCCTGAAATATTCGTAATAAAGCTGTTATCGATGTTATGCTTATTCTTTAATCGATTTCCATTTGGTATTCCATTTTGCCACGAAGAGTTAACTCCTCCAATGCTCCAAAAATGTTGGTTTTGGAAATTTTCAAAATAAGGCAGTTGCTCAATAGGTCCATTAGTAATAATCGACGTTATGCCATTGTTAATCATGTTGGAATCTAACGTGTAATTAGTAAATGCTAAAATTGTATGGTTGGATAATGCAGTTAAATTAACTGTTGAATTAAAGACATGAACGATTGAATCATTAGCAGGGATTGCCGTGTTAATCACCTCATTTACAACTTGTGTTCCACTGTTTACGTCAAGCGTTATGCCAAAGGGAATACTAACTGCTTGTGCACTGTAGTTGTTAATTTGTACTGATATGGTTTCCGCGCTTAAGCCACAATCTTTAGTTGGATTTATTATTCTGGAAACTCCAATATCATTGCGAAATGGTGAGCTTATTCTAACATTATCTAAACCAACATACCAGCTCCAGTCGTTACCATCGTGGTACGTGAAACGAACTTGGCAATTTGCATTCTTATGTGCTGTAATATCGATGTTCGCATGTGGGAAATTCCCTACACAAGCTCCTAGCCAATTGCCACAATCATTTGCTCTTGTTGAGAATATCGTATTCCAAGCAGTTCCGTCATACACTTCGACATAAAAACGGTCTGCAGGACCTGCAAGTTCTCTAAAATTGTAGTCAAACTCTAAGGTTGATGAAATGTCATTCGCGTTATCAAAACTTGGGGAAGTCAGTCTAACGGTGCTATTTGTATTTCCTATTCCAAGGTTGTCATCGTCAAAAAAGGCCATGGCTGTGCCGTCTAAGTTATTATTTCCAGTGTTTGTCGCTGAGCCATTGTTTCCGAAACTCCACGTTTGAGTTCCGCTAACTGCTATATTGGTCCAGCCTGTTGGTAAGCTTGCAGCATTAAAATTTTCTTGTAAGCGAATGGCTTGCGACGTGCCAGTGAAATAAGTGAAACCTAGAATAAGCAGTAGAGAGAGTTTTTTCATAGTAATTCGTATTTCGTTAATTAGATATTACGTGAATTAAGACGCAAGTTATTCATTGTAAGTTGCCTTTGCAAGATAGATTTCATTGTTTATTACCTTGAATTTACAACAGAGTATTGCTGGGTCTCGAATAATATTTTAGAAAATACTGCTTCGTAATAGTTAGGAAATAGGTCTGGCAGTGAATCTAACTCTACACTTAAACCAACTATTTATTGGGCGACTGTTTTGCTCGTTCTTTTCTGGATCGATATCACGAGCCAAACTATTCCAAAAAGTAAACCGGCAATACTCGCCATAGCTCCTGCAATGGAGCCATTAATCAAAACCGCCAGATAGTAACCACCAATTGCACTAGCAATGCCAAAGATGGAGGAGAAAAGAAGCATTTTTTTGAGATCGGTTGTAATTAAATAGGCTGTTGCAGGTGGCACGATTAAAAGCGCAACGACTAAAATTGCTCCAACAGATTCAAACGAGATCACAGTAGTTAGCGAGACGGCTCCCATTAAAGCATAGTGCCAAAACGCAACACCAATGCCCAAAGCTTTGGCAAATTCTTCATTAAAGGTGGTAATAAACAAGCCTTTGTAACCCTTCCAAATGAACAAAAGTAAAAGCAGCAGCAGTCCTGAAGCAATCCAAACGGTTCTTGGCCCCATGTTGTATCCACTTTCAGTAATCCATAAGTCAAGCGGAACATAGGCAATTTCACCATAAAGCACACAATCTTGATCCAGGTCTACTTGGCCGGCAAATAAGGAAATTAAAATAATTCCAATTGCAAAAAGCCAGGTAAAGGTGATGCCGATAGATGCATCCATTTGCAGGTTGGATTTTTTGTGAAACAACTCAATGAGCACGGTTGTTAATACGCCTAAAGCAGCAGCGCCCACTAACATGGGTAAGGTTTCCCTTGATCCTGATAGCAAATAGGCGATAACAATACCTGGCAAAACGGCATGAGAAATAGCGTCGCCAACCATTGCCATTTTTCTCAAAATGAGATAAGAGCCAAGTAAGGCGCAAGAAATGGCTATTAATGAGCCTACTAATATGATCCAAAATGCTTCCATTATTCGATGTAAGGAATTATACTTTCATGAGGATCTTTGGTCGGGTAGTTCAACTCTTTTTCCAACTGCCTTTCTAATTCAGGAGTAATGATGTGTTCAATCGCTTCTGCATCATTGTGCACATGGTCAGGTTCTAATTTCAAACGTTGGTTCAAATACATTTCCCACAATCGATGCAGTTTAATAATTCGCTTGGCTTCATTTAGTCCACTTTGAGTAATGACCCAGTTTTCGCCTTTTTTTCTAATCCAGTTTCTGTGTTTTAACAAGTGCAGCCCTCTTTTTAGCTCTTTAATTCTTAGGTCTCTTGTTTCTAGTAATGTTTGAAGGCTTCTTTCTTTTTTAAAACCATTGGTTCTTTCACCTAAATGGTAAAATAGCTTGAGCACATTTTCAATCAGTATTTTACGTTGGTTATCTTTTTGAACCCTAAATCTAGCGAGCATTCCAGTTCTCGGGGCAAACCAAATGGAGCCAATGGTAAAAAGGGATAAACACATAACAATCCACGGACCTGTAGGCATGGCAGGGGCAATGTAACTAATGTAAGAACCTAGGAAACCTGAAACTGCTCCAAATGCAGTCGCTATTAAAATCATAACGCTTAGTTTGTCGGTCCAAAAACGTGCACCGGAAGCAGGAGTGATCAACAAGGCTGCCATGAGAACTACACCTACTGCTTGGATTCCAACGGCAACGGCTAGAACGGTAATGGTAGCCAACATGAACTCTAAAAACCGAACAGGTAAACCAATTACTCTGGCATAGTCAGCGTTAAAAGAAATAAGCTTGAATTCTTTGTAAAATAGGACAACTACCGCAATCAGAATAATTGCTATGGTTCCGAAAATATATACATCGTCTTGAGTTAGCGACGCTGCTTTGCCAAATAAAAATTTATCTAATCCTGCTTGGGAGGCATTTCCTGAGTGTTGAATTGAAGTCAATAATAAAATACCTACACCAAAGAACACACTTAAAATAATACCAATAGCGGTATCGCTTTTGAGTTTGGTGGTTCGTGTAATTGCATCAATCAAGAGGAGGGAAAGCCACCCAGTAATAAAAGCACCTATGATTAGGTATAAAGGGTTTTTACTACCAGAAACCATAAACGCTAAACATACACCGGGCAAAATACTGTGTGCAATTGCAT
Organism: Vicingaceae bacterium; assembly: GCA_047627915.1. Taxonomy (GTDB): domain Bacteria; phylum Bacteroidota; class Bacteroidia; order Flavobacteriales_E; family Vicingaceae; genus NORP294. The sequence continues at coordinate 19,168 of JBLHTZ010000036.1, forward strand.
CTCCTACCAATGCTCGCTTTCGCAGAAAGGAGAAACATCCAACAATCGCTGCAGAGGCTCCTAAAATCATAGTGCCCAACACAACAAAAAGTACGTTGGGATCAGAGAAAGAAAGAAATTGGAAAGTGTTGTTCATTTTTTTAATTACTAATCTTTTTATTTTTCTCGAACATTGAATGCTTTTTCTTTCATTAAATCTCCAACTTGACTCAATACATTCAATTTTCCTCCGTAGGCTTCTTGAAGTAGTTTTTCATTGAAAATTTCTTCTTTTGGTCCTGCAGCAACCATTCTTGTGTTCAACAAAACAATCCAATCAAAAAAGTCTTTCGCGGTTTGCAAATCATGGTGGACAACAACTACGGTTTTACCTTCCTTTTTCATGTATTCCAGTAATTTCAGTATCGCCTCTTCTGTAGCTGCATCCACTCCAACAAAGGGCTCATCCATAATGTATAAGTCTGCTCCTTGAGCTAAAGAACGTGCAATAAATACCCGTTGTTGTTGACCGCCACTCAATTGAGAGATTTGACGATTGCTAAATTCCAACATGTTTACCTTTTCAAGCGCCTCAGCAGCAATGTCCTTGTCCGCTTTTGTAATCCTTTTAAAGAGGTTGTTCTTTTTGTACCTGCCCATCAATACAATGTCCATGACAGAAGCAGGAAAATCCCAGTCTACAGACTCGCGCTGTGGCACGTAAGAAACTCTAGCGCGAACATCATCCAGGTCTTGGTTAAATATTTTGACATAACCACTACTTGTAGGTACCAAGCCCATGATAGCCTTCAATAAGGTGGTTTTTCCCGAACCATTGGGACCTATAATTCCGATTATTTTTCCCGTAGGCAATTCGAAATCAATATTCCACAATACCGGTCTGCGGTTGTAAGATACGGTTAGGTTATGTGTTTCTATGCTGATCATAAAACTATTTTTTTATACGATGAAAGACGAGTGCGCGCAGTAGTTTGACTATTCTTTAACTTCAATCCTTATTTTAATCCTTCAACGATTGTTTTTACATTGTGCTTCACCATTCCAACGTAGGTGCCTTCCGGAGTTCCTGCTTCTCCCATGGCATCGCTGTATAACTGTCCCCCAATTTGTACCTGATGATTTTTCTGTAAGCAGCCTTCAACAACAGCTTGTAACGATTTTTCAGAAACTGAACTTTCAACAAATACAGCTTTTATTTTATTTTCAACGATGTAATTGACCAAGTCGCTTACATCTTTCAATCCATATTCTGAAGTAGTTGAAATTCCTTGTAAGCCTTTCACCTCAAAATTATAAGCTCTTCCAAAATAACTGAATGCATCATGGGCTGTTATTAATATTCGTTTACTAGAATCTAGGCTGCCTAATTCATTTTCAACGTGGTCACTAAGGTTAGATAGTTGGGTTCTATATGCCTTGGTGTTTTTTGCAAATTGATCTGCAATTGAATCTGTTGACAGTTTAATTAATTCATTACCAATGTGCTGCACTGCTTTTGACCAAAGCGCTACGTCGAACCAAATGTGTGGATCTTGAGCTCCTTGAAATTCGGTGTTATTAATGTAGTCTATTTTCGTTAATCCTTCCGTTGCAACGATGATGTGTTTTTGTTTTTCAAGCTTTTCAAAAATTTCACCCATTTTTCCTTCCAAGTGCAATCCATTGTAAACAATAACATCTGCGTTGGTTAAAGATTTTAAATCACCTTGAGTCGCTTTGTATAGATGAGGATCAACACCCGGGCCCATTAAGGTAATTACCTTCACATTTGGTCCAACAATTTGTTCCACAGCATCACCCAACATTCCCGTCGTGCAAACGATTGTTTCAACGTATTTATTTTCATCCTTTTTTTCTACCTTACAAGAAAAAAGAACCATTGCGGTCAGTATTAAATAGAGTTTATTCTTCATTTTTAATCTTAATGTATAGGTTACTCGCAACTTTTTGCGATAAAGTAAATTTTTGATTTTGACGGTTTACAACAATGATAGAGTTATCAAAGGGATGTTTTGTTTTTAAGACCAAATCTGTTCCTAGTTCAATTTCCATTTCGCTTAAAAAATTTAAGAAACTAGGCGAGTGGTCTTCAACTCCGGTAATGATAAGTTTCGATCCTACTTGTACTTCACTTAGTTTTTGACTCTCTCTACTTGGAAAAACTCCTTTACTATTAGGAATGGGATCTCCGTGAGGATCAAATTTTGGAAAACCTAAGAATTCATCCAATTTATTGGTCAATTCTACAGATTCAATGTGTTCCAATTGTTCAGCTATGTCATGTACTTCATCCCAGCCAAAATTTAAACTTTCCACTAAAAAGTATTCCCAAAGTCGATGCTTCCGAATAATTGAAATGGCCACTTGTTTCCCTTTCTCAGTAATTTGAACAGTCTTATACCTTTCGTAATCTACTAACTGCTTCTCATTTAGCCGCTTTAGCATGTCTGTTACCGAAGAAGCTTTTGTTTCCATTCGTTTAGCAATCTCATTAGTAGATGCTTTTTTATCGGCTGAGTTGATTAACGTATAAATGGCTTTTAAATAATTTTCTTCAGTTAAAGAAGTCATGTGTATTTTTGCGACAAAGTTAATTATAATCGTCTAATAATATTTTTAGACTCATCTAAATTTTAATATGAAAAAGCTAGTTTTACCAGCATTGTTACTATCCTGCTTCGGCCTAACCGCCCAAATTACTGAGAACAAACTTATTACTGATCGGCCCGACCAAACAGAATCTCCGAATGCAGTTGCAAAAGGGGTTATTCAAATTGAAAGCGGATTGTTGTTTGAAAGAAGTGAAATTGTTCGAGGTTTTTCTCAGCACAGAAATGTGTATCCCACTAACTTATTTCGAATAGGAATAGCTAAAAAGTTAGAGTTGAGAGTTATCAATGAAGTGGTAACATATAAAACAGTTAACAACTTAACTCAAGAAGAAACAGGAAGTGCTTCGGGAACAGAAAATTTACAAGTAGGGCTGAAGTATCAAATTACAGATGATGATGCTAAAATTATTGTTGGTTTATTGGCTTCTGCAAGTGTTCCAACAGGTTCAAGAGGAATTTCGAATGAGTCGTATGGAGTCGTAAGTAAACTGAGTTTTGCGTACAACTTATCAGACAATAAAAGTTTGAGTGCCAACATAGGTTATGATAATTTGAATTTAGATTTTAGCAATGAAGGTCTGGTTCGGTATGCTGAAGGTAATTTGACATATACATTCGTTTATGGAGTTGGTTTAAGCGATCGGGTAGGGTTGTATGTTGAAACGTTCGGATATTATGTTGAATTTGAAGATTTCGAAAGCAATATGGATGCCGGCATGACCTATCTCATTTCAGACAATATTCAATTGGATTATTCTTATGGGTGGGGATTAAATCGAGTGATGAATTATCACTCGGTTGGCATTAGTGTTCGATTGCCCAGGTAGTAATAAATGTTACAAATGTAATAGGAGTTACAAATGTAACTCCTATTTTTTTATGTTGAATTTTAAATAAAATAGGAGTTAATGGAAAAAGATGTGGAGCAGAAGTTATATTTATGTTATGTATATATAAATTACATTAATTCAACGTGTAATATTATTCACTTAAAGTATAGGTATAAGTGTTTTGGTAAGAAATTTAACACAATTGGCGACAAGTTACAAATGTAAATTACAAATGTAACTCAATTTAATTACATTTGTAATATCAATAAAGGTTGACAAATGTAATTCGATGAAGAGATGGATTTAATAGAAAGATTTAGATATGTAATGAAGTTAAACGCAATGACCGCTTCTCAATTTGCGGATGAAATTGGTGTGCAACGATCTTCTGTTTCACACATCCTTTCTGGGAGGAATAAACCAAGTTTAGAGTTTATTCAAAAAGTAATTAATCGCTTTCCTAAAGTGGATTCAACGTGGTTGATTAATGGCAAAACAAATGTTGGTACCGTGCCAAAAGAAGAGGTTCAGAAGACGGAACCACAAAAAACCACAGAGTTGCCTGCTAAGTCGTCAGAAGAAGTAGGGCAAACTGAAACAGCTGAACTCAGACCAGTAAGTTTACCAGAAGGTAATAAGAGTATTAAGAAGATCGTTGTTTTTTACAGTGATGGAACCTTTGAGGAGCTCGCTAGTTAGGGTTTGGCATCTTCAATCCACTGAGCAGCTTCAGCTAAACTTGTAAAAACTCGAGTTGGGATTTGTGGTCTATCAAATCGTGCATAGGTATTGGCTATAATTTTAAGTGCAATGTCTTTAACAACAACTGCATTTAAAGCAACACCATCCTTATCCATGTGTTTTCTGTAGTAGTTTTTCGCTTCAGTAGTAAAATCTAAAAATTTAGCGCTTAAATCTGTAATGCCATAGGTTGTATGGTCTTTCTTGTAGTTAAGTATAAGGTCAAGCGACTCCTTCGCCATATCAGCACTAACGACAGTTGATTCTTTAAACCGAACAATAAGAGTATCGCTCGAAGGATTGCTATAAAAATCGATATAATCAAGCTGTTCAACTAGCGTGTAATCTGTTAGCTTAGGGTGGTTCATAAATTTTAGCCTTTATTATTCAGTTCGAGACAATCTAAATGTAATTTTGAATCAGAAAACTGACTCATGTACAAATCGATTGTTAAACCTTTGCTTTTTAATCAAGACCCTGAGACTATCCACTATAAGGTCTTTGGTTGGTTAAAAATATTACTAAAAAGCAGCATATCAAAATCTTTTGCAAAGAGATTATACACTATTTCACACACAAGTCTTCAAAAAGAGTTGTTTGGTTTAAAATTCCCCAACCCAATAGGACTTGCTGCTGGTTTTGATAAAGATGCAAAACTCTATGAGGAGTTAGGGTGTTTGGGGTTTGGTTTTATTGAAGTAGGTACAGTAACTCCTTTACCTCAAGAGGGTAATCCTAAACCAAGACTTTTTCGATTACCCAAAGATGAAGCTTTAATCAACCGCATGGGATTTAATAATGGAGGAGTTGATGAAATGATTGAGCGACTAAAAAATCGTAATCCAAATCAGATCATTGGAGGCAATATTGGGAAAAATAAGGTTACGCCAAATGAAGATGCCATTAATGATTACATCATTTGTTTTGAGAAGTTATTTGATTATGTGGATTACTTTGTGGTGAATGTAAGTTCTCCTAATACTCCAAATTTAAGAGAGTTGCAAGATAAAGAGCCGCTCACAAACTTACTTCAAGCCTTACAAGATAAAAACAACGCAAAACCAAAGAGAAAAGCAATCTTGCTAAAAATTGCTCCAGATTTAACCAATGAGCAGTTGGATGATATTGTCGAAATTGTGGATGCTACAAAAATCGATGGAATAATCGCAACCAATACAACCATTGATCGCTCAAATCTTAAAACCATTGATTCTGAAATTGAACGCATTGGAGCAGGTGGATTAAGTGGTAAACCTGTTAGAAAAAGGGCTACAGAGGTAGTTCGTTACCTGTCTGAAAAATCCAATAAGTCTTTTCCAATTGTTGCAGTTGGAGGAATCTATAACGCAGAAGATGCCATAGAGAAGTTGGAAGCAGGAGCTGATTTAGTTCAAATTTATACGGGATTTATTTACGAAGGCCCGGGTATGATAAAACGAATTAATAAGGGCTTGGTGAAGCATTTTTTAAAGAATTAAACGATGAGTGAAGTGAAGATTATTGAATGTCCGAGAGATGCTATGCAAGGCATACATGAGTTTATTCCGACCACTCAGAAAGTGCAATATTTGACTCAATTGTTAAAAGTTGGATTTGACACCATCGATTTTGGATCTTTTGTGTCTCCCAAAGCCATTCCTCAATTGAAAGACACTGCGGAAGTATTAGCACAGCTTGACTTGTCGGCAACTCAGTCAAAATTATTAGCGATTGTAGCGAATCAACGAGGAGCAGAGGATGCTGCTCATTTTGATGAGATTCAATATTTGGGTTATCCATTTTCAATTTCGGAGACGTTTCAGCAGCGAAATACCAATTCTAGCATAGAACAGTCGTTGGGGAGAATTGAGGCCATACAAGAGCTCTGTGCGAAGAATAACAAGGAGTTGGTGACTTACATTTCTATGGGTTTTGGCAATCCATATGGAGATCCATTTCATGAAGACATTGTAGCAAGTTGGATAGAAAAACTCGCGAATTTCGATCTTAAAACATTCGCATTAAGCGATACCATTGGGGTTTCTGAGCCCCAAATTATTTCTCGATTATTTTCTACCTTAATCAAAGAATATCCAAGGCTAGAAATCGGGGCGCACTTGCATACAACACCAGACACGTGGAAAGAGAAAGTGGAAGCTGCCTTTAAAAACGGTTGCAGAAGATTTGATGGTGCTCTCTTGGGTTTCGGTGGCTGTCCTATGGCGGCTGATGACTTAACAGGTAATATGGCTACAGAGAACTTGGTTTCTTATTTTAAAGAAGAAAGCGTAGACTTGGGTTTAAGCAATAAGTTATTCGAAAAGGCTAAGGAGCAAGCAAATAAGGTT
>JBLHTZ010000037.1:0-22314 GCA_047627915.1 Vicingaceae bacterium
TTTCGAACGAAAATTGGAAATTCAAACTGCATTCCCCAAGTGTAATTATTAATCGAGTACTCCGAAAAAGGGTTGTCCCCAACAGCTTCTGTTAATGGTTTATATTTTAAATCTAAAGTGGGCTTAATTTGTTCCCTAACCCATCGCTTTTCAATGTTCAACTGCTCATTTTTTGACATGTTTGCTCTTATTTCAGGATGAGCATTTAAACTACTGTCTAGCTGAAGCGTAATTTTTAAGTTTTCCGCAGCAAGCTTCTCTGGCTCAAATTTGTTGGGAATTGTATTCGAAGGCAGTTCTAATGGAACCAAGCCATCCTCCCATAAAAAAGTATTGATGAAGGCTGTTGCATTTTTATAATCTAACTCCGCTTGATTTAGGTTAAGCTTTCTATTTTGAACTTGTATACCGGATTCTAAGGTGTCAATCGTCGGTATGTCACCAAATGCTGCACTTTGCTTTACTGCGATAAACCGCTGATTGGCAAGCTGCAAGGCTTCTTGGTTGACTTGTAATGAGTAGTAGGCTTTGAACCAATTCCAATAAGCTATTCCGGCGTCTAATAGCAGGTCGTTCATCATCAAGTCTTTTTCAGCTTGATTCAAATTCATCATGGCTTGAGCAATTCTAAGAGACGCTCTTCTCTCATCAATAAACAAACCTTCTCCAACAGAAACAGAAACCCCGGCAAACCAGAGTCCAGCGGAGGGGACACTGCTCTCAGGATTTAGAAATTCCCCTTGATTTCTTTCATACCCTCCTTCTAATTCAATTCCAAACCACGTTGGAATTTTTAACGTGCCTTCTCCATAATCGTAATATTCTTTTCCTTGAAAATACTTCTGAGCGACTTCAGCTTGAATTTTTGGATCAAACCCACCTCTAGCTTCTTGAATTTTAGCCAGTCCCATCTCAATTCGCATGCTCGCTTGAACTGCAATGGGATGATTTTCTTTGACTAATTCGAAAAAGATATCTTGATTGAATCGCTCTGGTACCTTTTCTTGGGCCACAGAAATGGCAGATAGGAGCAAAGCTAAGACAAGGAGTTGGATCGTCTTCATTATTTTTTTGCTGTGCTTGGTGGGTTCAATTCACTCTTTTTGTAGAAATCTGGCGGGAATCCATTCAATTGTCGCCACAATTCATACCATACAGGTACTTCTTTTAATAATAGCATGTTGTTCGTTCCTCCGCCAACTCTTAAGGCAGATGGCCATCTGTGTTCTGTTGTATCAGGTTGTACCAATACTCTAAACTTGCCGTTATCACTGATAAAGTTGTCAATTGCGAATACTTTTCCGCCGTATGTTCCGTAAGAGGTATTTGGCCATCCCGAGAAAACAATAGCAGGCCATCCGTCAAATTGGATACGAACTTCTTGACCAATTTCCATTAAAGGCAAATCAATAGGTTTAACATATAGGGCAACTGCCAACGAATAGTCTGCAGGCATTATACTAACAATAGAAGCTCCCTCTTTAATTGTTTCTCCAAGTCCAACTTGCAGTGCTTTGGTGATGTAACCATTTTGAGGCGATGTAATGTAGTACAAGTTAGATCTAAAACTGTAGTTAGAGTATTGGTTTTGAAGCTTTGTTACTGTTGCTTCAGCATCGTACATGCTAGACATCGCAGTATACTTTTCCGATTCTGCTTTTGCAATATCATCTCTATATTGAGCCTGAATAGATGTTAATTCTACTTTTGCATTAATTAGTTCATTACGAGTAGTCAAAAGTTTGTTTTCTGAAGAAATCATTTTAGATTGTGCCTCTTGCATTTTGTTTCTGCGGTTTTCTAAATCAGTTAATGACTTTAGGCCCGCCTCGTGCAATTGTTGCATTCGAGCATATTGATCTTCAGCAATTTTGAAATTAATTGCAGCGGCTTTATAATCTATACTGTCACTCAGAATTTTTAATTCCGCTTGTTTTAATTTATTCTTAGTTTGCTCTAATTTTAGGACTCCCGTTTGGCTCAGTGCATCAACTCGGTTATCCAAGGCCTTTATTTTTTCCATGTAGGATTTTACGGCAAACTCTTTTGCTTTTACTTGCTCTCCAGTTCTTTCCAATAGGTTAGGGTCAAAATAATCGTCCTTCACTTCTGAGATGAATAGAATAGTGTCTCCTTTTGAAACGTAATCACCTTCTTGTACAAACCACTTTTCTATTCTTCCACCAATGATGGATTGAATAGCCTGTGGTCGTTGGTTAGGTTTTAAAGTCGTTACATATCCTTCAGCTCGAACATTCTGAGTCCAAGGAAGTAACATGAAGATGAATATTATTCCAAAAACTACCATTAAAAGTCGCAGAAAGACTTTTCCTGATGTCATAGAATTGACGTGCTTCAAAGCTGAGAAGTTTGTATTCTCAAAAGCTGCGCCAATATCTGTCTTACTTATATTTAACATGTCTAGTTGCGTTTGTAATTTTCTGGTGTGCCGTCGTAAATGATGCTTCCGTGCTCAAGTTCAATTACCTGATCTGATTTTTGAATGAGATATTCATTCTTGGTGGCTGCAATTACCGTCCATTTGTTTGCCTTATTGCGTAAAAAATCAATAATGTCTTGTTTCTCTTTATCGTCTATGGCATCCAAATTATCTTCCACTAATAATAATTTTGGAGCATTAAGTATTGCTCTAGCTACAAGTAGTTTCTGAACGGTACTTTCTGCCAAACCACTACCTTGAGGGTCTAATTCAGTGTCGTAACCTTTTGCTAAGTTGTTGATAAAGTCTGTTAAATGTACTTTCCTGCAAATCTCTTTCACTGTGCCAATGGAAATCTCTTTTCCCATAGTTACATTTTCAAAAACTGTTCCTTGAAACAATTCTTCCTGAGACAAGCAATCGCCAATTGCAGATCGTAAAGACTCAACAGAGAAACTTTCTTTACTAATCTCATCGTAGAGAATCTGTCCACTTTTAAGTTCATACAAACCTGCGAGCAACCTAATCAATGTGCTTTTTCCTGAACCATTTTTTCCAACTAAAGCGACAAGACTCCCTCTTTGAATCGATAGGTTTAATTGCTTTAAGGTCAACCTTTCATTTTCTGGGTACTTAAATGAAAGATTGATAAGATCAACTTGCATTCCTGAAGATTGGCATTCAACTTCTAAATCTAACCCAGTATTGTTTTCTAATTCTAAGTCAGTTACTTGTCCTACCTTTTCAATTCCTGTTAACACATCGTAAATCGTTTCTAAGCTGCTGATTAGCTTTTCAACTGAGTTCATGATTAATAAAATAATAATCTCAGCGGCAACAAATTGACCAATATTCATTAATTGATCCATTACCAAAATCCCCCCAATTGCTAACAAACCAAGGGTCATCAACACTTTAAATAGGACCATTAGAGAAAACTGACGCATTAAGATTTGGAAATGACTTTCTCTAGAAGTTAAATAGTTGTCAATGTTTTTGTTTGTTCTGCTTAGTGGAAGGTTGGTTTTACCGGTTAACTTAAAAGTGGTATTTGTTCTTGCTAATTCCTCCAACCAGTGAACTGTTTTATATTTACTTTTTGATTCTTCTAAACTCGTTTCTAATCCTTTTTTTGCAGTGATTTTAAAGATACTGTATAATAGAACAATTAGTAATAAACTGAAAAGTATAAAGAAAGGGTGGTAGAACGACAGTAGGATCAGTCCAAATACGATTTGTAAACCTGCTGCTGTGAAATCGATCAGAATTTTAGACAGCCCTTTTTGAACTGTAATGATATCGAAAAAACGGTTCATTAATTCAGGAGCATACTCTTTATATAACTGTTCCATTTTAATTCTAGGTACTCTGTAAGCGAATTCAAATGCCGCTCTTGTGAAAATTTTCTGTTGTAAATTCTCTACGATTCGTAATTGATAGATTTGCAGCACACCTGTCATGGCAACACCAAGCGTTACAAGAGCCACCAATATTACCCATGAAGTGTTTAGTCGACCACCTTGTATTAAATTAATAATGGCTTGTATACCAAGCGGGAGAGATAGATTTATCAAGCCGTTAAATACGGCGTACGTATACACGTTTTTAATTTCAGGTTGATCTGGTTTTAGCAGTTTCCAAAAACGATCAAGCGGAGTAAGTTTAGTTTCAGTTGGCATATTATTGAATAGCTTTAAATACGATTTGAGAATAGAATTCTGTAACTGCATCTTCACCTTTTACTACATCTGTAAGACGAGGAAGGTGATTTGCGAAGTGCCGTTGTAAATGTGCCCCTTCTACTACTGTAGAAATAAGCATGTGTGGATATTTAAAATTAGGGTTTATCTGTAAAATAATTTGGGTGATGCGTTCTACTAAATTTTTATAAGGAACAAATGCACCTCCTTCATTATTTGAGTCGACATCCTTTGATAAGTATGATTTCAATGACTCGGAAAGAACAATTTGATGTAATTTAATTTCGTTGATGTGTTCAAAGTTTCCGTCTTCATTTACTTGCTCGGTTAGTAAATGCACCGCTTTTAGTAACTGATCTTTAGCAGAAGGTAAATTCGTTATGGTAAAAACCATACGGTATTCTAACCACAACCAATACCAATTTGAAAGGTATAATAACACCTTGTTTTTACTCTCAAAATAGCGATAAACCGAAGCTTCAGTAGATGAAATTCTTGCAGCTAGCTTTTTAAATGTAAACTGTTCAAAGCCTAATTCGCAAATTAAGTCAATGCTGCCTTTTATTATTTTTTTACCCAAATCACTAGATTGCGGGTCCTTTACGTACAGACTGTCCTGAACCTGAATCTGAATGTTTGATACTAAACTTTCCATGCATGCTATTTCAATTCGCAAAGTTAATAGTAAAACTATCAATAATAGTAATAAAAACTATTATCAAGTAAAAATGTTTTAGGAATCAGTAACTATTTTTTAGTGCAGGACGTTTATTTCCACTTAATTCCACAGCCGACACTATTTTTTTGCTCGGTAATGGGGGCATGTTCAAGTATAAGCGCATTCAATGACTGCCTGATACTCGAGCCGCTAGCTTCAACATCATTTCCAGGTCTGGAGTCGTCTAATTGACCGTGATAAACGGAAGATAGATTGTTATCGAATACATAAAAGTCAGGCGTGCAGGCAGCATCGTATGATTTGGCAACCTGCTGGCTTTGGTCATATAGGTAAGGGAAGGGGTATTTATTTTCTGCCGCATGGATTTTCATCAAGTCGGGTGCGTCTTGAGGATAACTTTCTACATCGTTGCTACTTATAGCAATAAATCCAATCCCTTTATTGGCGTAATCATTTGCTAAACGAACTATTTCTTTGTTGATGTGAATAACAAAAGGGCAGTGGTTGCAAATAAATAGTATCACAGTACCATTGATTCCTTTCACATCGTTTAATGAAAGAGTTTGACCTGAAACCGTGTCGGGAAGTATGAAATTTGGGGCTTTTGTTCCAACAGGAAAAGGGTTAGAAGGAGTTAATGCCATGAATATTGAATTTTAAATGCTTTTAATGCAAGTTAAATAACCGCTTTTCTAACTCGGATAAGTTTGGTTAATAGATCCTCTAAATGGTCTAAATGCAACATGTTTGCTCCGTCAGATTTTGCTACAGCTGGATTGTGGTGTGTTTCAATGAAAATTCCGTCTGCTCCTGAGGCAATAGCTGCTTTTCCAATGGTTTCAATCATTTCAGGTTGTCCACCTGTTACGCCTGAGCTTTGATTGGGCTGCTGAAGCGAGTGGGTGATGTCCATAATGGTTGGAGCGTATTTCTTCATGGTTGGAATACCTCGAAAATCAACCACCATGTCTTGATAGCCAAACATGGTTCCTCTATCGGTTAACCATACATTATTATTACCTGATTCTTTGACCTTATTCACAGCAAATTGCATGGATTCTGGTGCAAGAAATTGGCCTTTTTTAATGTTGATATGTTTGCCGGTTTTTGCGGCAGCTACCAATAGATCGGTTTGCCTGCAAAGGAAGGCCGGTATTTGCAATACGTCAACATATTTTGCAGCCAACATGGCCTCTTCGGCGGTGTGAATATCCGTAACAACAGGAACTTCAAATTTTTGACCCACCTTTTGTAAAATTTTTAGCGCTTTCTCGTCTCCAATTCCTGTAAAGGAGTCAAGTCTAGAACGATTTGCTTTCCGGTAAGACCCTTTGAAAATCCAAGGAACTTTTAGCCTTGTGGTAATCTCGTAAATGCGTTCAGCAATTTCAAACGCCATTTCTTCACCTTCAATAGCACAAGGTCCGGCTAACAGGAAAAAGTTGTTGGACTCAGTGTTTTTTAAGTTTTTAAGTGTGCTAGGCATTTGTTACGAATGTTTAAGAGTTTGAAAAGAGGTTTTTGGAAAAATAAATTAATTGAGATTGATGATCAGTCTAGTAGTATCCCAATCTAAATAAATGAAATTACCTTCGATTACGTAGGTTAAGTTTTCAACCTTTTCAATTTTTGATGTTTCTGATTCGCTCACCAACGCATCTTTGCTTCGGTCTAATTTATAAGCACCCCATTGTTCGGCCTCTTTGTTAAAGATAATCTCCCAACTTCCTTCTTTATCAGGAATTACAAAAAATGAATACGTACCTGCAAGTAGCTTGGTTCCATTTATTGAAACTGCATTGCTAAAACTCATGGTTGTGGCCTCATTTGCTCCAGCTCTCCATATTGCTCCATACTTCACTAGCTCTCCATAAATCGTTCGATCACGAGTCGCTGGGCTGCTGTATTTAATGACCACTTCAACTTCTCCAATTTTTCCTTTTGTTTCTTTGGTTGGGCTCTCTGGTTTTTCTCCTTGAGCATGAACTGAAAAGCTAGCGATAATTAAAAATGCGACTAATAGGGTTGAAATTTTTTTCATTTTATTTATTTTTTATTTAGCTAAACTATTAAAAAGGGTTGAGATTCTACGTTAAACTTTACAATTCATTTAACAGGTCTATAATTACTTGACATCCTTCTTTGATTTCTTTCTCAGAAATGTTGAGTGGAGGAGCTAATCGAAAGGCATTGGGTGTGGAAAGGAACCAAAAAAGGAGAATGCCATGTTCTAGGCCTTTCAAAACAATCTGTTGAACTTTGTCTTCATTCTCTAATTCAATTGCAAGCATCAGTCCCAGCTGCCTAACTTCTTTTATTTCTTTATGTTGAAGCAGTTCTTCAAAAAGTTTAGCCTTAGCCGGCAATGTTCTCAATAGTTGTTCCTCTTCAATGACTTTTAAGCCAGCCGCTGCCGTTGCGCACACCAAGGGGTGCCCTCCGAACGTGGTAATATGGCCCAACATCGGTTTTTCGCTAAATTGTAACATTAGTTTTCGATCCGCCATAAGGCAACCAATAGGCATTCCGCCACCTAGAGCTTTGCCTGCAACCAATATGTCGGGAATCACGTCATAATGCTCAAACGCCCACATTTTACCTGTTCGGCCCATACCGCATTGAATTTCATCAAAAATCAATAGAGTGCATGTTTCATTGCATTTTTTACGAAGGGCTTGAAGGTATTCTTTAGTTGGAAAACGAACTCCCGCATCTCCTTGTATGGTTTCTAAAATAACGCAAGCCGAATCTTCGCTAATTTCATTTAAGTGCTCAAAATTATTTAGCTCGATGTGTTTAACATTTGGCAATAACGGTTCAAATGGAGCTTTCTTTTGTTCATTCGAGCTTAAGCTCAGTGCTCCGTGCGTACTTCCATGATATGCTCGTTTAAAGGCAATAATTTCACCTTTTCCGGTCACCCTTTTTGCTAGTTTTAAGGCAGCTTCAATGGCTTCAGTACCAGAGTTGACAAAGTAAAACGAGTTAATACTGTCCGGCACGGTTTTTAACAATTCCTTTGCTAGGTCATTCTGCGCTTTTTGCTCAAATTCACCATAAACCATGACGTGCAAGTGCTTTTCGCTTTGGGTTTTTATGGCTTCTAAAATTTTAGGGTGCCCATGTCCTAAGGCACTGACAGCAATACCTGAGATTAAGTCCAAATAAGCCTTTCCTTTGGTATCGTAAATGTAACTGCCTTTCGCATAGTCTACCTTAATTCCAAAAGCGAAAGGGGTAGTTTGTGCTAAATGCTGTTTAAAAAAATCATCTTGTTCACTCACAAAGTAAAGGTACTTTTAAATCAAAAAACGCCAAGTATTTTTATGCGAATCAGCGTTGTTTTTCTTTGCCTTTTCTTACTTTCGAATTTCAAACAAAAAGCATGGAATCAATACTTCTTGAAAAGCAAAACGGCATTGCAACACTTACCCTGAACCGCCCAAAGTCGTTTAACAGTTTTAATCGTGAAATGGCATTGAATTTACAAGCCAAATTAGATGCTTGTAATGCGGACAAGGAGGTTCGCGTCATTGTGCTAACGGGTGAGGGCAAAGCGTTTTGTGCGGGGCAAGATTTAGTGGAAGTTACCGATCAAGCGCAAAATCCTGGGTTTCGAAAAATTTTAGAGGAACACTACAGTCCAATTATTCAAAAAATTAGAACGACAGCCAAGCCGATTATTGCGGCCGTAAACGGTGTTGCAGCAGGAGCTGGAGCCAACATAGCGCTAGCGTGTGACATTGTGGTAGCACATGAAAAAGTGAGCTTTATACAAGCGTTTTCAGGCATTGGGCTTATTCCTGACAGTGGAGGAACCTTCTTTTTACCACGATTAATTGGTTTTCAAAAAGCGAGTGCTTTGGCAATGTTGGGCGATAAAGTTGGAGCAGAGGAAGCCGAGCGAATGGGAATGATTTACAAGGTTTTTCCATTGCAAGATTTCTCAGCAGAAGTTCTAGCCTTGGCAGAGCGAATGGCAAAAATGCCAACCAAAGGTCTAGCTTTAACAAAATTCGCTTTCAATTCGGCATTGTCAAATGACCTTACAACTCAACTTCAAGTAGAATCTGATTTACAGATTGAGGCCAGTGAAACGAAGGATTATCGCGAAGGAGTTGCCGCATTTTTAGAAAAAAGAAAGCCCAACTTCATTGGTGAATAAAGTTGGGCTCCCTGCGATAAAATTGGTTAATCTGTATTTGCCAAACTAAAGACGTAAGTTTTATTGAAAAGGTTTGTAGTAGGGTAATTTATTTCTCATTTAATTGATAACAATAGTGTTGTAGCTTTCGGCGATTGGTAATTTTATTATTTTTAGTAGCTCTGTCTTAACAATCAATTAGTGAAACACCAGCAAAAAAGCGCCCTTTCGAATGAAAGGACGCTTCTACTAAACGAATTTGAAATAATTATTTACTTGGCGAATTAGGTGGTTCCGGCATGTCAAAGTTGATGGGCAACGTCAATTGCATTTTAACTTTTTCGCCATCTTTTTCTGCAGGAATCCATTTTGGCATCTGCTTCATGGCCTTAATTGCAGCGTTGGTGAAATCTTCATGAGGAGATCGAATCGCTTCAAAGTTGCTAAGTGTTCCATCAGGTAAAACATTAAATTGTAAAAACACCTTTCCTTTAAGTCCTTGTTCTTTCATTGTTTTTGGGTAAATAAGATGACCGTTAATAAAGGTCAATAGCGCTTCTTGACCTCCGGGAAACTCAGCTACTTTGTCCACTTCTGTTTGAACCACCTGTTCTGTTAGGATTTGCGGTGAACCGGCTTTTAGGTTTTGATTTAGGAAGAGCGTAGCAGTAAAAAGCGCCACGGTAAGTCCAACTTTTACTGGAGTAATCTTTTTTGTAAATTGATTTTTTAGTCTCATGATTCTTAGTTTTAGGTGAGATGATTTGAATTGATTTGTAAGAGAGGGAAAATGACTGAAACTCTGTTGGATTAAAAGATGTAAATAACTGTCGTGTTCTTGCCAGCTTAACTCATCTGCTTCGTATTCATGGATTTCTTGGAACAATGTTTTGAATTTGTACGCCAATGGGTTCATCCAAAACGCAATTTTTAATGCCTGACAAAGTAAAATGTCTAAACTGTGCTTTTTCGTAACGTGCACTTGTTCGTGCCGCAATAAGACGGTCTTTTCTTCGGAAGAGTAGTTTGAACCAATGAAAATCCAATTCATAAAACTATACGCTGCTGTACTTTGTTCTAATTCAAAATGACTGTCCTTTTTAGTAGCTTTAGTCTTAACTTTTAATATTTGAACAAGTTGAATTACAAATCCTCCCAAGAGAGCAAGGACGCCGAGAACGTAGATAACTTTCATCCAGAATAATAGAGATGAAATCGCACTTGTTGTTGTTTCAGTAGCAGAAACACTTACTTCTGCCAATACCGCAGAAAGGTTAAGCTCACTGTAAGTTACATTCATGGGTTGAAGCGCGATGAAGGGCAGCCCTAGAGAAAATAGAATTCCAAAAACCAAAAAAGGTCGGGCAATAGTATAGTTTTTCGCAGGTTGAATAAACCCTTTGTAAATAAAGTAAAGCGATACCAAATATAGGTTTGCTTCAATAAAGTAGTGAATCGTAAATTCCATAGTTATTTTTTTAATGCTTTAATAATATCGTCTAATTCATTCAGGTCTATTTCTTCTTTCTTTGCGAAGAAGGAAACCATATTTTCAAATGACCCTTCGAAATATTTACTGATAAGACTTTTAGAAAGATCGGTCTTGTACACCTCTTTGCTGATTAAAGGGTAGTATTGATGCGTTTTTCCATAAGCGGTAAAACCGACAAATCCTTTCTTTTCTAAGATTCTAATAATGGTAGAAACAGTATTGTAGGCCGGTTTTGGCTCTTCCATTTCAGTGAGGAGTTCCTTTACGAATGCTTTTTTTACTTTCCATAAAACGTGCATCACTTGCTCTTCTGCTTTTGTTAATTCTTGCATGGGACAAATATAACTAAACTTTTAGTTATAAAACTAATTAATTAGTTGATAAATATTTTTTTGCTCTAAATTCTTGAAAAGGGAAGGCTTTCAACTTATCTTCGCGTTGCATAAAAAGATAGGAATATGAAAGTAGGAGTAATAGGGTGTGGAACCATGGGCAGTGGAATTGCACAAGTCGCGTCAACATCAAATTGGGAGGTAGTATTGTATGATTTGAACGAAGCTGCTTTAGCAAAAAGTAAAGCCACCTTGGCGAAAGTAATGGAGCGTTTGGTAGAAAAAGGTCGTCAAACGGAAGCCTCTTCTGCCGCTATTCAACAACGAATCACCTATTCAACGGACTTAACAGAGCTGAAAAGTTCCAATTTTGTCATTGAGGCTATTGTTGAAAACCTAGAAATCAAACATAAGCTATTTCAATTGTTAGAAGCCATTGTTTCTGCAGAATGTATCATCGCGTCTAACACCTCTTCGCTGTCGATTACTTCATTAGCAGCCTGCTTGCAAAAACCAGAGCGATTTGTTGGCGTTCACTTTTTCAATCCTGCACCGCTAATGAAACTGGTGGAGATTATTCCTGCCGTTCAAACTTCAAATGAGATATTAGAAAAAACAAAAACAACCATTGACTCTTGGAAGAAAGTAACTGTTAAGGTGAAAGATACTCCGGGATTTATTGTCAATAAGGTGGCTCGACCATTTTACAGTGAAGCGATCAAGATGTACGAAGAAGGAACCGCTGATGTGGCTACCATTGACTGGGCTATGAGAGAGTTGGGTGGTTTTAGAATGGGACCTTTTCAATTGATGGATTTTATTGGTCATGATGTCAATTACGTTGTAACTGAAACCGTATTTAAAGCATTCTATTACGATGGAAGGTACAAGCCTTCTTTTACGCAAAAACGACTTTCTGAAGCAGGTTACTTAGGTCGAAAGTCGGGGAGAGGTTTTTACAACTACGCAGAAGGAGCTTCAACTCCTGAACCGAATAAAGATGAAGTACTAGGAGAATACATTGTAAGTAGAATTGTAGCAATGCTTATTAATGAAGCAGCAGATACCTTACACGTGAACATTGCAAGTGCTCAAGACATCGATTTAGCTATGATGAACGGGGTAAATTATCCGAAAGGTTTATTGGCTTGGGCGGATGAAAAAGGCTTGCCTTATTGTGTTTCGGTAATGGATGAATTATTTGACGAATACCACGAAGAGCGTTACCGCTGTAGTCCTATTTTAAGAAAATTGGGTAAGAGTAACTCGACCTTCTTCTAAATGAAACGTCTTCGGAACTTTCTATTTCAACCTGTTGATAACAGTCAGTTGGTTTTGTTTCGGATCCTCTTCGGCTTTCTAATTACTTGTGAAGCTTGGGGGGCAATCATTACAGGTTGGGTGAGAAGGGCTTTTATCGAGCCCAAAATGAATTTCCCATTTTTGGATTTTGATTTTCTGTATCCGCTTCCCGGAGAAGGAATGATTTATTACTTCTTCTTCATGGGAGTTTTTGGAGTAATGGTAATGTTGGGGTTTAAGTATCGAATGGCCGCTATTGGTTACGCTGTTATGTGGAGTGGTGTTTATTTTATGCAAAAGACACACTACAACAATCACTATTACTTAATGGTATTGCTAACCTGTATTTTTTGTATGCTTCCAGCAAATCGGTCCCACTCTATTGATGTTCGGAACACCTTTAAACTGCAACGAGACTATTGTTATCAATGGCATTTGTGGATTTTTAAGGGCACTGTACTCATTGTTTACTTTTATTCGGCAGTTGCAAAAATGTACCCTGATTGGATCCATGCCGTACCCATAAAGATTTGGTTTACCCAAAAGGCAGACTATCCGATTATTGGTCCGTTGCTGGTGCAATCCTGGTTTCAATACGTTGTCGCGTGGGGCGGAATTGTGTTTGATTTATTGATTGGTCCTGCTTTGCTATGGAAACGTACGCGGAAATTTGCTTTTTTCTCTTCCTTAATTTTTCATGGTTTTAATTCCGCTGTTTTTCAAGTGGGGGTTTTTCCATTTATGGGAATAGCTTTTGGGTTGTTTTACTTTGAACCTGAAGTCATTCGAAAGCTCTTTTTTAAGAAGAAGGCACCCTTTGCATTTGGGCAACCGTTTGTGAAAGCTCGGTTTCAAGGAGTAAAAACCGTGGTCTTTTCAGGTTTTATGGTACTTATGGTAATATTGCCGTTGCGGCATCATTATTTTGATGGTAATGTCACTTGGACTGAAGAAGGCCATCGTTTGTCGTGGCGCATGATGCTGCGCTCCAAAGGCGGAATAGTAGACGTGAAAGTAAAACGAGCGAATGAAACATACTATGTAAATTTAGACGAATACCTCACGCCTAAACAGCAACGAGCCATTGCTACTCGACCAGATATGTTTTGGTATTTCATTCAACACTTGAAAAAGGAGTTGAATGAAAAAGGGGAAGGGCATTACGACGGAATATATGCCATAAGTAACGTTTACTTAAACGGAAGACCGGCAAAAGCGTTGTACGACCCAGCGGTAGATGTTTCAAAGGTAGAATGGAATCGGTTTAGCGAGAATAAATGGGTTACAAGAGGAAATTAGAGAATAGGCGCAAGTAAAAACAAAAAAGCCTCGCATTGCGAGGCTTTTTATAAGAAATCAACTGTCTGCTTTCTTTTTTCTTTTCTTCTTTTTGTCATTTACAAAGGTGTCGTCAATAACTTCCCCTAAGACTTTAACCTCTTTGGTTCGTTCAAAGTTTTTCTTTGCCACCATCATTTCCTCAAGTGTATCTCTTCTAATCTTTATTCCAGATTTTGCACCTTGGTTTTTTACCTCAAGGTAAAATCCGTCTTTTAATTTTTTTGGTTTTGTGGAAGGTCTTCCCATAATTTTCGTGTTTTTTACGCCATCATCGGCGCTAATTTATCAACTAATATTTCTGCATGCACAGTACCGTCAGCATTTACATGCGTTGGTACAACGGTTTTAAGTTCGTTGATCCATTCAGGGTTGTAAGCAGATTTTATCTTTAAGTAATTTTCAGTGAAACCATACATTTCACCGTTTTGTTCCTGTGCTTCGAAAAGTACAGTAAATTCCTTGTTTAATTGTGTTTCGTAGAAGAATCTTTTCTTCTTTTCTGAAAGCTGCTGTAAAAATTTACTTCGCTTTCTTCTTATTTCCATCGGTATCGTATCTGTTCTTTTTACCGCAACGGTATTGTTTCGTTCAGAGTAAGAAAACACATGCAGGTAGGCAACATCGAGGTTTTTCAAAAATTCAACAGTTTCCTGAAACAGCTCTTCTGTTTCTCCAGGGTAACCTACAATTACATCAACACCAATACAAGCATTTGGCATGCTCCCTTTAATCCGTGCTACTCGGTCCGCATATAGCTCTCGGTGATAGCGCCTTCTCATTGCTCTTAAAATCTCATTGGAACCAGATTGCAACGGAATGTGAAAGTGTGGCGCAAATCGCTTTGATTGGGCCACAAAATCAATAATTTTATTTGAAAGTAGGTTAGGTTCAATGGAAGAGATTCTAAATCGTTCAATACCTTCTAATTCGTCGAGCTCTTGCACCAAGTCATAAAAGCTTTCATCCGTTCCTTTTCCAAAATCACCAATGTTCACTCCAGTCAAAACAACTTCTTTTACTTGAGTAGCTTCCAGCTCTTTAGCTGTTTTTATGGTTTCTGCCACTGTATTGCTTCTGCTTCTTCCTCTTGCCAAAGGAATAGTGCAGAATGAGCAGAAATAATCGCAGCCGTCTTGTACTTTTAAAAAGGACCTAGTTCTGTCTCCTAAAGAATAGGAAGGAATAAAATCCTTCACGTACTTAATTTCTGAGGCAACGACCTTATTCTCGTAGTGTTCGGTTTCCCATTCTTGCACGTGTTGTAACAAGTTAAACTTTTCTTGGGCGCCTAACACAATATTTACGCCTTCAATGGCAGCTATTTCATTGGGCTTCAGTTGCGCATAGCAACCAATAACAGCAATAAAAGAGTCTGCAGAAAGGTTTCGAGCTTGCTTTACAATTTGGCGACATTTTTTATCGGCTTGTTCCGTCACCGAGCAGGTATTAATCACAACGATGTCGGCACCTTCCTTAAAGTCCACTCGAGCATATCCATTTTCTTCAAAAAGCCTTGCTATACCTGAGGTTTCAGAAAAGTTAAGCTTACACCCAAGGGTATAAAACGAAATGGTTGAACTGTGCTTCATATTGTTTGCGAAACTAAGCATTTAAGCTTAAAAAGTCAAGAGGTAGTGGTAAATTCTAGCGTAACTGATTGGAAATGATTTGATCAATTGTTTCACTCACCCAAATTTTATACATGGCACCACTAGGGTGAAGTTTGTCGTCAGCAATCAACGAACTGTCGTATTTCGCTTTTTGGGAAATAGGAGTAATGTTGTAAAAACTCACCCCAAATTGTTGGGCAACGGCCGAGCATATACTATTGTAATTTTTTAATTCCGCCTGTACTTTTTTAATGTCTTTGCCTCGCATAAAGGGCATGACACTGTAATCTGGAATACTGTATACGAAAACACCTTTTTTACCGTTCCTGGAAAAGCTAATCGCTTTCTCTAACAGAAGTCTAAACTCTTTTGTAAATTGATTGATGTCTTTTCCTTGATATTGGTTATTTACGCCAATTAAGACTGAAACTAGGTCATATTTTTCTTTCACTACTGCAATGGAGTCGAGTAGTTCGTCTGTTCGCCATCCAGTTTTTGCAATTACCCTTGGTGGTGGAACTTCAAAGTCTGTTTTTATTCTAATGGTATTGGCTAATTGAAAAGGAAAGGTACGCGATTGTTCTACCATTTCGCCAATTGTGTATGAGTCGCCTAGTGCTAAATACGTGAGTTGGTTTTCCACCACATTGGCTGCATCATATGTTGCTTTAGCAACATGGTTACTTGTTTTGCACCCACTAAAAACAAGAAGGAATAAGGCTATGCTTGTAATTCTTATAGAGAACATCTTAGCCTTCAAATAAAATGGTAAAAAAGAACATTTTAGGGCGAATTTCTTCGATTGGATTAGAGAGTTCTGTATTGTCTCGGATTAACGCATTTTCTAAACTATACGACATTTTAAGCTCTAGGCCTAACTTAAAGTAGGGTAGGAAAAAATCGGTTCCAATTCCCACTTCGGCGGAATAGGTGCTGCGTTTTAATTTAATGATCGACTCTGCAATGTCTGCATTATCCACTCGTTCATTGGAAGCTAAATCTAAAGAGTATTTACCGCCACCAATAAGGTAAGCGGCAAAGTTGTTTACTCTGGCAGAACGATATTTTAGTAACAGTGGAAAGTCCAAGTAGGTAGATTCAATTTGTCTAAACTCAGTGTATCGCTCACCTTGAAAGTTGATGAAGTTAAACTCCATGTTTCGTTGCCCAAAAACAAGGGTAGGTAAAAATCGCAGGTTGAGCCAGGGAGTTAAATGCAGGTCACTTACAATTCCTAAGTTAAACCCACTTTGATTCACAACATTTAAGCTTTGTAAACTATCTGTTGCCAGATTGTATGCATTTCGTTGTAATGCAAAGCCTCCACTGTTAATGCCCAATGCAAAACCAAAGTGTATTATCTTTTGATCAAATTTTTGCAAGTTCTTTACCTTGGGCTTTTGAGCCATGGACAACAAACTATAAAAAACAAGAAGAAGACTAATACAATACTTCATGAACTGCCAAACGTATTATCGTCTGTTTTATTTTTGAACGACATAAATAGATGAAACACCAAAAAAGAGGGGATGCGTACTTTTGTATTCGAAGCCAACCTTCTTTAAAATTTCTTCAAACTCTTTACCTTCAGGAAATGCTTCTACTGATTCGGGCAAATAAGTATACGCGGATGCATCTTTAGACACCAATTTACCTATTCCAGGTAAAACCTTGTGAAAGTAGAAATTGTAAATCTGCTTTATGGGAAAGGCTTTTGGTTTTGAAAACTCCAAAACAACAGCCATTCCGCCGGTTTTTAAGACACGTTTCATTTCAGAAAGTCCTTTTTCTAAATTCTCAAAATTTCGAACACCAAACGCAACCGTGATGGCATCAAAATAGTTGTCTTCAAAAGGGATGTCTTCAGAATCACCATACTTTAACTCGATAATATCCTCTTGACCGTTCTTTTTTATTTTTATAATGCCCTTGTCTATCATTCCTTGACTAATGTCAATTCCAACAACTTGGGTTGGTTTAAGCGAAAGACTTTCAATGGCAAAATCACCTGTACCTGTGGCAACATCTAAAATTACTTTTGGTTGAATGGCGCTTAGAATCTTAACGGCCTTCTTTCGCCAAAGCTTATCTATTCCCAGTGATAAGAAGTGATTCAAAAAGTCGTATCGATGTGAAATGTTATCGAACATTTCAGCTACTTGTTCTTTCTTAGAACTGTCTTTTTCTTTGTAAGGAGTTACTATTTCTGCCATAATGCTATTTGCTATTGCAAAAGTAAGGTTACACCGCAAGAAATGTTCATTTACTTTGCCATTTCTTTTCGGTCGCCATATGCTTCATCGTCCCTGTGCACTAAGTTGAAAACACGGTCCCAACGAATTTTGCTAAACAAAGAAGATTTATTAGGATCAAGAGACATCCAGATGAATACTGCTTTTCCAACAATATGGTCTTCAGGTACAAAACCCCAGAATCGACTGTCTTGAGAATTGTGTCTGTTGTCACCCATCATCCAATAGTAATCCATTTTTACTTCATAACTTGTTGTGAATTCGCCGTTAATGAATATTTGTCCGTTTTCTACTTTTAATTCATTGTTTTCGTAGATATCGATCAAACGCTCATAAATCGGTAGGTTGGCAGTCGTTAATTGTAAAATTTCTCCTTTGTACGGAATAGAAATTGGTCCAAAGTTATCTTCTGTCCAATCCGTTTCAGCTGTATTTGGAAAGATGGGATAGCTTTTTAAGCTCGAGTTTTGGTATGCACCTTTCTCCTTAATGATTCGCACCACACTGACAACACTGGTCAAAGAACGAATAAACGCTAGCGATTCTTTGGTTAAATGCAGTTCAATGGAACTTCCCATATCAGGTGACCAACTAAAGTCGGTGATTTCATTGTCGATCAATTTTTCATATCGAATAGGGGGTAACTGTGGATTGACTTGTGCTTTGCAGGTTACCGTATAATTGGTTTGAAGCCCTTCTGACTGATAGGCTTCTTTTTCGTTAATGAATAATTTACCGTCAACAATTTCCAATTGATCACCCGGCAGCGCTACACAGCGTTTAATGTAGTTCTCTCTTTTGTCCACCGGTCGGGCTACAACTTCAAAACCTTCTGTAACAATTTTTTGAGCCCTAGCAGGCGTCATGTCATCATTTAAGTCTCGGTTGGGTTGAAAATAACGGTCAATGAAATTCCTTTGATAGTTCTCAGGTAAACCATTCATAAAGTATTTTCTGCCGTTCTCTTTTCCAAAAATTGCATCATATTCTCGCAGTAGGGCGTAGTACGTTCTCGCTTGCTGCTCTGCAGCTACCGTATCTCCTGCAGGAAAGTTAAATACGACTGCTTCATTTCGTTTTACATCTTGAAACTTAAATAATCGCTTATAAGGTAATTGAATCAATTCAGAGTACGATTTTACATTCTCAGTTCCAGGCAAAGTGTGATGAGCAAAGGGAAAGAAAATAGGAGTGTTTGGTATTCTAGAACCATAGCTTATTTTACTGACAAATAAGAAATCACCTACCAACAGCGATTTTTCCATAGAAGAGGTCGGAATTGTAAATGCTTCAATGTAAATCGCTCGAATTAAAGTCGCAGCAATCACCGCAAAAGCAATAGCATCTGCCCATTCTCGAATTTTTGTCTTTTTATAAGTTTGCACAAATTCGTATCCTGCAAAGGTGAACTTATCGTTTATACCCACATAAGCTAAATAAAAAGGAGTAAATACTACAGCCAATGTATGTTCCCAAAAGCTTAGAATTTTAAATTGTTTTAAAAGCTCTACAATAATTCCAACCCACACAATAAAACCTAAGAATGGGATGTAATAGATCGCCATCCACCAAAGAGGCTTGTGAATCATTTTAATGGCAACATAGGTGCTATAAAATGGAACTAAAGCCTTCCAGCCTTCTTCGCCAGCTTTTTTGAAAAGCAGGTATAATCCAAAATGGGAAGCAATAAAGTAGAAAAGTATAATAATGAGTGCTGTTGTCATGGTTTAGTTTTTTAATACATCTTGCATGTTAAAAATGCCTTTTTTGGGTTGAATAAATTCTGCTGCTAACACTGCACCTAAGGCAAAACCTTTGCGGTTTTTTGCTTCATGTTTAATGCTAATTTGATCAATGTCGGAATCGTAGGTTACTTCATGTGTTCCGGGGACTTGAGGTTCTCTAATGGAGATGATCTCGAGCGCGTCTTTTTTCTCACTTGGGCTGTTCTTCCAGGACGAGTAGGTCGTATTCTGAAGAATGATTTCATCTGCCAAAGTAATGGCTGTTCCACTAGGACTATCTAGTTTTTCGGTGTGGTGGATCTCTTTAATTGTAGAAGAGTAACTGTTTTGATTTGCCATCAATTCAGCTAACCTCCTGTTTATTTCAAAAAATATGTTGACTCCAACGCTAAAGTTCGAGGCAGCTAAAAAAGTGCCATCTAATTCCTTCACTTGTGTATAAACATCATCTTGACGATCATACCATCCCGTTGTTCCCACTACAATTGGAGTTCCTGCTTTCAACGAAGTCGAAATATTTGAAATGACGTGTTCAGGTGTTGAAAATTCGATTGCTACATCTGCAACTTTTAAGTTTTCGATGGTTAGGTCTTTTATATTGTCCGCGTTAATTTTCAACACAATTTCATGACCTCGCTCAACAGCAATGATTTCAATGGCTTTTCCCATTTTTCCGTAACCGAGTAGGGCAATTTTCATGGAGTTAAAAGTAAAATTAGAGGATAGAAGTTAGTTGTAAAATACATGTTCGGTTTAAAAGGCGTTTTGTTGGCTCTTTTTACCAAATTTTAAGGAAAGCGTCACGGAAGGAATTATCGTGCTGTTTATTCGATCAAACTGAAAACTAGGTTTTAGTGAGGCTGATAAGTCGTCGCTAACGTCAAAGTTGTACAAATGGGCATCTACAGCAGCGTCTAAAATATTCATAGCGTAGGCTGCAACCGTCAATACAACAAATAAATCTCTATTCTGCCGGTGCCCTTCAAGCAGGGCATTCAGTTGTGTTGCATTGTACACGTCAGTATATTTATGAGTATTTCCTAATTGCTCAGCAACGTATGCATCTTTAAACTCATTGTAAAGCTTCGCTTCTTCTAGGGCAAAGAAAAGAGGTGTTCCAATAATGGCATAAACCAAAGGAATTTTCCAATACTTTTTATTGTAAGCTTGGCCTAAACCGGGCACTGCCAAAGAAAGTAAAGTTGCTTTTTTCGGTGAATGATAAGGCAGACTATCCAGGTGCAGCGTGTCGGACTTTTTGATTAAAGTATCAGACTTTTGAGCAAAACAACCCAACCCTACAACGAAAAGAAAAATGAAAGCAAACTGCTTTTTCATTTACTTATTTAAGTTTCATTTTTTTCAGAATCCTAGCGAGCTCTTCTTCACTCTCAAAAGGAATGGTGATGCTTCCCTTTTCTTCGTCTTTACGCTGAAACTTAACAGGAACGCTGAAATAATCCACTAAGTTGGTTCTAATTCTTTTGTCTACAACGGAAAGTGGCGCTTTTGCCTTTGCCGCGGATGGTGAATTTTCCTTTTTCCCCTTCGCTAACTCTTCTGTTTTTCGGACCGAAAGCGTTTCTTCTAAAATTTGACGGTAAAGTTCCAGTTGACTTTCAGCATTTTCGATGTTTACTAATGCTCTCGCGTGTCCCATACTCAACTGATTGCTCCGAATTCCATTTTGAATTTCTGCAGGTAATTTTAACAATCTTAAGTAGTTGGAAATGGTAGAGCGCTTTTTACCTACTCTTTGGCTCATTTCTTCTTGCGTCAACTTACATTCTTCAATTAAACGCTGATAAGAGATAGCAACTTCAATCGCATCTAATTCAGCTCGCTGAATGTTTTCAACCAGAGCCATTTCTAGCATGTTTTGATCGTTCGCAATTCTTACATAAGCAGGAATTTGTGTCAAACCTGCAAGTTGAGATGCTCTAAACCTTCGTTCTCCAGAAATCAATTGGTACTTATCGTATCCCAATTTCCGAACAGTAATAGGCTGAATAATACCCAATTCCTTTATGGATTGAGAAAGTTCTTGCAATGCCTCTTCTTCAAATTTGGTTCTTGGTTGAAAAGGATTTGCTTCGATTTTAGAAATCTCTATTTCTGCAATTGATCCAACTGTTTTTGGCAACTGATTGTTGTCATTTGAATCAGTTACATCTGTTTTATCGTTTTCCAAGAGTGCGCTTAACCCTCTCCCTAATGCCGGCCTTTTTGTCATAACTAAACGTTAATTACTTTTTCTGATTCTTTCAATTGAGTCATCTCATTCTTTTGCAATATCTCTCTCGCTAGGTTCAAGTAATTAATTGCCCCTTTACAACTTGCATCGTGCATAATAATTGTTTCCCCATGACTTGGCGCCTCACCTAACTTTGTGTTACGTTGAATAATGGTGTCGAAAACCATTTGCTGGAAATGTGTTTTAACCTCTTCAACCACTTGGTTTGAAAGCCTTAGGCGAATGTCGTACATGGTTAGCAATAGCCCTTCAATACTTAAATCAGGGTTTAATCTAGATTGAACAATCTTAATGGTATTCAAAAGTTTACCCAAACCTTCTAATGCGAAATACTCGCATTGAACAGGAATAATTACCGAATCTGCGGCAGTTAAAGAGTTTAATGTGATAAGCCCTAACGAAGGAGAACAGTCGATAATGATGAAATCATAGTCGTCTTTGACTGTGCTCAACGATTTGCGCATCATTTGCTCCCGATTTGGAAGGTTGATGATTTCAATCTCAGCTCCCACTAGGTCAATGTGTGCAGGAAGTAAATCCAGGTTAGGCGAATTGGTTTTAATAATGATATCCTTTGGATTAATTTCATTTACGATGCATTCGTAAATACTCGTTTTAACACTTTTAGGATCAATGCCAACACCTGAAGTGGAGTTTGCTTGTGGATCAGCATCGACTAACAATACTTTTCTTTCTAAAACACCCAGAGCTGCTGCCAAATTAATGGAAGTGGTCGTTTTTCCTACACCACCTTTTTGGTTGGCTATTGCTATTATTTTACCCATACTTTTTCTTTTCTAAACGTTTTGCTTTTGAAACACTTTTTAACAGAAATTGACAATTTTAAAAACTATCGCTCCTTTCTGAAGTTCATTAAACGGGAAAATGAACTTTTTACCGCTATAATCTAATTCCGACTTTAATCTTAACTAAATAGGCTATCTGTTTGTAATTAAAATAGATAAATTGTTATTGTTGTCGAAAAAGTTAATTTGTAATTTATTTCTTCAGCACTTTAAAAGT
>JBLHTZ010000038.1:0-21824 GCA_047627915.1 Vicingaceae bacterium
GTTCAACATACATTGGACCTGAAATTCCTAAAGAAGAATACATTTGGCAAGACCCTATTCCTGCAGTGGATCACGAATTAATTTCGGCTAGCGATATTGCCAATCTAAAAGGTGATATTTTAAACTCCGGATTAACTCAAAGGGAGTTAATCGAAACGGCATGGGCTTCTGCATCAAGTTATAGAAACTCTGATCGACGTGGTGGGGCAAATGGGGCTAGAATAAGATTGGAGCCTCAAGTAAATTGGGAAAGTAATAAGCCTGCGCAGTTGAAAAAAGTGTTAGCAAAGTATGAAGAAATTCAAGCAACATTTAACGCAAAAAGCGGAAACAAAAAAGTTTCTATGGCTGATTTAATTGTATTAGGCGGCTCTGCTGCGGTTGAAGAAGCAGCAAAAAAAGCAGGCTACCCAACAGAAGTGGCTTTTACTCCAGGAAGAATGGATGCAACACAAGAGCAAACAGATGTTGAGAGCGTTAATTTATTGGAGCCAATGGCAGATGGTTTTAGAAACTATCAGAAAACAGACTATACCTTAACTACAGAAGAGCTATTAATTGACAAAGCTCAACTACTTAGCTTAACTGCTCCAGAAATGACCGTTTTATTGGGAGGCATGAGAATGTTGAATACAAATTACGACAACTCTAAGCATGGAGTATTTACCAACAACAGTGGTGCTTTAACCAATGACTTTTTTGTCAATTTATTAGACATGAGCACTTATTGGGAAGCGACTTCTGACAAAAAAATGGAGTTTGTTGGAAAAGATCGAAGCTCAGATAAAATTAAATGGACAGCTACTAGAGCAGACTTAATATTTGGTTCTAACTCAGAATTAAGAGCTGTTGCTGAAGTATACGCCAGTAACGATGCCAAAGAAAAGTTCGTAAAAGACTTTGTTGCCGCTTGGGTAAAAGTAATGACCCTTGATCGTTTTGATTTAATGGAAAGCTAATAGAACGAGTACTTAAAGGAAGGCGATTTGAGTGAATACTTGAATCGCCTTTTTTTTATGTCATAGCCATATTATTTTACTCACAATACGCCACTCCTTTCCGCACTTTTAGCGGAATCGTATAACATTGGAGACAATCTTTTTTGTCACCAATGTATGCGAACTGAAAGTCAGCGCTAATATAGCTCTTAGCGAATCCTTTAAAACAAAAAAGACACACTTCTCAGTGTGGCTTTTTTACTTTATTATATTTTACTTTTCTATTTCGCAGCCTCTATTCCGCAATCTAAGAAGTCAGAATATTCTTCAATACTTGGAGTATAACCTACAGGGTTTCCTAACAAGTAGCCGTCAGGGCTAAGCATTACATAATAGGGTTGAGAGTTGTTGTTAAACACTTGAGTTTGGAAGGTTGCCCATTTATTACCAATGGTCTTGATCTTCTTTTTCTTCAATTCATTGCCAGCCATGTATTCAAAAACACCTTGTTGCTCTTCTGGTAGTTTCACCTTATCATCTACGTAAAGAGAAACTAAGACAAAGTCATTTTCTAACTTCTCTTTGATGCTTTCCACTGTCCAAACAGATTCTTCCATTTTTCGGCAGTTCACACAAGCCCATCCTGTAAAGTCAATCAAAAGCGGCTTATTTACTCTCTTCGCTTCTGACATCGCTTCTTCAAAATCGTCAAATGGAGCATGGAACGTTTCCTTCTCGTACCATGAATAAAAAGTTGGAGGAGGGAAACCGCTTAAAAGATTATGATTCCAAGGCGGAGTTTTCATTACACCAGGCGCAATGTAAATGGTAAAAATCAAAACCACAATTCCGAACGCTTTTCTAAAAGGCGATAATTTTGCAATTGGAGAATCATGAGGAAACTTAATTAATCCAAATAGGTATAGTGTTAAACCTGCAAAAATAATCGTCCAAATCAAGAAGAACGTTTCTCTGTGAACTAATTCCCACTGCTCTACTAAATCTGCATTCGAGAAGAACTTCAATGCCAATGCCAACTCAATAAAACCTAAAACTACTTTTACCGCGTTTAACCAACCACCAGACTTTGGTAGCTTGTTCATCATGCTTGGAAAGGCTGCAAAAACTGCAAAGGGAAGTCCTAACGCAATCCCAAAACCACTCATGGCTGCCGTAATTGGCCAAGGTCCATTTTTCAATGCCGAACCTAAAACAGTTCCTAAAATTGGCCCTGTACAAGAGAAAGAAACTAAGGCTAACGTTAAAGCCATGAAGAAAATCCCTAAGGTTCCACCAACTTGCGAGGCTGAATCGGCTTTGTTGGTTAACGACGCCGGTAAGGTAATTTCAAAATACCCAAAAAACGAAATGGCAAACACCACAAATACAATAAAGAAAATAATGTTTAACACTACACTTGTTGCGATTTCACTCAATACTGCCGGATCGGCATTAAAGTGAAATGGAATACTTAAAATGGCGTAGATTAAAAAGATAAAAAAGCCATATAAAACAGCTTTCCCCAAGCCTTTTCCACCACCATCTCCTTTGGTAAAAAAGCTAACGGTTAATGGAATCATTGGAAATACACAAGGAGTTAGCAGTGCAATTAAGCCGCCAATAAAGCCCATAAAGAACACCACCCAAACGTTGCTCACATCTTGAGTATCCTCCTCACTCTCCACGCAAGTACCTTTTGGATTATCTAAATCTACATTTGGCAAATATGGAATAATCGACTCCACATCTAGATTTGCTTCTAAATCAGTTTTTTCCAATGCATTTATTCCCCTTCCGGTATTCAAGTCAAATTCAACTTCAATTAATTCCGGTGGGAAGCACATGGAAGAATTACAAACAATGAATTCGTATTCAATAGAGTATTTATCTCCTGTTATACCTTTAACGGTTCGAACGAATTCAACTTTATTTTCGTAATAATTTAGATCTAAGTATACAGTAGGGTCAAATTTTGAAATCAACTCGCCGGATTCTTTCGTTTCCGTGTCAGGATCCATAGCTTTATTCAAGTAAAACTTGGTAGCCATTACTTGCTCCTCTTCTGAACTCTGCTTTTGAGAGTACAAGTGCCAGCCTTCACCTATCGTCCCTTTGAAGTGAAAATCATAACTCCCCCTATCACTCTTAGTAGAAGTATACTCCCATTTAGTTGCATTTAAATAATCATCTGAAACATCGTCTGAATTTCCAATTAATTGCTCTGAATCACTATTTTCTAGTACCCCTCCAGTTGTCTCTCCCTCTTCAGAAGACTCAGCTGCATCATTACTTGCAGGAATACTAAATTCGAAATCAACATATTCAGGTGGCAAACACTTTTCAGCATCACATACCATAAAGTAAACCTCTGCAGTAACTTTATAACCTTTAGTGTTTAGCGATTTTATGGTTTGATTAAAAGTTACTTCCTTCTCGAAGTAATTCAAATCCATATCAAAATTTGGATCGAATTCCGTTTTTGCTTTTGGCTCTTTTACTTTACCTATTCTCTCAAAATCTGAAGACTCCTTAAAGGTAAACTCAGTCGCTATTGGACCATCATCACTTGGTAATGATTGAGAATACAAGTGCCACCCTTCTTCGATAGCAGCTGTCATTTGCAATTCAAACGTTCCGTTTTCTAACTGCTTCACTTCTGTTTTCCAACCTACGGGATTGAATATTTGAGCGTTAGAAATGATTGCCGAAAAGAACAACAAAATGCTCAGAAAGAGTGTACGCATGTTTACTTTTTTATTGTGTACGTGCGAATTTAAGATAAATGTTATATTTATTCGTGTTGGCATGCCACACTTAAAGAACCTTTGTGTTTAATTTGAATTATTAAGGCTGAACGGCTTAAATAATATGTTTAATCTTCAACAATTTAGCTGAATCCTCAGTTACTTTATATCTATCATCTAAACGATGCCCTATGAGCCAAACTACCTTATCTTCAGAAAGCAAAACATAGGTTTCTTCTTTTTGTGCTCTAGAAATTTTTAAATCAATTAAAATATCACTGACTTTCTTCTTTCCAGTCATTCCTAGAGGTTGCATTCTATCGCCGGCAGCCCATTTCCTAATTTTTAAGGGGAACATCAATTTACTCCGATCAACAACCTCTTCCTTTTTATTTTTTATTGCTGGCTTATACTCTTCTTTTAATAGGCGATGCAACTCAACTCGAATAGGTTCTGATATCATTGATGTATTCGTTTCAATTAAATAAACAAATGGTTCTTCATCCTTTATTCCTCGAATAATTTCCACCCTTTCGCGGTCGACAAAAATGTTAGAATCTTTCCCCAGAAACACCTTTCCTACTTGTTTCTTTCTAATACACACCAACAAATTATTCACTTGCACAGAAGTAAATCCAAGTGGCGCCAAAACATAATAAAGATAAAATTGCTTCCGATCTAATCGATCAATCGTTGAAAAATTAATGTAACCTTTTTCTAGTTCTTTCTGTAAAACTGTTGATTGCTGGTTCACAAATTCATCAAGAATATCATAAGTCTCCTTTAGATGGTGTAAGTTTTGCCGCATAGTCTTTAGTAAACTTGGGTTCCTTTTTTTCCAAGGTTCTATAATTTCATGGCGAAACCAATTCCGATCATATTGTGTCGATTCGTTTGACTTATCTTCCCGGAATTCAACTGAATTTTCAGCAGCATACTCCCTAATTTCTGATTTTGTAAAGCCTAACAGTGGCCTAAACTTTTCCGTCGTTGAGCGAATTCCTGCCAACCCCTTTATTCCTGTCCCTCTATTAAGATTCAACAAAAAAGTTTCAATATCATCTTCCAAGTGGTGCGCTGTTGCCAAAGTGTTATATTCTTGCTTTTCCGACAATTTCTTAAAAAAATCATACCTCAAAATCCTAGCCGCCATCTGAATCGACACACCATTTTCCTTTGAGAATTGAACGGCATCCACTTTTATCGCATAGAAAGGAGTTTTTCGTTCTGCTGCAATCCGCCGCACTAATTCCTCGTCCGCGTCACTCTCTTCTCCCCTTAAAGAAAAATTAACATGCGCCACACCGTATAGGTAATTTGACTTTTCCATTAAGTCCCATAAGACCATGGAGTCGACCCCCCCGCTCACTGCAATCAAAATTTTTTGATCAAAGCGAATGTTACAGTTCTTAAACTCTTTTTTAAACGTTTTAAACATCTATTTTTCTCCTAATTCAAAAATTGCTTTTGCCTTTAATAAACACTCTTCATATTCCTGTTCCGCGTTTGCTAGATTGGTTATTGCTCCCCCAACTGTTAAGGACAAATACTTGTTCCTTTCAGAATACATCAAACTCCTAATCACCACATTAAAATCCGCATCTCCGTCGGGAGTAATGTATCCCACACTACCAGAATACAATTCTCTTCTCGATTTTTCATGTAAATCGGCCAATTGCATTGCAGAAATTTTCGGCGCACCTGTCATACTGCCCATGGGAAAGCACGTTTCAATGACGTCAAATATATCATACTGTTGGTCAATCGT
Organism: Vicingaceae bacterium; assembly: GCA_047627915.1. Taxonomy (GTDB): domain Bacteria; phylum Bacteroidota; class Bacteroidia; order Flavobacteriales_E; family Vicingaceae; genus NORP294. Next base: position 5,451 of record JBLHTZ010000038.1, read on the forward strand.
TGAACGAACAGTTGAAATCAATTGATGCACCTGAGGAAATGGATACACCCCAAATAACTCTTCTACCTTAACAGTTCCTCGCACTGCAGTTCTCGATAAATCATTACGAACCAAATCGACAATCATTACATTTTCCGTTTGCTCTTTTAAATCTGATTTTAACTGTTGTTTCAAAACTTCATCTTCTTGCTCAGAAACACCTCTTTTAATAGTTCCTTTAATGGGTTGAGAATACAACTGGCGTCCTCTTTTCACCACAAACCGTTCAGGAGAAGCGCAAATCAAAGCATCGCTTTCTAATTTATAAAAAGCTGAATATGGCATAGTCGATTTAGCATTCAACATGCAATAAGCTGCTGCCGAATCAATTTCAACCTGCTCTTTATAAAACTCTTGACAATAGTTTATTTCATAAATATTACCAACCTGAATTTCAAATTTCAACTGATTTATCGCCTCCAAGTATTCCTGCCGCTCCATTCTAGCTTGCAACTTAGGTAAGACTGTAGTTCTGGGCTGAAATGTATTGAGGTCTTTCAAAAATTCAGATACTGCTGATTCATTGTCGCCATAAAAATAAACTTCCTCTTCTCCTCTTTTCTGAATCACTAGTATTTCAGGTTCAAAAAAACTCAAATCCCCAAAATCGAAATTTGACTGATGACGAGAACTCAATTGCTCAAATTGGTTTTTCAAGTCGTAACCTAAATGTCCAAAAAGCCAAGATTTTCTAGAGTTATAAAATTCTCTCACCTCCTGTAACCCTTTATTTCGAATACTTCTTTTACTTCCAATTCCTGCTAACAAAGTGTACATCCCATAAGTGTCAGAATAGTAATTACTATTCAGAACTGAAGCCATATCAAATTCACTTGCCCAATGCACCAATACATCAGTAAATTGAGGATATTCAGAACGCTTTATTTGGGCAATTTGTCTCACTACACAAATGTATGTTTTAGTAAGATGAGAAGAAACGATAAATTTAAAATTGATGGATACATTTGTTCCTTCATGGATAAAACAAAAATCATTTCATTCATTCAGCTGCATTTGGAAGCTCAACTCACTGATTATGTAAATGAATTACATTCTGTCAATGAAGAAATTGGGAAGGAAACAAAAAGTAGCGCAGGAGATAAGTTTGAGACTTCGAGAGAGATGATGAACCAAGAAGTTGGCAGAATTGAAGAGCGAATCGCGTACCTTAAAAAACAAATTAACGCTCTAAAAAACATACCTCTAAAAACAGTAATCTCCGTTCAAAATGGCAGCTTAGTGCGAACCAATCATGGATTATTTTTCTTTGGAATCGCTTTCGGAAAACTCAACTTAGAAGAACAAAATTTGATGGGACTGTCGTTGAACTCTCCTTTAGGAAAGTTAATGACGGAAAAAAAAGAAGGAGATGAACTGACTTTTATGAATCGAAAATACATCATCCAAAACGTTAACTAATGGGTTCAAAACTATTATTCTACTTGGTTATCCTACCGGTATCAAAACTACCATTCTGGACGCTCTATCTAATTTCAGACTTTCTATACTTAGTACTTTATAGGATGATCGGTTACCGCACAAAGGTGGTAAGGCAAAACTTGACCAACTCTTTTACAGATAAATCCGAAAAGGAAATTTTAGCTCTAGAAGCGAAGTTTTACAGCCATTTATGTGATTTAGTGGTGGAAAGTCTGAAAGCTTTTAGCATCTCATTGGAAGAGGCAAAATTGCGAATGAAAGACCGGAATATCGAGGTGGTTAATCAGTATTTTAAACAGAAAAGACAAGTAGTTTTAGTTGGAGGACATTATGGGAATTGGGAGTTATTTGCCATTACAATAGGTGCAACCACAGATCATAAAACACTAGCACTTTATACGCCATTAAAGAATCAATTCATCAACGAAAAGATTACTAAAAGTCGTTCAAAGTACGGCTTAGGAATGTTGTCCATAACAGAAATTAAAGACAAATTAAACGATATCAATTCAGATCTATACGCTATAATATTTGGGGCCGATCAGTCGCCAAGAAGAAGCCAACGGGCTTATTGGATGAAATTTTTAAACCAAGAAACCGGAGTGCAATTTGGAACAGAAAAGTTTGCAAAAGAGTTTAACGCTGTAGTCATTTTTACCAATATTTATAAAGTTAAGAGGGGTTATTACGAGTTGCAATATGACGTAATTACAGAGCAACCAAACCAAGAAGAGTTAGGGTTTATTTCAAAGACCCATACTCAAATGCTGGAAAAGGTCATTCAAGAGCAACCAGAGTATTGGCTTTGGAGCCACAAACGCTGGAAACACGAACGACCTGAAGGCGAAGTATTGAATTAATTTACCTCCTTTTTCCTTTAATCGCCTTTTGGGACATATAAATAAGTGCGACCCCAATAACTATAGAAGAAATAGCGCTAGCAATTAAACCTTTGTTCCCTGAAACATAACTATTGTAAACCATTAGGCCTCCTAAGACGATTAGAAAGACCGCAATAATTACCAATACATTCGATTTATTTTTCTTTTTCGACATAATGTTATCAATTTAGTTCTAAAGATAACACTTTCGGTGAATTTTCAAAATAGCTGCGACTTGTGTGCGTCCTGCGTTTTTACAAAACAAAAAACGGTGATAGAACCTAACCCCTATCACCGATAAAATTCATTTAGAGATATACCTTAAACTCTATCTCGGACCATCTTTTTCAGTGTATCAATCCACAAAGGATGATCGTTTAAACTTTCAACCAATTGCACTTTCTCTCCTCCATGTTCTTCAAAAATTTCTTGATACTCAATCCCAATCTCCACAGTTGTTTCTAAACAATCCGCTACAAACGCAGGTGAAAAAGCCAGTATTTTTTTATCCCCTTTTTCTGCTCTTTCTTTTATAAAATCATCTGAAAACGGTCGAAGCCATTTTTTGTCTAACCTCGACTGAAAAGCAACTGTATACTTGTCTTCAGGAATCCCTAGTTTTTCAACGAGTAATCTAGTTGTTCCATAACAAGTTGCTTTATAGCAATACTTGTTGTCTTCGGTTACTTCATTCTCACAATTATGATCCGCACAAGGAACTCCATCGTCATATACTTTATCTACATGTCTTTCAGGTAAACCATGATAGCTAAACAACACATGATCGTAGTCATCTATATTATACTGTTTTGCTCTTGCAACAAAGGAATTAATAAACCCTTCATTGTCCCAGAATTGGCTAACCATTGAAATTTCAGGGATCACCCACCACTTGCTCAAAATTTTGAAGGCTTTTTCCATTGCAGAGCCTGAACTTGCTGAAGCATAATGTGGAAACAATGGGATGATAATAATTTTCTTGTAATTCTTCAACCTCATCTCTCCCATCACTTTATCCATACTTGGATTTTGGTATCGCATGGCCAAGTGCACTCCAAAATCTTCGCCTAACTGAGACTGTAACTTATCAGCTACACTTTCTCCATGATAGATTAAAGGAGAACCTCGCTCAGTCCACAACTCTTTGTAAATTTTTGTAGAACTAAAAGATCTAAAAGGAACAATAATTCCATTCACCAATATTTTTCGTAACAACCAAGGAATATCGATTACTCTTGGGTCGTTTAAAAATTCTGACAAATAAGTTCTTACAGCGCCCCATTTTGCATCGTCTGGAGTACCTAAATTGATTAATAAAACACCTGTTTTTGACATAGATTGAAGTTAACTAAAAACAGCAAGAAGACATCCTTCTTGCTGTTTTGTTCTATTTTATAATTATCCTATTCGCCTTATCGGATAAAGCGAATAGTTAAATATGAATTGCTCTATTTCCTGTTGCCGCTAACATGGCTTCTCTTGTGGACTCACTAAAAGTAGGATGAGCATGAGAAATTCGAGAAATATCTTCTGCCGTAGCTCTAAATTCCATAGCTACTACTGCTTCCATAATCATATCTGCCGCTCTAGGCCCACAAATGTGAACTCCCAAGATTTCGTCTGTTTCTTTATCGGCCAATACTTTTACTAAACCGTCAAGATCCATTGAGGCTCTTGCTCTGCCACTAGCTTTAAATGGAAATGAACCAGTTTTATATTCAGTTTTTGCCTCTTTTAATTCTTCTTCTGTCTTCCCTACAGAAGCAACTTCAGGCCATGTATAAACAACTCCTGGAATCAAATTATAATCAATGTGTGGCTTTTCACCATTGATGAATTCAGCAACATATGTTCCTTCTTCTTCAGCTTTATGCGCCAACATAGCTCCTTTCACTACATCACCAATTGCATAAATATTAGGAATGTTGGTTTGTAAGTGACCATTCACTTCTACTCTACCTCTATCGTCCATTTTTACACCAGCCTTGTCTAAGCCAAGTTTATCTGTATATGGAACTCGCCCAACAGAAACCAAACAGTAATCAGCATCTAGTACTACTTCTGCTCCTTTTTTATCGTCTGCTTTGATGGTTACTAACTTCCCTTTCCTAGTAACTTCTTTCACCTTGTGACTCAGTAAAAAATTCATCCCTAATTTCTTTAAGGATTTCATTAGCTCCTTACTCATTGTTGAATCCATGGTAGGTATTATTCGATCCATATATTCAACTACCGTTACTTCCGTGCCTAATCTAGCATAAACAGACCCTAATTCGAGCCCAATTACGCCACCGCCAATAACGGTCATCTTTTTAGGAACTTCTTTCAACTCTAGCGCCTCGGTTGAAGTTATAACTCTTTCCTTATCTAGCTTAATAAAAGGTAAAGATCCAGGTTTTGAACCCGTTGCGATAACTACATTTTTTGCTTCAATTTTCTTTGCTTCTTCCCCAGCAGAATCGTCAATTGCAATTACCGTTTTAGATTCAAAAGAACCCATTCCGTGGTAAACGTCGATTTTGTTCTTCTTCATTAAGAAGTCGATTCCTCCTACCGTTTGCTCAACCACTCCTCTTTTTCTAGCAATCATCTGCTTAAAATTTACTTTTAAGTCTTTCAAGTCAATCCCATGCTCTGTAAAGTCGTGTTTCGCCTGTTGATAGTGCTCAGAAGAGTCTAACAAAGCCTTTGATGGAATACATCCTACATTTAAACAAGTTCCTCCTAGGCTATTGTATTTTTCAATAAGTGCCGTTTTCAAACCTAGTTGAGCACATCGAATTGCACCTACATATCCTCCAGGTCCTGAACCTATTATTACTACATCGTACTTTTCCATAATTCTTTTCTAAAATTGGGCTGCAAATTTACTTAAACTAACTTCTTTAATCATAGCATTGAAACTTCAATATCGAATTCTACTCCATGCATCATTTTTACCGATAGTTTATATCATCTCTTAAGTCTATTGCCTGTTTTATTTAATGTTCTTACAACCGTTAAAGCAATCATTAAAACTGCCAACAAACTTGCAATTCTACCAATATAATCCCCGTATTGAGCATAGAAGGTTATGGTATTATTTAGCCTAACCTTCGCATTAATTGCTGCTGGTTCCCACCAAGTTGTCTTTTCAAGAATATCTCCTCTGTCATTAATTACAGCAGAAATTCCTGTATTCGCGGAACGCACAATCCATTTCCTATTCTCTATTGCCCTTAAACTAGCATAAGCCAAATGCTGTTTATAACCTGGAGTATCGTCCCACCAACCATCGTTGGTAATAATGGCAAATAAATTTGCTCCTTTGCGAGAATACTCCGTAACATATTCCCCATAAATGGATTCATAACAAATGATTGGAGCTATAACAGAGCTAGCGATGGGCGCTTTAAAAACCTCAGGATGTTCTGAATACCCCAACCCCCCTGAAGTACCGCCAAGGTTTATCGAAAGTTTTTTCATCAGTGGAATTGACCGAATGAAAGGTAGCTTCTCCACACCCAATACCAGTTTTGACTTATAGTGTACTTGCACACCATCATATTCATCTAACTGAAAGGCGGCATTGTAATTATCGTAATACCCACTCCCATCTTTGAATTCATTTGCCGTTGGTTTCAATTCCATTCCAGGCGTATACAATACAGAAGCAGAGGAACCAATAATACTTTTCAATTTCGGACTTATTATCCTTAATTTCTTTAATTCATCTGTAACAAGTAAAACTTCAAATTCATGTTCCCAGTGAGCTGTTGGAATTGCTGTCTCGGGCAGTATTAAGTAGTCTGTTGTAGGTGTCAATTTGGTTTTAGCCAAATCAATCATCTTCTCAATTTGATCGGATGGAGCTGTGGTAAATTTCTCGTTGTACGGGTCAATGTTTGGTTGAACAATAACTACCTCAACTTCTTCGCCTTTCGACTCAGTAGTAAAACCAAAAACGGAAACCACCTTCAATGTTATAGGTAATAATAGAAACAGAACTAACCCCTTCCAATTAAATGCTTCTGACGCTTTTTTACTTTTTAAAGTCACGTTAAAGAAAAGTAAATTGGATACTAAAACCAGCAAACTGCCACCTAAAACTCCGGTGTATTCGTACCATTGAACATTTTCAGGCGTAGCAGCAAAAACATTACCTAATGTGAGCCACGTCCAAGATAGTTCCCAGTTCAGGTGTAAGTATTCAAAAGCTAACCAATAGAGTACAAAGGAAATGTAACCTTCCTTTTTGCCAACTTTCTTTTTTGTGATGTGAAACAGCCAAAAAACAATGGCCATAAATAGTGAATTACAAATTACTGCCATGCACGCTCCCCAAAGAGATGCATGGTAAATCCAATACGTGGTAACCAAGTTAAAAATAAAGAAGCTCAAATAAGCATAACAAAAAATGGCAAATCCCGTTTTTCCTTCTCGTTTACTAATTTCATATTCCACGAATAAAAGTGGTGTAAAGGCAAGAAGAATAACAGTTGTTAGTTCACCAATTGCAGGCCAAGAGAGTGCCATTACTACTCCACTAGCAATGGAATATAACAGTAATTTAATATTACTCATAGTTTTTACGTCTTAGAACAAAGCTATTAATATTTACCTTTGTAGCTAGAAAATTAACATATGAAAAGACTTTTATTATTTGCCCTTTTGTTGCCACTTTTAGCAACGAGTCAAATCATCTCATCAGATAGTTCTTCAATTAATTTTGGAGTGGCAATGGTCGGCTCAACCGACAGCTCACTTGTAACGTTAAGAAATAGCAGTGTCGTTCCTCTTAACGTAACCAATATTAAATTTTATTCTATTTTCGGGGAGGTTCCATTTTCTGCATCACAAAGTACATTTACCATTCCTGCCAATGGAACGCAAAGTGTTTGGATTTACTTCACCCCTAAACAGAACGTATTGCACAATACTACCATGGTAGTGCAGCACAATGCGAATAGCGGCCACGAAGCCATTACGCTAATGGCCCAAGGTAGATTTCCATTAGCTTATTATGATTCTACTGAAAATGTAAGTGAACAAAATTTAAAAGATATCTTAAAACGAAAATTAGCTAGAGGACATACAACCCTTAGTTATAATGCAGCTCGGGATGCCATGTTTATGACCATAGACAACAAAAGGCTAAACGGACAAAGTGCCACCGTAAATACCTTAGAATGTGTTTATACCGGGTTCAACAAAACGAGTTACACGAGCAGAAGCGATGCTCAAAATACAAACCCACAATTCAATACAGAACATACCTTCCCTCAAAGTTTTTTTAGTTCTAACCTTCCTATGAGAAGCGATATTCATCACTTATTCCCAACGACTAACGCCTCAAATGGTCAGCGAGGCAGTATGCCTTTTGGAACGGTAACAAACGGCACTCCTGTAACCTTGGGCGGAGGCTCATTTTACAACAGCACTACTTTTGAACCCAGAAATGCTCAAAAAGGAGCTACTGCGAGAGCCATGATGTACTTTGTTATTCGATATCAAGATTATTCGAACCATTTTTCGGTCCAGCAAAATATTTTGAGAACTTGGCACAACAATTTCTCGGTAACAACTGCAGAAGTGCGAAGAAACAATGATGTTCAATTGGTTCAAGGAAATAGAAACCCATTTGTCGATTACCCGCAGCTGGAGAAGAGAATTACCAATTTTGTTGCAAACTCTGTAGCCCCCTCACAACCTGGATTGGACATCGTACAAAGTTCAATTAATTTTGGAACTTTCTTTGCTCAAACGCAAGATACATTTGACTACGTTGTAGTAAACAGAGGGAATACAGTTATTAACTTCAGTAATTTTGGTTTAACAAATACTACTTTATTATCCTTTGTGGCAGGGTCAGGAGTTAATACTAGTTTAAACCCAGGTGATGCTTTGGAAATTTCAATTATAGCACAGTCGAACAATTCAACTACGATTAGTGAAAACTTAACATTCACTACTAACTTAGCCTTCCCTTTGACAAACTTCTCAGTTCCTATTACTGGTCAAACGATGATAGTGGGTGTAGAAGAAAACTACAATTTAAATTCTCAATTGAAACTATTCCCGAACCCAATTCAAGACCAACTTTACATTCGAACAGAAATGAATCAAGAATTGGACATTCGACTGTTAGATGTCGCTGGTAAAAGAATTGACCTGGAGTTTTTAAAAGGAAACAACGGTTACATTTTACCAACAAAAGAAATCTCAAGTGGGCTTTATTTCCTAAAAATCAGTAATGAAAAAGAACAAATCATTAGAAAGGTGATCAAACAGTAACCTTTGAAAATTGAATAAAAAAAGGCGGCTTCAATATATTGAAGTCGCCTTTTTTATGTTCTCTTGCTTTGTTAAAAATCATACCGTAACCCTAAAGCTGTTACATTCCCTGTATTTGTTATTAAGCTTAATTCCGGCACGCTTTGAAACATAAGACTTGTTCTAGACTCCAGAAACATATGGTATTTCTTAGCCGTTTCTGAAGTTTTCCCAATTCTAAAATCAATCCCTAAAGGCAAGTAAACTCTGCCAAAGAAACCGGCCTCATTCCTAAAATTCTCAAAAGTGTCATCAAATTCAGATTCGCTGTCAAAAGTATTGAACTGTGTTTCGCTTTGTTCCAAACTACTTGAAGTATTGTACGATATTGTTGTGTAAGGAGCGACACTTAAACCTATAGATAATCCTACACCTCCATAAAACTTGAACCGCTTATTTGGATTTGTGCTTATTGTAACATCTGCATCAACCATAACCTGATTTTGAGTGTAACTCAAGTAATAATCTTGAGAATAAACAGAGTCAACAAAGATTTGGTCGCCAGTTCTTGAAGATAGTAGCGTATCCACCCTAAAATTATCAGTTCTATCGTAGCTCAAATTAAAAACATCAGCTTGCTGAAAACTAATACCAAACCGAAACTCTGTATTGAGTCTTGCTCGACTCTCATCGGCTGGCTTGGCTAAAATTAAATTCATACTAAAAGCAGGACCGGAACTTCCAAAAAAGTTGCTATTCCTTCTAAACCCTCTAACATCCGACTCTTGGAAGTCAGAGGTTGGAGCTAATTTTTGAAAGTCAGAGATATTACTAATGGTAGAGCTTCCTGAGAGAACGCCTACTTGCACGCTTGCAGCTTTTATCTGAAATGAATTACTTATTTCTTGAGCATTAACAACTGCAATCGAGGCAAACACAAAGGCACCTAACATTATTTTTTTCATTTGGTAGATTTTTACCAAGAACGTTTATGAATGCAAAATAGTATTACCTCAACAAATACATCTTACCAAAATTTCTGACAAACGACTTATCCACAGCAGATTCTCTTCGGTCGACATTACTGCCATTTAGCTTCATTTTTACGCGATATAAATAAACTCCATTCGCCAATTGATCGCCAAATTCATCTTTCCCATCCCAAGCAAATTCTGTTATGTTATTGCCAATTCTCAAGGGACCTAATTCCATTTCATCAATTTCTCGTATCACCTTTCCGGTAATCGTCATAATCTGGATTTGTACTTCTTGTGGAACTTCACTTCCGGTTAACGTAAAAACAAACCTTGTTGATGTAGAAAACGGGTTTGGATAGTTAAGTATATTCGTTACACTAGACTTGTTGATTACTTCAAATTCTACTTGATAATCTTGATTGCCAGACTCATTTCCTGACTTATCTTTCGCTCTTACCCTTAAACGATAAATCCCATCTTCAATTAATTGTGGCTTAAAAACAACCCTCGCCTGATTTTGAGGAAGATTAGCAGGAATAAATTCTACATTGTAATCAGAGTTGGAACTAAAATTCACCAATTCCTCCTGCCCGTTCGGTTTTCTCAAATACAACTCAAATGAACTTGTATCATCTAGTGCAATAAACTGATTATTATCTTTCAAATCAATTGAAATAATTGGCTTAGAAGAAACAATTTCTCGATTGATAATATGCCTTCCATCGAACGTTACATCCAGTAATGGGTTAATTCGATCAGAGAAAACATAAAAATTATATTGACCAAAGTTGTTAAATGTAAACTTCTCAGGTTGAACCTGATTTGGATTTACTTCAATTAACAAGGTATTGCCCCCTGAAAGGTTTTCCGTATTGATTTCGAACCTGACTATTACATTTGAGTCTGCTAATAACGGCGCTGTTGTTACTGCATAAATTGGAAAAATACTACCAGAGCTTGTTTCTAATCTAAGGTCAATTAAAAGACTATCCATATCCACTTTGGTGGGATTGTCTACTGCAACTTCTATCACAAATAACTCTCCTTGCTCTAAACTGTCCTTATTTACTGTCAAATACCCAGAAGGGTTTAAAGCAGCATCGGGTAATTCGTCAAAACTGACTTGCCAACGTTGCAATTGCGGAGGAGTTTGATTTAACGTATCAGTTACGTTCATCTGTAATTTTAAGAACTGGTGTTTATTCTCATTTACCAGCGCAGCCGAGTTGGTATCTAATCTCATTTCGGAAGATCGAAAAAGGACTTCCTCCACATTTAAACTATCTACCCCGATGATTAACACCTCAACACTATCTTTTGAATTAATTTCCAAACTCTTAAAACGATAACTTAATCGATTAAAATTTGACGATGGTCCAAGTTCAACTGAAGTCATTTCACCAACATCAGAATTTGTTGAAATGGAAGTTCGAACTTCAACTTTAGCTGATGGAACAGCAGATACATTTTCAACTACAGAAGAAAAATCACCCTTTTTGAGAACTACCGCAAAACCACTATTGTTTTGTATACCGTTAAATACTGTAACTCCTAAATCCTTAAATGCATTTAAAATAGTCGAATCGTAGTTATTAATAAAGTCAAAATCTATTCCTAACCAATTATAAATAATCACATAATTGCCGTTAGGAATTTCGTTCTCAATAAAATACTTCATTGTATCCAAAACGGAAGAGTCGTTTGCTGCAAAATTAAAAACTTGTTCTGCCCTCAATCTATTTGGTGTGCACCAGCGATCGCCGTTTGATTGACCAAAATTATTCTGCACGTTCTGATTTACAAATGGAGTTTTCCATGACTCTAAGCTTACTGAGTCTAAAACTGCTATCATAAATGCTGGTCTTGGAAAACAAGATTGTTTTTCACGGATATCGTTATCGACTGCATAACGAACATCATTGTATTGACTAGCACTTGGACTTCCATACGTTTGAATAGAAACCTCTGCGGCCTTCGTTGTAAAACTAAATTGATTCAGAACATTGTTTTGCAGTAAAAACTGCTTACTATTCTCGTTAAACTGATCAAAATCATCTTGAGAAAACCCCGTTTCTCCAAATAAGTATTGAAATGAAGAAGTTCTCCAGTTTAAATTTTGACCTGCTTCCGGCTGCTTGCTTACCCTCCAATAATAAATTGCACTGTCTTGCATATTTTGCAAGCTAATTGGTGTCCATTTCAGCAAACCTCCTTTACTTGTAACGGCAGTTGTCTCCTTATTGCCTGAGTTAAAAGAGAACTCGGTATCTAATTCAAATACATATGTCTTTTCCGCTTCAAAAGTAAATGCAGTTGATGCACTTAAACTTTGGTTCTGCGTTCCTACGATAGAGTAATTGTAGGGGTAAATTGGAATAATTTCACCGGACCGAATCTGAACTGAAAAGTTGACGCTATTATTGGTTTCGTCTAATTCCCTAATTTGAGAAAGTGGATCAATAGAAAAGCTAAACTCATTCACTCCAACATCATTCAGTAAGTCAATCGGGAAAATAAATTCAACATAATGTTCAAAAGCTATTGGCGTAATTAGCTGTGTGACAGTGGAATCATTTTTTGAAGAGTTTGGAAATTTCCGATTTAACTGAATCAAAACTGAATCGGTTGTATTCCTTCCAATGTTATCGATTCGAATTTGAATTTTAAACTCCGTCAAATCAGCTGTAATATCTTTAGGTGAAACTTCTACCTGGCCATTTGCTACTACAAAATCGGGATCTTCTGAAAGGTTCAGTTTAATAGAAGGATCTCCTTGCAGACTCATTTCAATACATACGTTTTTCAACAACTCTTGTGTATTTGCGCTTTGTACAGCTATCACTGCCTGACGCATACTTTCAGCTAGACTTTCTCCATAATTGCCAACTGCTAAATTCTCATAAAATGCAGATGAAAACTCATTTAAATATAGTCCTACACCCAAATTTCCATTCGCTATGAAGCCAATAACCCCGGCATCCTTTTGAATCACGTACTCTTCGCTTGTGCTTCTTATACCTGATTGATGGTAGTTACCGGCAAAACAAGAGTTGCCTAACAAAACAGGATACCTCCCTTTATTTCGAAGTTGACTCGGGGAATCAATACTAATATCAAACCCTCCGGTTGAAGATGAATGACCAAAAAAGGTCATCATTGCAACACCATTGTTAATCAACTCTCTAACAGAGTCCGCCAAAGTAGTTTGATAAGGAGAAGCTGAATTTTTCCTAAACAATAAGGCCTTGCCTCCTATTTCTCCAGACTCAAAATCTTGAGCGTAACCATTTAAATAAGCCTCATGTCTCGCAGTTTCTAAAACAGACTTACCTCCGGCAAAATGTAATGCTCGTTTCATCCACTTTTGAGTAGGTGCAGTTTCGTATTCAATCACTTTATCAAGGTAAACTCTAATCTCCAAATCGTTATTTGCACTTAAGCGACCAATTGGAATAGGAGTTTCAAGGTTCGTTCCTCTCAAACCTGATATCAAAAGATTATCAGCAGCAGGATTTCCAAAAGAGGGGACTAAGTTTCGTTCATAGGCTAATTTCGCTTCGGTTCCAGCTGGACTGGGTAAATATGACAAACGATGTTCTTTTACACTTACAGACTTCCCTACTAAAAACAAATGAGTTGGTGGATGAGTCCAAGCGGTAAGTGCTTGATTCATGAAATTTCTAATCGCCATCGGATGCTTATTGATTCCGTAAGCAAATTGATCGTAAAACGTTTCAACATCTACTAGAACAGAATACGTGCCCTGGGATTGACGATAATTAGCATAATTACTTGCTCCTACCAACAAGTCTGTGTGAGAAATAATTAGAAAAGCAGAATCTGAAATATTTACAGCATGGTTTGTAAAAGTTCCCGTTCCTTCAACTGGAGTTATTTTACGAATTGCTTTTACTTCGCTTTCGTTTAGTAGTACACACTTTTTAAGCCCTCCTCCATTGGGCACAATCATCTTATGGTTACTCAAAGTCTCAACCACTCTAATCTTTTTATGATTCGTCAAATCATACAAAATGGGGTTTGGACCTCCATTAAAAGAAATTAACTCCAAATATTGAGCTGTTTGCAAATTGGCATCTTCCAGATAGAATTCATAATAATTAGCATTAGACAAGCTCAACGAATGAGGATAGCGAATTTTCATATACGCCAATGCTGTTCTGTCAACACCAACATTTAAATCATCTACACTTTCAAATCGAATAAGATTATTCGTCGCACTTAGTTCTGTAGGCGAAAAACTTCTATTGATCTTTCTCAACTGATACCCCTCAAATATTTCATCCACTGCTTGACTGCCAAAGGTAATTCGTAAGTGATGATCGCCATTTGAAATAGCTTGCCAATCAGATGCTCCCACAACCTGAATCTCAAAATCAACAAATGGTCCACCTATATACCTATTCGGAGTTGAAATCGTTTTAAATTTAACATTACCTAACGTTAATGGACTATCCATCCAACCTTCTGCACTTGTGTATTCGGGATTTGTAGCTTGGCTGCTTAAAATTTTACCGTCGTAATAATTCGAGTTATAAACTTGTAAAATTTCATTAAGAATATACGGGGCCTTTAAATAATTACCAAAGTCAATTGCATTTTCTTCTTGAAACCTTGCGTTATTTCCAGATGTATTCCATGTCAAAAAATAGTTTAGCGTATCGTTAATTAGGCTGAAGTAAGGGTTTGGCTGATTTAACCTTCCCTCGTATAAAGCAGTATCTAACCAACCATCATTCTTTTGACCATAAAATTCAATGTAGTCTGCTACATCAAAAACTCCATCAGACTCCCCTTCGATGTACAATGGAATTTCCTCCCCTTTTACAAAGAGTTGATAATTATTAGGATCAATAGTGGCAACAGGCACTCCTGCTGCTAAAAGAGTTTGAAAAGAAATTCTATAAACACCATTTTCTGCAATTGGTATTTTGTAATAGTCCTGAGTGTATTCAATCCAATCATTCCCAAATGGCTGAGAAAAAGTGGGTAATGTAAAAAGTAAAGTAAAAAAAAGTATTAGTTTTTTCACTGGCCTTTATTTATATCAATCCTTAAAGAAAATATGTTAGAACTTTGGGCAACCGACACTTCCCCTAAATTGGTAAATGCATAATCAATGGTGAAGTACGAAAATTTCACTCCTAACCCAAAGTTAGGTTGCACGGTTGTTAGTCTATTTCCACTAATGTCAGTCGTCACTTGAAAATTACCTATTCCGCCTCGAAGAAATATTTTGTTATTTAAAGATGCTTCGATCCCTAAATTAGGATCCATTGAAACAAAATTGGAACGGAATAAAGTATTTCTTTTACCGTCAAAGGTATTCACTAAGTTTAGTTCTGCTTCAAGCGCCAACTTAGAAGTTAACTGAAATGCCCTGTTTGCTCCTAAAGCTAGTTCTGGAACGGTAACTTCAACGCTACTTCCAGGTAGCTCATTTCCGGTAGCTAAAAAAGTTTGTTCCGTTTCCTCATCTAAATCCGTAGTCCATGCGTTAAACGTTCCTGTTATGTCGCGCCCCATTGCAGCGAAGGTCCATTTATCCTTCACATATTGAGCTCCAGCATCCAGTCCAAAACCCCACGCTTTTGAAAAATCGCCCACTCTACGATGAATAATCTTTGCATTCCCACCTAGGGAAAGTCCTTCAATATTGGTTTTTCTAGAATAACTAAAAATCCCTGCATAATCAGCAGCAGAGAAAAACGTCACCCTATTAAAGTCTATATTCCCTTCATTGTCGATTAATCGTGCCGTATTTGGAATATCATCTACCCCAAAACGTATCAAAGAAACTGAAATGGCACTTTGGTCATCTAACTTCACCCCTAATCCAAAGTAATTGTAACCCGCAATTCCAGCAAAAATCTCGGCATGCATGGCGGCCAGCTGATAATCGTCTTCCATTCTAACCAAACCAGCAGGATTCCAGTAAGATGATGTAACATCGTGAGTTCCGGCTATGGCTGAATTAGACATTCCTAAAGCACGTGCACCGACACCTATTTTGAGAAATTCATTACTGTATTTTACCTGAGCCAACAAGCTCATGCCCGAAAAACACATAAATACCCCTAATAATATAGATCGCAACCGCATAAAATAGATTTGAAATTCACCACTATAAACTAAAAAAAGTAGTCTTTATTTCCTAAAGTCTAAAATTATTCATAATAATCGTAAAAATGCCCTTTCATTCCTCGAAAGACCTCAGTTTAGTGGGAATTACAGATAATATTTATCCCTATTTTTGCTTAAAACGAAGAGTTGAAAAAAATAATCCCACATGCGATCACTTCTGCGAATCTGTTATGTGGCTGTTTAGCCATCACGCAAATTGCAGAAGGGAATTTAATATTTGCTTCAATACTAGTTCTATTAGGTGCGTTTTTTGACTTTTTTGATGGCTTAGCTGCTCGGGCACTTAAGGTAGGTTCTGAATTGGGTGCTCAGTTAGATTCCTTAGCAGATATGGTAACTTTTGGAGTTGTACCTGCCTACTTGGCATTCGAATGGTTAAATCAGCTCGATTATAGCATTTTAAATTACTCGGCTTTCCTCATCGCTATTTTCTCGGCCATTCGTTTAGCAAAATTTAATACCGACAAACGACAAAGCACTTACTTTATTGGTGTTCCGACACCTGCAAATGCGCTATTTTGGATTTCCATTCCACTTATATCTTGGCAAGTAAAGAGTGACATTCATTTCATACCTACTGATTTCATGTTGCCTATCTTTAATTCATTCTCCTTTATTGTTAC
>JBLHTZ010000039.1:0-21655 GCA_047627915.1 Vicingaceae bacterium
CCTCAATGCTATCATCGACAATAGATTGGGAAACAGACTCCACTTCTCTCTTGTATTCTTTAAAAGCACGATAAATAGCAGAAGCCAAGTAATCTTGACCTTGGTCAGAAGTTAGAAATCGTTCCTCATTTTTGTTCGTCAAAAAACCTGTTTCTATCAATACACTAGGCATGGTAGTTTGATGCAGAACTAAAAACCCAGCAGTTTTCACTCCTCTGTCTTTTCGTCCGACTCTTTCTCTGAATTGCCCTTGAATTTTTTCAGCAAAAGATATACTTTGTGCTTGATGTGCCTTTGACGAAAAGGTAAAAATAATATAAGAAGCGGGAGAGTTTGGATCAAAGTCTCCATACTTCGTTTCGTAATTATCTTCCATCAAAATAACAGAGTTCTCACGCTGAGCAGCCTTCATATTAGACTCTGACTTTGCATCACCCATTACAAACGTTTCTGTACCGTAGGCGGAAGAACCTCCGGCATTTGCATGGATACATATAAAAAGATCCGCTTTTGCTTTATTTGCTATGCTTGCCCGATCCTGCAATTCCACAAAAACATCTGTTTTTCTAGTATAAATTACATTTAAATCAGCGTATGTTTCTTCTAAATAACCTCCTAACTTCAGAGCGATAGCTAAGGCAACGTCTTTCTCATAACTTTCAGAACCTAAACATCCTTTATCTTTTCCGCCATGTCCTGCATCGATAACAACAGTTCGTAACTTACCAAAAAAATCACCTTTCGATTGGCTGTGAGCCACTTGAATCGAATAGATTACAAGCAATAACAGTAATAAATTCGTTCTTAACTTCATAGGTTTGCAAAAGACAATTTTAAATAATTTAGTTAGCTTTGGCACTGATTTTGACAGTAGTATTCTATACAAAAATAGCATTATAAGGTTGCGCTCTATTCCATTTCTTTCTCGGGTTTTCATCTTAACGGTGTTAATAACTGTCACGGCACTTTCAAAGGGTTTTGCGCAATCGGATAACATTCAATTTACTCCGGGTCCTGACACGACCCTTCTTTATCCAGATTCCGTTGAAAGTAAAGACAGTGTGATTCTTTCAACCACATCCAAAATTGATACCACACTTTCAAAAGATGCTATTGAATCGAGAGTTGACTACGAGGCACTAGACTCTATGAAGATTGACATGCTCACTGAAAAAGTGTACTTATACGGCTCTGCACAAGTTAATTACGAAAACATTCAATTGAACGCAGATTACATCGAGCTTGACTTAAAAAACAACACCGTATTTGCTGACGGAAGACCCGATTCAACAGGAGAAATGGCCGGATTCCCAATTTTCAAAGAAGGCGCTCAAGAATATGAAGCGGGTAAGATGACTTACAACTTTGAAAGTAAAAAAGGAAAAATTACATCTGTTAGAACACAAGAAGGCGAAGGATTTATAAAAGGAAACGAAGTAAAGAAAAGTGGCACCGATGTCATGTATATTAAAAATGGATATTACACCACATGTAACCTAGATGAGCCTCATTTCTCTTTGGCTACTTCAAAACTTAAAATTATACCCGGAGACAAAATTGTTACTGGGCCTACCGTATTGAAAATAGAAAACATCCCTACTCCTCTCGGTTTGCCGTTTGGTTTTTTCCCAAATAAAAAAGGCCGCTCGTCGGGTATTGTAATCCCAACCTATGGAGACTCTAGAGCGTTAGGATTCTTTTTACGAAATGGTGGGTTTTATTGGGGCGTCAACGAACATGTGGACGCTAGAATTACCGGAGATATTTATTCTTTAGGTAGTTGGGGCGGAGCATTCACAACTCGATACAAGCGAAGATACAAATACAATGGCGACGTTAACATTTCTTACACCAAAAGAAAAGAAGGTTTTAAAGAACTACCAAGTTATACCGAAGTAAACAACATGTTCTTGAGGTGGAGCCATGCACAGGATTCTAAAGCCAAGCCAGGAAGTCGTTTTTCTGCAAATGTTAACCTTGGTAGTAGTAGTAATTTCCAAAACAACTTAAACAGTTTCTCAAACGAATACCTAACCAACACTTTTCAGTCTTCCATCAGTTACACAAATTCATTCCCTACAAAACCTTACAATTTAACTCTTAGCGCTCGTCACAGTCAAAATACGCAAACAGAGCAATTTAATATTAATTTGCCTGATGTTTCTTTTAACTTCTCAAGGCAATTTCCCTTCAAAAATGTTGGAAAAATTGGCAATGAATGGTGGCGAAGTATTTACAAGAATTTTGGTGTAAGTATGCGTTCTGAAGCAACAAATAGATTAACAGTTCAGGAGAACAAATTGAGAATCTCAGAATTTGGAGAATTAACTCAAGACTTTAAAAATGGAATTCGTCACAGTGTTCCTCTTTCTACTTCTTTCAAACTTTTAAAACACGCCACAGTAAGCCCTTCGTTAAGCTTAAATGAGACTTGGATTTTAAGCTCCATTAGAAAAACCGTGAACAATGAAGGAGTTCTTGTTAGAGATACCGTAATGGGTTTTGAGCGAGCAGCAACGGCAAGTTTTAATGCGGCTTTGAATACCAAACTATACAGCCTATACCAATACAAAAGAGGAAAGATTGCTGCTATAAGACATGTTATGACCCCTTCGATTTCATTCAATTATCAACCAGAAATATCAGATGGAATTCAACGTTATACTGATACGTTAGGAGTAACAAATAGGTACTCCATTTTTGAAGGTAGTATATATGGCACTCCTGACAGAAGAAGAAGCGGAAGAGTTGGATTCGGCTTGCTAAACAACCTGGAAATGAAGGTAAGAACAGACAAAGACAGCACAGGGTTGAAAAAAATCAAATTACTAGAAAATTTTGGACTATCTACTAGTTATGATCTAAGTGCCGACTCGTTGAATTGGGCACCCATTTCTGCCAATGGTAGAACAAGAATAGGCAAGTTTCTTAGCTTTCAATTTAACGGAACACTTGATCCTTACGGCTTTGTTACCGACTCACTAGGCAGACAAACACGAATAAACAGAAGCTCAAAAGACACCCAAGATGAATGGTTAAGACTAACGAATGGAAGTGTTGCCTTTAACTTTAGACTAACTGGAAAAGGCAAAGACGGAAAAAAAGCAAACGAGCCTAAAAAAAGCAAATTTGCAACTGAGGAAGAACTTGAGCACATTAACGCCAACATAGAGCAATACATTGATTTTAGTATTCCATGGTCGTTAAATGTCAGCTATAATATTCGGTATAACAAGCCAACTAGCACTAGTAGTGTTACTCAAACATTAAACTTTAATGGAGATTTAAGTTTAACGGAAAATTGGAAAATTGGGGCTACTTCCGGCTGGGATTTTACCAACAATGACTTTAGTTACACTTCGTTAAATATCAATAGAGATTTGCACTGTTGGCAGTTGGCAGTGAACTGGATTCCATTCGGACCAAGACAGAGTTACAACATTACGTTAAACGTAAAATCGGCTGTTCTGCAAGACTTAAAACTAAACAGAAGAAGAGATTTTTACGATTTAATTCAGTAAATTGAAACGCAGCGCCACTACCCTTAGTTTCAAGATGTTAAATTTCAACCACATACCTCTCACTTTCTTCCCTGTAAAACGCTTTCTTTTCAACGAAAAATGTCATACATTTGCAGGCTTAAAATTTATTTATAATTAACAACAACGTAAAATGCCTACAAAGATCAGATTACAAAGACATGGTAAGAAAAGATATCCTTTCTATCATGTTGTGATCGCGGACAGTCGTGCCCCACGAGATGGGAAATTTATTGAAAAATTAGGTACGTATAACCCGAACACTAACCCAGCAACTATCGACATCGATTTCGATGGCGCATTAAACTGGATGAAAAAAGGAGCTCAACCTACTGATACAGTAAGAGCTTTATTGTCTTACAAAGGGGTGATTTTTAAAAATCACTTAGACAAAGGAGTAGTAAAGGGTGCCTTCACCCAAGAAGAAGCAGATAAAAAGTTTGCTGCTTGGTTAGAGGATAAAGAAACTAAAGTGGACTCTAAGAAAGACAAGTTACTTTCTGACAAAGAAGCTGCTGCTAAAAAAGCTTTAGAAGCTGAAACTGCAGCCAATGCTAAAAGAGCTGCATCAATTGCTGCCAAAACTGCGGAATTGGTAGAAGAAGTTGCTGACACTGTAGAAGAAGCTGTTGAAGATGTAGTAGACGCAGTTACTGGCGATGCTGCTGCTGCTGAAGAAACAAAAGAAGCATAATAAGAGTAACGTCGGATGAAAATCGATGACTGCTTTTATTTAGGATATATTTCTAAAACAATAGGAACCAAGGGGGAGTTAGCATTCAAGCTGGATGTTGACTCCCCTTCTTCGTATCATGGATTGAATGCTGTTTTTGTGCAGATTAGTCCAAAAGACAAACAACTTGTTCCGTACTTTTTAGAAAAAGCTGAAATCCAAAACAACGATTTATTGCGTTGTAAATTTGAAGGAGTTGATGATCCATCAACTGCCAAAAGTTTAGTAGGAACATCTCTCTACCTGTTAGAAGAAAATCTCCCCAAATTAAAAGAAGATCAATTTTATTTTCACGAAGTAATTGGTTATACTGTTTTTGATAAGGAAAGAGGAGAATTAGGTAAGGTTGGAAAAGTACTTGAATATTCTACTTCAAACCTATTTTCAATTCCTGTGGGAGACAAAGAAATTCTAATTCCTATTTCTGACGAAACAATTACCAAGGTTGACAAAGAAAACAAAGAGATTCACGTGGTTTGTCCTGATGGGTTAATTGACTTATATCTTGAAGGCTAAGCCTTTTAATTTTAAAAAATTTGCGATTCATCAAGATCGCTGTGCCTTAAAAGTAGGAACAGACGGAGTTCTTTTAGGAGCTTGGACCAATTGCAAAGACGCTAGGAAAATTCTTGATATAGGAAGTGGAACAGGTGTTATAAGCTTAATGCTAGCTCAACGGTCAACTGCTGAAATTCTAGCTATTGAAATAGACAAAGATGCGGCAGAACAAAGTGCTGAAAATTTCCACAATTCAATATGGAACGAAAGACTTAAAGTGATTCATTCTTCAATTCAGGAATTTACCGAATTAAAGGAATTGGAAAAATTTGACTTAATTGTTAGCAATCCACCCTTCTACTCTATTCAAAAAGAGATAAATAAGCGCAGTACCGCTCGCAGTGAACAAGAGCTCAAGTTAGCAGAGCTGCTCTCATCAGTAACAGAACTGCTAACGACCAACGGAAGATTTTGTATAATTTTCCCTTCAAACAGAGCAAAGGAACTATTTACAACTGCCGCTCAAGTTGAATTATTTCCAAGTGAAATCTGCAGCGTAAAAGGCAACCCCAATTCAGAAGTTAAAAGACTGTTAGTAGAATTTCAATTCACAAAAAAACAGCCTACTGAACATCAAATTGTAATCGAAAAAGAACGACATAACTATACAGAAGAATACAAAGATTTGCTTAAAGAATATCTAACGATTTTCTAGCATTTTTGAAAAGTCTGCCAAACTCTTTACTACCCAGTCTGCATTTTCAGGGTTATTCAACTCTGGGTGTATAAAAACCGTTTTCATTCCAGCTCTCT
The DNA here is from genome assembly GCA_047627915.1 of Vicingaceae bacterium. Lineage (GTDB taxonomy): Bacteria > Bacteroidota > Bacteroidia > Flavobacteriales_E > Vicingaceae > NORP294. The sequence goes on from JBLHTZ010000039.1 coordinate 5,584, forward strand.
TCCCCATCTGAACATCAGTAATGGAGTCGCCTATCAAAATGGATTTTGAAAAATCAATTTCTGGAAATTCTTGCTGCGCTTGAAGCGCCATTCCAATATTTGGTTTCCTGCAAGGTGAATTCTCCGCAGCCAATTCCGGACAGTAATATATTGCGTCAAATTTTACATCAAATACCTGTAGTTGTTCTTCCATGTAATTATGAACATCATGTAACTCATCATGCGTCATAATACCTTTTCCAATACCCTGCTGATTGGTAACGACCAATAATCTTCCAAAGATGGAACGGAAGTTTTGAATGGCTTCTTGAGCTCCTTCAATAAAGTCAAACTCCTGTGTTGATTTAACGTAGTCGTTATCCAATTTCTTATTGACAACCCCATCACGATCCAAAAAAAGCGACCAAAATTGATTAATATTTAATTGAGATAAATTACTCACCAAAAAGCGTTTTTTCAGTGATATCGCATACAATATGTCCAACTAAAATGTGGCTTTCTTGAATTCTTGGAGTGTCTTTTGAAGGAACGTTGATTAACACATCTACTAAGTCTGCCATTTTACCGCCAGTTTCTCCTGTCATTCCAATGATTGTAGCTCCTTGCTTTTTAGCTACTTTAAGTGCTTCAATAATATTATTACTATTACCACTGGTTGAAATTCCAACCAATACATCTCCCCTTCTACAGCAAGCCTCAGCCATTCTGCTGTACACTTTATCATAACCGTAGTCGTTTGCAACAGCTGTCATATAAGAAGAATTTACATGAAATGCTTCTGAGTAAAGTGGTTTCCTGTCCAAATAAAACCGTCCAGTTAATTCAGCAGAAATATGTTGAGCGTCAGCAGCTGATCCTCCATTTCCGCAGAAAAAAACTTTCCCATCTCTCTTAAAACAATCCACCAAAGTGTCTGCAAAAGTCTCAATTTGAGATAGCAAGTTTTCTGAATTCAACAACAGTTGCTTTGTAGCAATAGATGCTGTAATCGTTTCACGTATTAATTTCTTGTTGTTGCCCATGTTTCAAAAGTATTAACTTTCCTGGTAAAGCTTAATAAAATTATTAACCAGATTTTTCCATGAAAATTGCTCTTTGGCTTTTTTCATATCCACGTCAAAAGTAGGTCTACCCTTTTTATAAAACTCTACTATATGTTGTGCAATGTCAGCAGGGTCTTGCTCAACCAAGTAACCTGTCTTACCATGTTGCACCAATTCGGGCAATCCTCCAACCTTCGTCACGATCATAGGTACTTCAAACTGATAAGCAATTTGAGTTACGCCACTTTGCGTTGCTGAATAATAAGGTTGCAACACAACATCGCATGCAGAAAAGTAGTATTTAACTTTACTGTCTGGGATAAAATCCGTGTGCCAAATAATGTCTTCTTTAATTCCTAACTCTTCCGCTATTGAATAATAAAAGTCAGCATCACCGTAGAATTCCCCTGCAATAATCAATTTTTTATTGGGCAATCGGTCTTTCCATTCTGCACATGCTCGAATCGCTAAATCAAGTCCTTTGTATTTTCGTATGAACCCAAAAAACAATACATAATCGTCTTCCAAGTTCAAGTTCAATACTTTCTTCGCCTCATCTTGATTTAACTTTTCTCCAAAATTGTCAAAAACCGGATGAGGGTTCAAGATACATGATCCACCGTTTTTAAAGGAATATAAATCATCCATGACGGTCTGACTCATAGCAATGTATTTATCAATGGGCTTTACAAAATACTTTGTAAAAACAACATCCCCGATACGCTTCTCGTGCGGAACGACATTGTCTAACAAACAAACCACTTTAATCTTTTTGTTTAACAGCCGAACGACTGAGCCTAAGCAAGGCCCCATAAACGGAATCCAATACCTTGTAATAACGAGGTCTGGTTGTTCACTATTAATATACTTAGCAGTTGTCCACCAAGAAATTGGATTAACACTGCTCAATTTTCTTTTGATCTTAGCAAACGTTGATGGCTCTTCAGAAAATTGAGTTTTTCCGGGAAATAAGATGTTCGGGTATTGTACTGTGAATGTTATAATCTCAGTTGAAATACCCTTGTTTTGTAGTTCAATTGCCAGGCGTTCATTAAAAGCTGCCAATCCACCTCTAAATGGCCATGCAGTTCCTAGAATAATGACCTTTTTCGGTAAATTATCCAAGCTCCTGTTCTATTTTATAATTATTTCTATTTGGAGAATTTCTTGAAATAAGTTCACCTAAAAATCCAGCTAAAAACATTTGAACACCTATAACCATTGAGGTGAGTGCTACATAGAAGTGGGGTTTATCAGTAACTAATGGTGCATTTATCCCTTCGTATAAATAGACTATTTTTTCTCCCAATACGTAAACCACCATTACAAAACCTATGAAAAACATTAACGTTCCAACAGTTCCAAAAAAGTGCATTGGACGCTTGCCAAATTTTCCAACAAAATTGATGGATAGTAAGTCTAAGAAACCATTTATAAAACGCTCCAGCCCAAATTTGGTAACACCATATTTTCGCTCCTGGTGAGATACCACTTTTTCTGTTATTCTGGTAAAGCCTGCCCATTTTGCAATTGCCGGAATGTAACGGTGCATTTCCCCGTACACTTCTATATTCTTAACCACTTCACTTTGGTATGCTTTTAAACCACAATTAAAATCATTTAAATGAATACCAGTCATTTTTCGAGTAGCCCAGTTAAATAACTTCGTTGGAATTGTTTTAGAAATGGGGTCGTACCTTTTTTTCTTCCAGCCTGAAACAATATGAAAGTTTTGCTCCTTGATCATCTTGTACATTTCAGGCAATTCTTCAGGACTGTCTTGTAAGTCTGCATCCATGGTAAAAACAACATCACCTTGTGTTGCTTCAAAACCTACATTTAAAGCAGCAGACTTGCCATAATTCCTTCTAAACTTGATACCCTTTACTGCATTATCTTTTTGATTGAGCCCTTCAATGATTGCCCACGATCGATCCGTACTACCATCGTCAATAAAAATAATTTCGTAACTGAACTTGTGTTCAGTCATGACTTTTTTGATCCAATCGTTTAATTCAGAAAGAGATTCCTCCTCGTTTAGAAGTGGAATTACTATGGAAATGTCTTTTTTCAAAGGAGTAGTTTCTTATGCGTTTTCAAATGAATCCGGATCGTTTTTCAAAAATGCAGCTGCAATTAATGAAACGATAAACCCCATAAAAGTAGTTGCCAAAATACCTGAAAAGAAAATACCAATAGGCGACATCACTAATCTTGTCATCGACATTGCCATTTCAATCACTTCTTCAGACTGACCTTTCTCTATCATATCAATTTCTGTTTGCTCTAGAGTGGTTTGAATAAATGAGTCATCAATAAAACTAAGATAAACATAACTTCCAAAACTTGATATAATTCCACAAAATAGAGTAATTAAAACACCATAACCTAAAGCTTGACCATATGAAATGAATCCACCACATTGATCATCTCTATATTTTTTAATTCCGTAACCAATTGCCCCGGCAAGCAGAGCCATTGTTGTAAACGAAAACACCTTATTGTTCCCTAATTCAAATAAATAAGAACAAAAATTTATCGCTAAAAAAACCAACCCCATTATTGCACCAAAGTTTAAAGCGCTCTTCATTTTTGAAGGTTGTTCGTTATTCATATCATAGTTGGTAGTATCTGTCATCGTTTTAATTCTATGGTTTCAAACAAAGATAGAAAAACTAAGGGCTAAGCTTGATTTTATTTGAAAATATTTATCATTGAGTTAAACAAATTGTTACCTTTGCCTCGGGTAAGTCTTATACGACCAGCTCCCGTTGAATCCCCCAGGGTCGGAAGACAGCAAGGGCAGATGGTTGTAGCGGTGCGATGTAAGTAGCTTACCCATTTTTTGTGCCCTTAATTTTCCTAATTCTATCCCTAGCACAAAGGTCGCTTTTGTTCAAATCTTTATTTGCAAGTACCTTCTGCCCTATTTAACTTCGCACAAACTAAAATAACACTTGAATGAAATTTTTTATTGACACTGCCAATTTAGATCAAATTAGAGAAGCTCAAGATATGGGCATACTAGATGGTGTAACTACCAACCCTTCGTTAATGGCAAAAGAAGGAATAAGTGGTGACGAAAAAGTGAAGCAACATTACATTGACATTTGCAACATTGTAGATGGTGATGTGAGTGCAGAAGTTATCGCTACTGACTTTGAAGGCATGGTGAAAGAAGGAGAAGCTTTAGCGGCATTGCACGAGCAAATTGTTGTAAAAGTACCTATGATAAAGGAAGGCGTGAAAGCAATTAAATATTTCACTTCGAAAGGAATAAGAACAAATTGTACATTAATTTTTAGTGCAGGACAAGCCTTATTAGCTGCAAAAGCAGGAGCTACTTATGTGTCTCCATTTATAGGAAGGTTAGATGATGTTTCAACAGATGGTTTAAACTTGATTGATGAAATAAGAACGATTTACGATAATTATTTCTTTGAAACAGAAATTTTAGCTGCATCTATTCGTCATCCAATGCACATCATTGACTGTGCCAAAATTGGAGCAGATGTAATGACCGGTCCACTAAGTGCCATTACTGCTTTGCTGAAACATCCTTTAACAGATATTGGATTGGCTAAATTTCTAGAAGATCACGCAAAAACAAATAAGTAAATGCTACTAAAGCTTTACGATAACAATACTAACCCTAAGGACTTGAAGCGCATTTCAGAATGCCTTCAAGCCGGAGGGGTTATTATTTACCCAACAGATACTATTTATGCCATTGGTTGCGATATAAACAACCGCTCTGCAATTGAAAGAGTAGCGAAGATTAAAGGACTGAAGGTAGAAAAAGCAAATTTCTCTTTTGTATTTTACGACCTAAGCCACATTTCAGAATATACAAAACAGTTTGACTCTGCTACTTTTAAGCTATTAAAAAAAAATTTACCCGGAGCTTTTACATTTATTCTAGAAGCGAATAACAGTATTCCAAAACTATTTAAGAACAAGAAACGAACGCTTGGAATTAGAATTCCTGACAATGCAATATGCAGGTCAATTGTTGAGAACTTCGGAAACCCAATCATCTCTACTTCTGTTCATGATGATGATGAAGTAATTGAATACACTACTGATCCTGAATTAATTTATGAAAAATATCAAGACCTAGTAGACCTAGTAATTGATGGTGGCTTTGGCAACAACGAAGCCTCTACGGTGGTGGACTTAACAAATGGTTACCCTGAAATAATCAGGCAGGGTGTTGGAGAACTAGACCATTAAAATAGGGCCTTGTCCTTTGTATATTCGTTCAAAAGTAATTCATGTAACTCCATTACTTGAGGAAGTAGGTCTTCCTTTCCCTCATTCATGATAATAAAATCTGCTAAGGCATTTCGCTCTGCATCTGAATATTGATGAAGCATTCGCTTTTCAACTGACTCTTGAGTCGTATCGTCCCGTTTTAATATTCTACGAATGCGTTCCTCCTTTGGGCAAAATACAGTTACTATTTTATCTAGTTCTTTATGCTGCCCAGTTTCAAATAATATTGCTGCTTCCTTAACCACATATGGCTTTTTCTCGTTCTTTTTACACCAACTGTCATATTCTGCATTCACGCGAGGATGAACCAATTTATTCAGCTTCTTTAATTCCTCAGGATTATTAAACACCAATTTTGCCATTCGTTCACGATCGATACTCCCTGTTGAAGTATACATGTCACTGTCAAAGTTTTTTTTGATTTCACTTTTTAAGTAATCATCATTATTCAAGAGGTTTCTTCCAACATCATCCGAACTAAAAACTGGAACCCCTAAATTTTTGAGAATATTGCACACAGTAGATTTTCCGCTACCTATTCCGCCTGTTATTCCTACCTTCAACATATTCTATTGTTTTATGATAAACTCAATTTTTTCTGGTTCAACCCGCAAAAGCTTTGCAAAGTCGGGCACTCCTTTAATGTTTACTTTGAGCTTCTTCTTCTTTTGGAACCCATCTGTTAAATTTACTTCAGCTTTAATCTCTTGCTCAGTAAGTTGCTCATAGTTAGATAACGGAACTAAGAATACAACCTTTACTTTATTAGGGAACGTTCGAATTGAAATATTTTTATTCCATTCAATTGGCACTTCAAAAGACTTCTCAGTAAATTTATCAACCGGCACTAAAATCGAGACTTCTTCAGGAACGATATCTAACGATTGAAAGCGCTTATCATCAGCGAAGCTATACGTTAAGATTAACGAATCATTTACCTCTCCGTATTTTAACTTCTCGGTAGTTATAAATTGTATAGAGTCTAACTCACCTTGCGGGCCCGAAACTTCTATCATACTCGGGCTAACTGTTATTTCCCCCATTAAGTTATAACTACTTTCAAAAGAAAGTTCTACATCAGGAATAACCTTAAATGTGCGCATTGCTCGTTTATCCGTTTTAAAAAGAATAGAGTCTGATGTCATTCGTTCAAATCGAATATCTTTATCCAAATACTGGTAGACTTCATTCTGCAATTTAGAGGTAGGAATTCCAAATCGGTTTTTGCCTAGTTTCATTGCTTCTCCCAAATTCACCTTTAAACTATTCCTGTTCAAACTCATTTGCTCTCCTAAAAGTTCAAAACCATTACCCGAAACTTGAATTTCAATAAAATCAATGGGTTCTTCTATTAAAATGAAGTCTTTATTGAAAGAAGTATACTCTAACGGAATAGTTAAATTGGTGGTGTATTGTTTTGAAAGAGAAGATAAAAACCAAAAGAACGTTGCTAATACCAAACAAAAAAAGAAGATCGAAGCTCGTTCATTGAGCTTGATCTTCCCTTTATTTGAATCAAAAATTAAGTTTTTGATTTTATTTTTCACCGCAGTTTAACTTTCTGTGAAAATACAAAAGTTAAATCTTGTATTTATTTTGCTTTTGTTGAAATACCTGCTTCAGTTGCAAAATCGGAAGAAATTGCAGCTTTCTCTACAGTTATTCTAACATCGTTAGCAATTTCCAATACTACAGTATTTTCTTTCATTTCTGAAATTTTACCGTGAACACCGCCTATTGTTACCACTTTGTCTCCTTTTGCAAGACTTTCTCTAAACTTTTTAGTCTCCTTTTGTTTTTTCATTTGGGGACGAATCATGAAAAAGTAGAAAACAACTACTATTAATACTAATGGAAGAAAATCCATAATACCTCCACCGCCTGCTCCCGGTGACATTAAAAATATACCTGTTAAATTCATTACTGTGCTGAGTTTTGTGTTTGTGGTACCAATACGTCTCCTTCAATGGCAAGTACCATTACATTTGGAACTGTATTGGCTACTAATGTTACTGTGTTCTTTACGTGACCTGACTTGCCATTACTGTTAAATACTACTTCAATTTCGCCTTCTTCTCCTGGCGCAATAGGATTTTTAGGCCAAAGAGGCACGGTACACCCGCAACTACCTTTTGCGTCAGAAATGATTAGGTTCGTTTTTCCAACATTGGTGAAGGTAAACATTCTTTTCACTTTCTCTCCTTGAGAAATTTCACCAAATTGCATAACTGTTTCTTCAAATTCAAACTTCGGAGCATTCGCTTCATCATCAACTGCACCTTCTTCTGCGGTGGCATTGTTATTAATCAAATCAGTAGTAATTTTTACTGCCTTGTCATCACTCTTTGTTTCATTATTGCAAGCACTTAATGTTACTAGTACTATGCAAGTTGCTATAACCGCTATTCCTTTCATTTTTATTATTTTTTATTGCATTAAACCTCTACCGGTCTTTTTAAGTTTATCCTCTCTTTTAAATTCTGCCAAAAGCTTATCTAAAACTCCATTAATAAAGATTTTACTCTTCTGTGTGCTAAATTGTTTTGACAGCTCAATGTACTCATTCATGGTAACCTTTACCGGAATAGAAGAAAAATTTAAGAATTCCGTAATGGCCATTTTCATTAATAAAACATCCATCACTGCAATTCGCTCTACTTCCCAGTTTTGAGTCTTGTCTTCAATTAACTTGGAGTTTTCTGCATTATCATTAATCGTTTTACGGAACAAATTCTTTACAAATCGATCATCCTCTTCTGGATCTTTATACATTTCTGGTAAGACCTTGTATTTGTCAAGCGACTTTATTTTACCAACATAACGAATTGCCATGTTTATGCAGTAATCGCTATCTTCAAAATCCCAAAAAATACTACGCTCTTGGAAATGATTGTAAAAATGATCGTTATCTAAAATGAAGTCACTGTAGATTTTTTCTACAAACTTTCTGTGTGAAGAAGAACTGTCTTCTTCTTCTAAAAAGTCTTGATAGAGCTTACTATCTTTTATTTTCTTCCAAAGCTTTCTTACCAAATCCGGATCGGCGCTCCAAGAAACCTTATAATCAGTTACCTTTCTTTGCAAAGATGCATTATCTCTAAGTGCTTGAATTAAAAAGCTATCTACGAATTTTCGATTGGGGTTTTTATCCTCTTCCGTTGGTAGTGCTTTATTTCTCGACTCTTCCATTTGAACTTCGGCAGCATTTGCCAGTTCAATTGGTAAAATCAAATAATGGAGGTATAATTCATACACTCTATCAATACTCATTTTCAAAGATTTTTCAGCCTTCACTAGGTCTGAACCTTCCGATTGAAAATAAGCATACAGTGATTGTAAAACCTTAACTCGAAGTATTCTTCTATTCAGCATTTGCTAGAGTACGCTTTTGATTTTTGCTATTGCTTCTATTCTATCTTTTGCTATTCTCATAGCTGCTTCTTGTGGTGTTAATCCTTCAGCGTTTGACCGGTTAAAAATATCAGTCGTTGTTTGATAAATATTTTCAGTTAACTCCATTGCTCTCGCTTCTGAAGTACCTGTAACCTCTCTATAAACATTAATCAAACCGCCTGCGTTAATTAAAAAGTCTGGAGCGTACAATATACCTTTCTCCATCAATCTCCTTCCGTGTAAAATCTCGTCTTGTAGCTGATTGTTAGCTGCACCTGCAATAACACTACATTTCAATCTTTCGATTGTGTTATCATTTAAAGTAGCGCCTAATGCACAAGGAGCATAAATGTCCATATCTGTATCATAAATTGCATCTCCTTCTACTACAAGAGTTCCATATTCTTTAGCAATGTTTGCTGCGCGCTCTTGATTAATGTCTGCGATGGTAACCAAAGCCCCTTCACTCGAAAGGTGCTTTACTAATGTTTCGCCGACATGGCCTACACCTTGAACAACAATTTTCTTACCTCCCAAATTATCTGAACCATATTGCTTCTTCGCAGCTGCTTTCATACCCATGTATACACCGTATGCCGTGACCGGAGAAGGATCTCCACTTCCGCCAAGTGTTTTTGGCAAACCACTTACATGTTTGGTTTCCATACTCACCCATTCCATGTCCTTCGGAGAAATTCCAACATCTTCTGCTGTAATGTACTTACCACTTAAGCTCTCAACAAATTTCCCAAATCTTCTAAAAAGTGCTTCTGATTTTTGAGTGTATGAATCACCGATAATTACAGCTTTTCCACCTCCTAAGTTCAATCCACTAATAGAAGCTTTGAACGTCATTCCTCTTGAAAGACGTAAAACATCATTTAATGCCTCAATTTCATTGTTATAATTCCACATCCTCGTTCCTCCCAAAGCAGGACCTAACGTAGTGTTGTGAATTGCAATAATTGCTTTTAAGCCACTTGATTTATCCTGGCAAAAAACAACTTGCTCATGTTCGGTGTTGAACATTTTAGTAATAACAGGATTCAAGTCAACTGCTAGTTCTTCTCGATATAAAACATCTTTCATTCCTTCAATCATTCCTTCAATTTATGTTGATATAACAAAATAGATTATCCTAAATTTGCTTGGCATAGTGTCATGCAAATCGAAGTGCGAAAGTACCTATAAAAATCAAGTTTAGAAAGCCCTAAAAACGCATATGAAATCACTTCAATACCTCAATAAATACCTTTGGAAATATCGATATCGGTTGATTTTAGGGATTGTATTTATTGCTATTTCAAATGTGTTTGCAATTTATCCTCCCCAAATTGTAAGCGAAGCAATTGATGCCGTGGCAAACTCGGAAGAAATTCAGCAAGTTGCAGGAGATGAAGATTTGCCAAAAAAACTAAATGCCACAAAAGAAACATTACTAACACCTTACATTAAAGACCTATCACTTAAGTCAAAACTGATTGTTTTTGCAGGTTTGGTGTTGGTTATGGCGCTATTGAAAGGAGTATTCACCTTTTTTATGCGTCAAACAATCATAGTAATGTCTCGATTGGTCGAGTACAACTTGAAAAATGAAATTTACGAGCATTACCAAGCATTGAGTATGTCGTTCTACAAAAAGAACAATACCGGTGATATTATGAATCGTATTTCGGAAGATGTTACTCGAGTACGAATGTATTTAGGACCGGGAATCATGTATACCTTAAACCTAATTTTGCTTTTTGTAATGGTTGTTCCTGTAATGCTGTCGAAAAGTGTTGAGTTAACCTTGTATGCCTTAACTCCACTTCCAGTTTTGTCTATTTTGATTTACATCATTTCAAGCAAAATCAACAAAAAAAGTGAAGCAACTCAACGTCAATTGTCTATTCTGTCTACTTTTTCTCAAGAAAGCTTTTCAGGAATAAGAATTATAAAATCTTTCGTGAAGGAAAAATACATGAATCTTGTATTGAAGAAAGAAGCTGAAGAATACAAGGATCGAAATTTGGATTTAGTAAAATTAGAAGCCTTCTTCTTTCCAGTTATGATGATGCTAATTGGGTTAAGCACTATTTTGACTGTATACATGGGCAGCCTGAAAGTAATTGAAACGAGAGGAATGGAAAACGCTATTTCTATTGGAGACATTGCTGCATTTATTATTTATGTGAACATGTTAACTTGGCCGGTTACCGCCTTAGGCTGGGTTACCTCTATTGTGCAAAGAGCTGCTGCATCTCAAACAAGAATAAATGAGTTTCTAGAAACTGTGCCAGATATTCAAAACAATGCAGACACGAACATTCCGATTAAAGGAAAAATTGAATTTAAGAACGTTTCCTTTGTTTACCCAGAATCGGGTACTAAGGCTGTGCAGCATGTGAACTTTGAAATTTCAAATGGAGAGACCTTAGCGATTATTGGAAAAACAGGCTCAGGTAAGTCAACCATTGCCGACTTAGTTTGCCGACTATTTGACGCTACAGATGGAGAAATTCTCATTGACGGTAGAGACATAAAATCGGTTAACTTAAATAATTTAAGAAGCGAAATTGGCTATGTTCCCCAAGAAGTTTTTTTATTTTCTACTAGCATTAAAAAGAATATCTCATTTGGGTTACAAGACCAAGACACTCCGCAAGAACGAATTGAAGAAGCTGCTAGAAAGGCTGCAATTCATTCGAACATTAAAACTTTTAAAAACGGTTACGAAACGCTTTTAGGAGAAAGAGGTATTACTTTGTCAGGTGGTCAGAAGCAGCGAATTTCAATTGCAAGAGCAATTATCGACGAACCCAAGATTTTGATTTTTGACGATTGTTTATCTGCTGTAGATACCGAAACTGAAGAGGAAATATTGAGGAATTTGAAACTACTCATGAAAGAATCTACTTCAATTATTATCAGTCATAGAATATCATCTGTTAAACATGCGAATCGGATATTAGTGATGAACGAAGGACAAATTGCCGAACAAGGAACCCACTACGAATTACTAGCGGCTAAAGGTCTTTATTTTGAAACTTATCAGAAGCAATTGCTAGAAGAAGAGAAAGAAGCAGTTTAATAATTCTTATTTTTTGAATTTAGTAAGAAAAAAGTCGGACTAAAAAACGATTACTTTTCAAACGGAAGATCCATAAAAAGTAGGTTCAAAACTTCGAAACATTTGTTGTAAATCATTCGAAATGAATACAGTAGTTGAATTAAAAATTGATAGCTTCAATAACAAATAAGCTTAATTAGGGCTCCTCCGCTTATTCATATATTTTTTTGTTAGATTTGTTAGGTTAACATAAAGCAAAAGCTATAGTATAAAAAACTACACTTGAAGATGGATAATGAGCACGAGGGTTCAAAGCGAAGAACCGATGATATTTACTCTAAATCGCTAAGAGCGGGAAACAGAACATATTTCTTTGACGTAAAGTCTACTAAGTCGGATGATTTGTATCTAACAGTTACCGAAAGTAAAAGAAGGTTTAACAACGAAAACGGTAAATTCTTTTACGAAAAACACAAACTTTTTTTATACCCAGAAGATTTTGCAGCTTTTCAAGAGAACTTGCAAGCAACACTTGATAAGATTTCTGAATTGAATGGTGGGAAAGAAATTGTTACTCGCGCAGAATTGGACGAGCAAAGAGAATCTTCAGAAAGTACTCCTGAAAAATCTAAAGAATCCAATGCAGATGAAGTAAAACCAGCAGGTGGATTTACTGATGTTAGTTTTGAGGATTTATAAAAGAAAGATTTATCATAAAGTATGATTTGTTTTCAAATTATACTTTATTCATTTATGATAGTTCTACTTCTAACACAATAGAGTGATTTAGTATTATGAATAGATTTAATTAGACCATCTTTTCAAATTACACCTATGCTACGTAAATCAGCTTTGTTTGCCTTATTTATAATTATAACAAACCTTATATTCGCTTAAGCACATTCTTTAGTTACCATTAATCCTAATACTGGAACGGATACTATTGTATCTAGTATCCCCCATGTGCAGTTTCTTAATATTGGCAGAAGTACCTTTAATGAGGTAAACGGAAGGTATATTTGTGTGGGAACTGATATAAATCGCAACGATACCTTGTACTCTATTGAGGTTAGTACAGGAAATATAGTGGCAAAAGCAACCTTCCCAATTGGACTTAGTCCAAATGATAATTTAAGCAGCCTTATTTTTAATAATAGCGACAGCACTTTGTATGCTTTGCTTTATAGAGATTTAACACAACTACAATACTTTGGTGTCTTTAAACCCCATAACTGGAATACATTCTATTATTGATAGTATTTCCGGAGTGCAGTCGATTCTTTCAGGTACTCAAGTAATTGATGAAGCAAACCATACGTATAGCTTCGCAGGGTCTGATGCGCTTCGACTTACGTTTAAAATATATACCGTAGACTTATCAACCGGGGCGACTCTTTTTAGTCCTAGCTTTCCCAATTTAACCAACCAGTTGGATGGAATCTTTAATCTAAAACAAGATTCAGCAAATAATTTGCTTGGAACTTATAACACTTTTAACTCCAACACCTATCAATTGGTAACCATAGATAAAACAACAGGAATTCACTCGTTCGTTGACACCTTAAATGGATTTACCAACTATATTCCCTTTAATTCTGTTTACAATTCTTCCTCAAAAACATATTCTTTTAAAGGATTGGATCAAAACTCAAATGAGCGGTATTTCAACTATAACGCTAGAAATGGAAATTTAATTTCAAACCCCTTATATCCTGTTCTGTCAGATACTAACGACCATATTTCTGAACTTCATATAGACAATTCAACAGCAATAATCTACGGCATTTTATGGGATAATAATATTACAACAGGCTTGGCTGAGAAGATTGTCGATAAGCAGTTAAAAGTGTATCCCAACCCTGCTTCAACAGAAATTAATATTACAGTTGGTGATGAGAAACAATTTAGAATCGACCTTTATAATAACCTAGGTCAACTTGTATTATCTGAGCTAAGAAATGTCAATTCAAAAATAAATATTGAAGAATTTGACAGTGGTTTGTATTATGTCAGAGTCACATCTAGTCAGTATACTATAACAAAAAAAGTCATATTTAATTAAACTTTCCTAATTCTTTGCCACAAACTCTCTGCTCCTCGCCATTAGCGGATACATGACAACATCCTCTTCAATAAAAGGAACAACTTTTCTGAATTCGGCTTTCAGTTGTTCAATTTTAGTTGAACTTTTCTCAGATCTTAAGTCTAACCCTTGGCAGGCAGTAAACCATTCCACTCCAATAACTTTTTCTAGGTTATCCACTACTCTCTTCAACTTAGTGGCAGCATTTGCTCCCATACTTACATGATCTTCTTGTCCGTTGGATGAATCAATGGAGTCAACTGAAGCAGGGGTTGCCAGCTGTTTATTTTGACTTACAGCAGACGCTGCGGAATATTGAGCGATCATAAAACCAGAGTTTAGTCCAGGCTTTTTAACTAAAAATTCCGGTAAACCTCTTGTCCCAGAAACTAATTTATAAACCCTGCGTTCAGAAATAGAGGCCAATTCAGCTGCAGCGATGGCCAGAAAGTCCAACACCAACGCCAATGGTTGTCCGTGGAAGTTTCCTGCAGAAATCACCTGATCTTCTTCAATAAATATGGTTGGATTATCCGTCACTGAATTAATCTCTGTTTCAACCACATTACTTGCATAAGCTATTGCATCTTTAGATGCGCCATGAACTTGCGGTGCACATCTAAAACAATAGGGGTCTTGCACATGCTCTTTACGGCGCTTCACAATTTCACTACCTTTTAAATTTTCTAAAATTGCTTTTGCTGTATCCAACTGACCTTGATGAGGTCGCACTTTGTGCACTAGCTGATCAAAAGGCTCAACTCTTCCGTCATAAGCATCAATAGAAGCTGCTGCAGCTAAGTCACACCAAGCAGAAAGATGGTTTAACCTCAGCAATAAATTGGTAGCATATGCTGACATAAATTGTGTTCCATTTAACAACGCCAACCCTTCCTTAGATTGTAACCGAATTGCTTCCCAACCCATTTTATTGTTCAGCTCTTTACCTGAGATTCGCACTCCTTTAAAATCAACTTCCCCCTCACCTAATAAAGGTAAACTCAAATGAGCCAAAGGCGCTAAATCGCCTGAAGCACCTAAACTGCCTTGCTCATAAATAATTGGATAAACTCCTTCGTTATAAAAATCAACTAAACGCTGAACCGTAACCAATTGCACTCCTGAGTGACCTTGAGAAATTCCTTGAATCTTTAACAAAATCATCAATTTAACAATCTCTTGTGGTACCTCATCGCCCATACCGCAGGCATGTGACGTAACTAAATTCCATTGCAACTGACCCAACTGATCCTTGTCGATTGCTGTTCCGCACAGCGAACCAAACCCTGTATTGATTCCGTATATTGGTTCTTCGGATCGTTTTACTTTATCATCTAAATATTCACGACATGCTATTATCTTATCTCTTGACTCCTTGCTCAATTTTAACTTCGCGCCTGAATTAATTAATTCTTGAATTTTTTCTAGACTTAAAAAGTCGCTTGTTATTTGATGGATCATTTTAGTAGAGTTTAGAGATTAGAAGTGAGAAGTGAGACTTAGATTAGAGGTCTTAATTTCGTAATTCTCGGATTCGTAATTTATAATTTAACAATTTCAATTAAAGCGCAAATATTAAAGTCAACTAAATAAATTAATTAATTCAGATAAACTAATCTTACTCTGTTCTCCGCTTTCCATATTCTTTAAACTCAGTTGACCTGAACTCATTTCATCTTCCCCTACCATTACTACAAACGGAATTTGCTTGTCGTTAGCGTATTTCATTTGCTTTTTCATTTTAGCAGCATCAGGGTACAACTCTGTTCTAATTCCTTCTGCTCTTAGCTTTTGTAATACACCTAAACAGTATGCAGCTTCCTTTTCACCAAAGTTGATGAACAACACTTGTGTAGAAGCATTTGCCGATTCAGGAAAGAGTTTCAACTCCTCCATTACATCATAAATACGATCAGCTCCAAAAGAAATTCCAACTCCTGACATGTTTGGCAAACCAAATATTCCTGTTAAATCAGCGTATCGACCGCCGCCACAAATACTGCCCATTTTAACTTCGTTAGATACCACTTCGAAAATAGCACCCGTATAATAGTCTAGCCCTCGAGCCAAGGTTACATCTACTTCTAAATTCGCATTTTTTAACCCTAATGAGTGCACAGTGTTAAGAATAAACCTCGTTTCCTCAATTCCCTTTAGGCCAATTTCAGAGTCAGCTAAGAAAGAACTTAACTGATTTAGTTTTTCATCGTTTGAACCTACAATTTT
>JBLHTZ010000040.1:0-21476 GCA_047627915.1 Vicingaceae bacterium
AAATATAACTCTGAAACCATTGACGGTTTGTTCGAATACAACGGGGTAGCTCAAGAAAACATTACATTAATTGTATATGATGAAAATGGGTTCCCTATCGATACTTTTATTACCGATGCAGAAGGTAAATTCTCTTACGATAATTTAGACAGCGATGAAGAGTTTTCGATTCGACCTCTCATGGACATAGAAGACACTTCTATTGATAATGTTGAGATTTTTGCAACAGATAAAAATGGCAAAAAACTCACTAATCTAATTGTAAACAAAAACCAAGACCTTGACAGCAAACAAGTTGTTGTCTCTAACAACGATAAAGACTTTTCAGTATTGATAAATGACGTAATTGTTAAAAAAGAAACCGTGTTCGCTCAAGTGTATTTTGAACAGATGCCTATAGAAGAGGTTGATTTGTTAATCATTGATGAAGATGGCAATTTAATTGAAAAAAGAACCACAGATAAAGATGGAAAGTTTTCTTATATCAAATTAGAAAATCAAAAATACAACATTCGAATTGTTGGAGGAGATTCAGCTCAACAAGCTACCACCAAAATTTATTTAGTTGACGACAGTGGATTGAAAATCAAACGACTTAATGTTGATAGCAATGGTGTTTACAAAGAGGATTTTAGTAAATACAACGCTAAAATTATTGAGGGTTTGTTCGAATACAATGGTGTAGCTCAAGAAAACATCACATTAATTGTATATGATGAAAATGGATTCCCTATCGATACGTTCATTACAGATGCAAAAGGTACATTCTCTTATGCTAATTTAAGCACAGATGAAATCTTTTCGATTCGACCACTTATGGACTTAGAGGATACTTCTATTGATAATGTAGAGATTTTCGCAACAGATCAAAATGGTAAAAAGATATCCAATCTAATTTTAAATAGAAATCAACTTGCCGAAGATAATGGGCTCAATAAAAAATCAACTAAAGAAACAATTGGCACATATGGCAAAGAACCAAGTGTAAGCAGCTCTCTCCAAACGGTCTATTTTGATTTTAATGAAACGGTTTTATCAGATGATGATAAAGCGACACTGGATAAGGTTATAAATTCGTTAAAAAGCCATCCCAACTCTACAGTAACTATGATTGGTTTTACAGACAATATTGGGTCTGTGGACGTTAATGTTAGGGTAGCTAGTGCAAGAGCGAGAGCTACTAGAGCTTATTTAACTGAAAACGGTATAAGCAAAAAGAGAGTAACGATTTATGGTTACGGAGAGGTAATGTTTAAAGGAGATAACGCAACTGCTCAGGGAAGAGCACTCAACAGAAGAGTTGAAATTGAAATAAAATTATAAAAGCCCATTTGCATGTGAGCGACCAGAATAACTCTTGAATCGAAGGTGCAAATGGGCTTTTAAATTAAGAACTCTTTTGTTATTTATACTTTCACTCTCTTAATACTACAACCTATTGCCTTCGTATTATTAGGGATGATTTTTTTTCCTGACCTTAAGTTATTCAAAGCATCTTTTAAATAGGAAGCTTTTACGGCCTTTGCATCTTTCGAATTATCATCAATTGCCCCTTCGTAAACCAACTTCCATTCTTTATCGAAAAGAAAGATATGAGGAGTAGTTTTCGCACCAAAGGTATTTGCCAAAGCTGATTTTTCATCAACCAAATAAGCTAGTCCTCCATATCCTTTCTCTGTCGCGTGTTTCATCATTTCCTTGACAGAATCATCCCCACCTCTTTTTGCTTCATTAGAATTAACTAAAGCTACTCCTATTCTATTTTTAGCTGCAAGTTCCGCAACTTCAGGGTAACGGTCTTCCCACTGAAGGACAAATGGACATGTGTTACACGTAAATATCACTAAAATACCATTGTCTTTTACCAACCCTTCTAAGTTCAGTTTCTTCCCATCAATGCTTTCCATCTTAGTAGTTTTCATGGGGGCTTTATCACCAATGGCCAGGGTTGTATAGTTTTCACCACCCTTTTGAGTAAAAGCCAATAAGGCTATTGTAATTACTGCTAATGCAGAAAAAAGTATCTTTTTCATATTCTTTATTTTAAATTATAATACACAGTAAAAATAGCTTTCAAATGCTATTTATCCCTTTTCAAAAAGTTAAAACTGCTTAAATAAAAAAAGAAATACGCTGTATCTTTCTACCCCTTTTTAATTTATGTTTCTCACTAGTAGCGAGTAGCATATATTCTAATCTGACATTTGTTAACTGCTCGTATTGATTTAATTGGAA
This sequence comes from Vicingaceae bacterium, assembly GCA_047627915.1. Lineage (GTDB taxonomy): Bacteria > Bacteroidota > Bacteroidia > Flavobacteriales_E > Vicingaceae > NORP294. The sequence continues at coordinate 2,236 of JBLHTZ010000040.1, forward strand.
AGCATTCGCTATAGTTAACCTCCTTAACTTAATAAGAGTTAGGGTTGTTGTTGTTAATGTTGTTAGTCAAATTTATATCGAAGAACTAGTGCAGAAAATAAAAATGACACAAGCATTGGTTTTTTTATCTTCGCAACCTAAAGAAACTAGATCTTGAAAAGCACCCATATCCTTTTCTTAACCACTCAACTCCCATACCCTCCTAAAAGCGGAGGAACGGTAAAATCTTGGAATTACGTAAAATTTCTTTCACAAAACTATACTCTTTCTGTTGCTAGCCTATTAAAAGATGATGATAAAAAACACGCAGAAAGCTTTAAGAGAGCAATTAATTTAGATCAATTCGTATGCGAAGAATTGAGCATTGAACGTACACCGATAAATTTATTGAAAAGCTATTTCTCTGCGCCTTGTTTAAATGCTTTTCGAAATTATTCTCCAATATTTGGACATAAAGTTGCTGAGTTACTAAAGTCGGCTGATGCTGTAATTGTTGATCATTACGAGGTATTTCAATACGTAACGAAAGACTTTAGAGGAAAGGTAATAATGCACACGCACAACGCAGAGTTTATGCTCTGGCAGCGAATGAGTGAACTCACTAATAATCCAATAAAAAAGTTAATCTTAAAGATCGAAGCGAATAGAGTTAAAAAGTACGAGGCTCTAATTTTTGAACAGTCGGACTTAATTTATTCCACCCCTGCAGATATTGAGCTGTACAAAAAATATCATTTTGATACACAAAAACATCACTTAACGTACCATCTTGGCAATGATAACTTATTGGAATTGCCAGATTTACAATTTAAATCAACCGAAAAAGCTTTCACATTTATTGGCACTTTAAGTTGGGAGCCAAATATTGACGGAATATGCTGGTTTATTGATAATTGTTGGACAAAAATACAACAAACACACCCAGAGGTTAAACTTTATATTTTAGGGAGTAACCCTAATGAGCGTATTCTTAAATCGGCTAAAAGCGACCCCAATATTGTATTCACAGGTTTTGTGCAAGATTTAGATACCTATTTACAGAAAACTCGAGTATCTATCGCTCCACTTCGTTTTGGAAGCGGAATGAAAGTAAAGGTTTTAGAAGGCCTGTACCGAGGAACACCAACCGTTACTACTTCCGTTGGTGCGGAAGGTTTGGAGTTAATTAACGGAGAAAATAGCATCATAGCAGACAACCCCAAGAATTTTATTGACGGTTGCTTAACCTTACTTGAAAATGAGAAACTATGGAACTCTTTTCGAGATAAAACAAGAAAGCTAGCAGCTGAAGAGTACACTTGGAAGGCGCTATTCGCCAAAATGGAAAAGAGTATACAGGAAATTATTTATAAGTAAAGAACTTAACACAGTTTGTTTTTTTAAGATCATTCTTATAACCGATACAAGACGTTATCAAAGTTTACAAAATAGTATTCTACTGCTAAATTCTCATGAGATGACCTAATATCCTTGACTTTGCGTAAGAACCTATTGTTCTGTCTGCCCATAAAGCCAGACCAGATTACAACCACTTTGTAGTCAGCAGAATTAATTAGCTGTTTATCGGAAAGCATTGGTAAAAAGTAGCGTGAATACTCTTCAAATGGCAATAAATCAGCGAACATATTATCTATAGCGGTTGGCGGAAATTGATTAAGCATCCAACCCCAGTTTAAATTTGGGAATCCTCCAGCATCGCAATTAACTAAATGTGAAACCATCACCCCTTGCGCATTAAACACTTTGTATTGCAATGGCTGGAAGTTATTCTTTTCGAACAATCTAAAGTTCGTATCAACTTTATTCAAATACCCGACAAAACTGGTATCCATATAATAAAGCTCATTCTTATCTAATTTTAATTTTAATGCCTCTTTTTTAACTTTTTGAGGGGACAAATCTCTTACGATATGATCGATACCGTATAGTTCAACAATCATTGAACTGCATGAACTAAGAAAAATGGTAAAAATCGCTATTGATACTCTTTTAATTCTACTCATAGTACTAAAATTCATATAGACAGCAATTTACAACCTAAAATTAAGGCACTAAGTGATTAGTTATTTCCCAATTTACATCGGAATATTACCGTGCTTTTTCTTAGGCAATACGTCCACTTTATTTTCTAGCATTTTAAAGGCTCTAATTAGCTTTTCCCTTGTTTGGTCCGGACGAATTACCTCATCCACATACCCCCTTGCGGCAGCATTGTATGGGTTGGCAAACATTTCAGCGTACTCTGCTTCTTTTTCTTTCAATTTTGCTTCTGAGTCTGCTGCTTCTTTAATTTCTTTCTTAAAAATAATTTCTGCTGCCCCTTTTGCACCCATAACTGCAATTTCTGAACTTGGCCATGCAAAATTCATATCGGCACCAATGTGTTTCGAGTTCATTACGTCGTATGCACCACCATATGCTTTTCTTGTAATTACCGTAATACGCGGAACGGTAGCTTCGCTAAATGCATACAATAATTTCGCTCCATTAGTAATAATAGCATTCCATTCTTGGTCGGTTCCGGGCAAGAAACCAGGTACATCCTCGAAAACTAAAAGTGGAATGTTAAAGGCATCGCAAAAACGCACAAATCGAGCTCCTTTTTTAGATGAATTGTTGTCTAAAACTCCCGCTAAAAAAGCAGGTTGATTAGCTACTATTCCAATTGATTTTCCTGCCAACCGAGCAAAACCTACTACAATATTCTCTGCATAATCTTTATGCACTTCGTGAAAAGAATTACCGTCTACAGTACCCGAAATAACTTCACGAATATCATAGGGTTGGTTCGGATTCTGTGGAATAATTGAGTTCAATTTCTCTCTCTTTTCATCCCCTGCTGTGTAGGGCAAACTTGGTGCATCTTCTTCACAGTTTTGCGGAATGTAACTTAACAGCTTTTTCAATCCGTTAATGCATTCAATTTCGTTTGCATATGTAAAATGAGTTACGCCTGATTTGGTAGAATGCGTTGATGCTCCTCCAAGTTCTTCAGAAGTCACTTCTTCATGAGTCACAGTTTTAACAACGTTTGGTCCAGTTACAAACATATACGAAGTGTTTTCTACCATGCTTATAAAATCAGTCAATGCAGGCGAATAAACGGCCCCTCCTGCGCAAGGTCCCATTATCGCAGAAAGTTGAGGAATTACACCACTTGCCAAAGTATTTCTATAAAAAATATCTGCGTAACCGCCCAAAGAGACAACTCCTTCTTGAATTCGAGCGCCACCAGAATCGTTTAACCCTAACAATGGAGCTCCATTTTTCATGGCCATCTCCATTATTTTCACAATCTTTTCAGCATGTGCTTCGGCCAAAGACCCCCCCATAACTGTAAAGTCTTGCGCAAAAACATAGGTTAACCTTCCGTTAATTTCACCATAACCTGTTACTACTCCGTCACCTAGAGGTTTGTTGTTTTCTAAGCCAAAATTGGTGCTTCTATGTGTCACCATCATTCCAATTTCTTCGAATGTTCCTTCGTCCATCAAAAAGTGTATTCGCTCTCTAGCAGTCAACTTGTTTTTAGCATGTTGCGCTTCAATTCTCTTTTCTCCGCCGCCCAACTTGGCTGCCTCAATTTTTTTTTCTAACTCTTTTATCTTGTCTTGCATAATCTCAGTATATCGAAACGTAAAAATAAAGATTAGCAAGTGAATTAAAAATTGAGATATGGCATAAGAAAAAGTATCTTTAACCTCCCTACAATTTAAAACTTGAGTTTGAAACGCTAAACCATGACTACAGACAAAATATTTGAGAATAACAGAGCTTGGGTAAGCGAGAAATTGACACTTGATCAAGACTATTTTAAAGATTTATCAAAGGGTCAAAACCCAGAGATTTTATACATTGGCTGCTCAGATAGTCGAGTAACGGCAGAAGAGTTGATGGGTGCTAAACCAGGAGAAGCCTTTATACACCGAAACATTGCAAACATGGTTTCAAACCTCGATTTAAGCTCCATGTCGGTTATCAATTACGCGGTTGTATACTTAAATGTGAAGCATATTGTTGTTTGCGGGCATTATTACTGCGGTGGTGTGAAAGCTGCTATGGATTCTGCTGACTTAGGTATTTTAAACCCTTGGTTAAGAAATATTAGAGATGTTTACAGAATTCATAAAACTGAACTATCAGCAATTAAAAACGAAGAGGAAAAGTACAAAAGGCTAGTAGAGCTAAACGTTCAAGAACAATGTGTAAATGTGTTAAAAACTGCAGAGGTGCAGCATGCATATAGAACTCGTGGAATTACAGTGCATGGTTGGGTGTTTGATATTCACTCAGGAAAACTAATTGACCTCAACATAGATTTCGAAAAGATCATCGGAAACATCGCTGAAATATATCGAATCGATTAAGTTGATGCTTACATTAATTCTTCCAACTCTTCTGTCATTTCTAAGTTGTGCCAAACGTTGTTCACATCATCATCATCTTCAAACTTTTCAATAATTAATAGCACCTTTTTCCCTATTTCCAAATCAACCTCTTGAGTAGTCTTTGGAATTCGTTGTAATTCTTGGTTTTCGGGCTCAATTTCAATTTCTTCCAGCTTTTTTTGCATGTTGCCGAAATCTTCAAAAGAGGTATAAACCGTCCACGTATCTTCTTCTTTTTCAATTTCCTCTGCTCCGCCGTCGATTAACTCCATCTCCAGTTCATCTTGTTTTTTAGTTGCTAAAGCCTCCTCATTTAATACGAAAACCCCCTTTCTGTCAAAAATAAATTCTAACGATCCATTCGTCCCTAAGCTCCCTTCATATTTTGAAAAAATAGCTCGCACATTGGCTATGGTTCTATTTAAATTATCGGTTGATGCTTCTACGAACAGTGCTATTCCTCCCGGACCATAACCTTCGTAAGTTGTTTCTTGATAGCTATCTCCTCCTTTGTCTTCTGCCTTCTTTATTGCTCGTGAAATATTGTCTTTGGGCATGTTAGCCCCCTTGGCGTTAGCAATTGCTAATCGCAGTCTTGGGTTAGCAGCGGGGTCAGAACTTCCTCCCTCCTTTATAGAAATATTAATTTCTTTCAAGATCCGAGTAAAAGTTTTTCCCCTTTTAGCATCGAGCGCTCCTTTCTTTCTTTTTATAGTTGACCATTTACTGTGACCTGACATAGAATTCTAAGTATTTATTCAATGCTCCAATTTACCAAGTAATTTTTTGAAATAAAAAACCCTCTTGAAAATTCAAGAGGGTAGCTTATGAAATTAATTATTTGCTGTTTTTTAGAAGTGTAAGAATGAAACCCCTACTGTAAAAGGATATACTTCAGGACCTTTATTATTTTCAAAAAGAGGTGTCAAATTATAGGTAGCATATAAAGTAAAGTCACCATAACCAACTCTTGCTGTAGCTGCAAATTGAAAGTCGTTCACATTAAAATCACTTTTGTCTTTCTTTTTGTAGTTTTCACCATCTTGCTTATACTTTTGTTTTGTTCTAGTATTCAGCATATACGTAACAGTACCTCCGGCAGCCAAGTGAAAAGAGTGACCTGCATCTTTACCCAAGTTTGTTTCTAACATCAAAGGCACATGTATAGCAGTAGTCTTAAGTCTGTTCTTATTTATAGAACGAGTTGGATCTACCATTCCAAATGTCGAATCCATTTGATTCACAATCACCACATCTTGAACTAAATCATAGTTGTTAAATTTAAACCCGGCGCCTGTAACGAGACCTAGTTTCTCTTCCCAAATTGGCATATACTTTTCCCAAAGGTTGAACGAAATCTCAAGTGATTTTCGATAGTTTAATTCTAAAAACTGAGCTTCGCTTTGCAAGTCTACACTTTGATTTGGATTAAGAAGTCCGTTTACACCAAACTCAATTCCAGCAAAATGATTGGTTCTTTGTTCCTTCTTTTTTTCAGCTTTTTCTTTAGCTTCATCAAAATCTAAAGTGTCAGATTCATTATCTTTTTGAATAATAATTCTTGTTTTACCAATTGATATTTTCCAATCGTCACTCTCCTTTTTAGTAGAGTCAGTTTTTGTTTCTTGAGCATTCATTGTAAAACTGAAACTTATCAGTAAAGCAAAAAGTACAGTTGATTTTAATATTGAATTTTTCATTTTTTCTAGTTTTAGAACGAACACCGCTTGCATGCTTTATTATCGATTTCTATGTTCGTTGTTGTTATTTGAATGTGTGACGCACGACGCTCACAAAAAGTTACAAATTATTTTATTTATTTCTTGAAATACTTAATTTCCCAAGGTTTAGAGCAAAGCTTTCAAACAAGCCTCCCTCTTCTTTATTTACCTCAAAGGTAATTTTGTCATTTGAAATCTCCGCTATTTCTTCAGCAATAGTTTCAGAAAAAGTCTTTCCTTTTAATAAGTCTTTCTTGATTTTATCTTTCGCGAATTTTTGAATTGGCACAAACACTTGTTTTGTTTCAATCGGCTTAGCTTCAGCTAAAGCATCATTGAGGTGTGGTTCAGCTTTTACTGAAATTTCCGCAGCTTCTTGCTCTTCAAAAGGAATACTATTGGACTGCTCCGCTAAGTTTTCATCCTCTAATGGTTCTATTACCGTCAGAATTTCTGGCTTTTCGAGTGTATTGCTCGCATCTGGATTTTTAACACTCTTTTCTTGCGCAAACTGACTTGCTTTACTGTAAAAAGGTAGTTTTTTAATGTTTTTTCCAAACTCTAGTTCCTCTACAGCAACAATGCCATTCGAGCGTTTCTCTTCTACTTTTTCTTGGCCAGGTTCCCAAACGAACCCTCTGGGAGAGTACGCTTCATTATAGGTGTTTGTGTTCCACAATACAAGTGCTATAACCGCTGCCGCTGCTACAGTTGAAGCATAAGTCCACCATGTAATAACCTTTCCCTCTTTCTGAATCAAATCGGATTTGCCGGCAAAAATAATTGCCTCCTTATTCGAAAGTTTCGCTTTATGATAAATAGCTAGCTCTTTAACAAAAAAGGGTTGGTTTGCGACAAATCCTGCCAATTCCTCTTTCTCATCTTTAGAAATGTTTCCTTCTACTTCAGCAATCATCAAATATTCTACTCTGGTAAGCCCAGTCGACTCTTCCCTCAGCAAGTTTGCTTTAAAACTTTCGCCTGCAGACTGCGCTGCATTATCATGTAACATAACGGATTCGAATTCTTCCAACTGTTGCTTTAGTTCAGGGTGCTTTCCCAAAAAAACATTCAATTCTGACACCTGACTTTCAGACAAACTCTTTTCTGAGTAATCTAAAAACCAAGCTTCGTAGTTATGTAAATCTATCTTCTCCATTATATTACTGCCTCCACACTTACTAAATAATCTTTCAGCACTTTTCTTGCTCTAAAAATGTAAACTTTTACTTGCGATAAACTCAACCCTGTTATTTCTCCTATTTCATTATAATCGTACCCTTCATAATCTCTCAACATAACAACAGAACGCTGAGTATCCGAAAGCTTCGCAAGAGCCAATTGCAACACTTCATTCAACCCTGTATATTGTTTCTGATGAGAATAACTTTGCTCGCTCACTTCTTCCCAATTTCCTTGTTTCTTATCCCTTCGAATCGTGTCAATCATTGTTCTATAGGCAGTTGTAAACAAATAGGACTTCGAATTTTCAAACTCAACTTCCTCTACTTTTTGCCAAAGTTTTACAAAAGAATCTTGCACAATATCTTTTGCCTTCTCCTCATCGCGAATGTTTTTCAAAATAAATCGAAAAACATTGTCTGAGTAAAGCCCGACAATTTTATTGTAATCTTTTACAGTCATTTTGTTGATTTGCTGTTGGCAGTTTTGTTTCGTTTTCAATGGTGGAACGCACGAGTAATCTCATTAGTTACACTTAAAAGTAAAAAGATTTTCCTAGCCGTATGTTCTTCTTGTGATAAGCGGCAAATCAACTGTTTAAAAATTGACGCAAATAAAACAGGTTATAAACGTTTAAGTTCTCATAAGTCCCCAATAACAAAGCATTGTGGTGCTCAGTTTGTGTAACTTTGTGCACTAAATTCTACAACATGAGAAGCGAACGACCAAAATCGAAAAGAGGCGCAGCTAGAAATGCACCGAAAAGACGAGATTCTTCAGGGAGCGATAAACCAAGTTTTAAAAAAAATACCGCCACTGATGCAGGAAAAAGTGATGGTAAGGATTTTGGAAACAAAAAGTTCACTTACAAGAATAAACCTAAAAAAATGGTGGAAAAATCAGTTGATGACAAGGTTCGCTTGAACCGTTTTTTAGCTAACGCAGGGATTTGCTCAAGAAGAGAGGCGGACAAGCTGATTGAAACGGGAGTTGTTAGTATTAACAACAAGGTAGTTACAGAACTAGGAACAAAAGTTAGTCCTAATGACGTTGTTCACTACGGGGGAATGTTACTACAAAGTCAGAGAAAACAATACGTTTTACTCAATAAACCAAAGAACTATATCACTACAATGGACGATCCTGAGGAACGCCAAACAGTAATGGAGTTAATTAGTAAGGCCTGTAATGAAAGAATTTATCCTGTCGGAAGATTAGACAGAGCTACTTCTGGCTTATTGCTTTTTACTAACGATGGAGAGATGACCAAAAGGTTAACGCACCCAAGTGGGAAAGTGAAGAAAATTTACCATGTAACCGTGGACAAAAACATTACCCAAAAAGACTTAATTGCTTTAGTTGAAGGCATTCAACTAGAAGATGGCCCTGCTGGGGCCGACAAAGCTTTTTACTTAGCAGAGACTTCTAAATCAACCATTTCAATAGAATTACATTCCGGAAGAAATAGAATTATTAGACGAATGATGGAGCATTTAGGTTATAAAGTAACCAAGCTTGACCGAGTTCAATTTGCAGGGTTAACCAAAAAAGACATTCCAAGAGGCAGATTCAGACACTTAAGCGAAAAAGAAGTTGGGCTTATGCATCGAGTTTGTGGGTTGATTCCACAAGATAACGAATAAAACTGCGTTTAAGTAAACATGAAAATCCTGAAAAAAGTAGTTTTTGCTTTTCTGATTTTGTTTGTTTTAGCCGCGGCAGGAGTTGCAGGTGCTGCATACTTTTATGGAGACGAAATAAAGGCCTTAGTCGTTGAAAGTCTGAATAAAAAATTAAAAACAGAAGTAAAGGTATCTCAAGTAGATTTTAGTGTTTTTCAAGACTTCCCCAAAGCCTCAGTCGTTTTTTCTGATGTAGTTATTTATGCGGTTAATGCCAAAAACGACACACTCCTTTCTGCGAAAAAACTAAGGGCTAAGTTTAATTTACTAGATCTGTATCAAGAGCAATATAACTTAATTGGTCTTGGTATTGAAGATGGTAAGTGCCAAATATTAGTCGATAACTTCGGCAAACCTAATTACATTTTTTGGAACCAAACTGATTCATCGAGCAATACAGTAGCTGTGCAATTAAATAATGTATCACTTGTCAATATGGAGTACACCTACTTGGATTACTCGAAAAGTATTGGGGTTCACTTCTTAATAGAAGAAGCTCAATTTGATGGAAATTTTAAAGAAGAAATCTTCGACCTAGATTTAAAAACCACCTTAAAAAGAGCCAACATCCAAGTTGGTGAGTTGACTGTATTGGAAGACCGAACATTGTTTTTAACAGTTAAAGGAAACATAGACCAAACTTCAGAGCAGTTAAATTTTGTATCGTCAAACATTGGAGTAGACGGTATGAATCTAAATTTAAACGGCTCTTTCAACTATGGCGAGGAAAGTAGAATAGATGTGCAAATGAACAGTGAAAACGCAGATTTAGAAAAAGCCATCGCTCTTCTGCCTGCCAACATTCGCAGCAAACTAAATCGTTTTGAAATATATGGCAGTTCTAGGTTGGCCGGAAATATCAAGGGAGCAATATCTTCAATTAGCGCCCCATTGTATGACTTTGATTTTTCTATTGAAAATGGGAGTTTCAATGATAAAGAAAGTGAGATTAAATTTAGAAACACAACACTTAGTGGGAATATTACTAACGGTGCCGAAAGAAACTTAAACACTACAAAACTGGGGTTAGAAAACTTTGAAACAATAACTGCAGAAGGACGTATAAATGGCAAACTCACCATTCTCAACTTTAAGAAACCTGTTTATGAATATGTTGGAAGAATAACTCTAGACCTGCGAGAAACTCTTGAGTTATTTAAAGTAGAAGAAATTACGAAACCCAAAGGAAAGTTGGTAGCTAGCCTAAACGTAAAAGGAGAGTTGGCAGAAGTTGGAGAATACAGCCTCAACGATTGGAAACGCTCAAAAATAGAAGGAGAGTTAACATTAGATCACCTTGAATTTGGGTTTAAAAGTAAACCTCAGTTTATAAGCTCATTGTCTGGAAAGCTTAGTTTTAACAATAACAGTTTAGACATAAGTGAACTTACCGGAAATATTGACCAAACACAACTTTTAGCTAAAGGAAAGTTCAACAACCTTATTGCCTTCTTACTTGACGATAAAGAGCCTCTTTTTGTAGATGCAAGTATTAGCTCTAAATACATTCACCTTGGAGAATTGTTAGCAGCAAATCCTTCTGAAAAACAAGGGAATGACGATGAAAATTATGGTCTAGACATCTCCCCAAGAATTACAGTTTACATCTCTCTTCTTGCTGACGAGCTTGAATTCAACAGGTTCAAGCTTAAAAATTTAAAAGGGGATCTCATCGTTAAAAACGAACGAATAGATGCTCGTGGAATTTCATTTGAATCGCAAGAAGGCAAGGTAAAAGGGGATTTATTCATTCGCCAAAAAGATGACAAGTTTGTACTCATCACAAAAGCTCAATTTGAAGAGGTTGACATCAAGCAAGTGTTTCAAAGTTTCAACAATTTTGGACAGGACAATATTAAAGCTGAGCACCTTGAAGGAATTGCAAACATCGATTTAAATTACACTTCGTGGATGAGCAAAAAGTTTGAAATAGCCCTTAATACAATTCAGAGCGAAATAGATTTTAGCATTGAGAATGGAGAATTAAATAACTATAAACCTCTAGAAGCCTTATCAAAATTTGTAGAATTAGAGGAGTTAAAAGAAATAAAGTTTAACCGTTTACAAAACTCTATTCTAGTTAAAGATAGAAAAATAATAATTCCAAAATTTGAAATTTTATCGTCCGCTTTGAATTTAAGTATTGCAGGGACCCATACATTTGACAATGACATTGACTATCATATTACACTTTTAATGAGCGAAGTATTAGGTAGAAAAGCAAAAAAACCTAAAGGTGATGAATTTGGATATGTTGAGAGTGATGGATTACAGAAGCAATCAAAGTTGTACTTAAAAATGACCGGAAACATTGATGATATAAAAGTGACTTATGACTCCAAAGGGCTAAAAGACAATATCAAATCAAAACTGACTAGAGAAAAAACGACTGTTAAATCTTTGTTGAAAGAGGAGTTTGGCGTTTATAAGAACGACGCTACTGTGAAACCTTTGCCTCCCAGTGAGCATAAACAAAGTCCTTTTCAAGTTGAGGTTGACTCTTCGTTTATTAAACAGAACAGTAAAGAGCCTCAAAACAAATCAACTAAAGTCGAAGGGCAAAATGAATCAACTAAGAAATCGAAGTTTGGGAAATTTTTGGATAAAATTGCAGAACCTAACGAAGAAGAATTCGTTGCACCCATTGAAAATTAAAGGTATTTTAGCAACTATCAACTCACCACATTCGTCTTAAAGGAAACAAGGGAAGATTTTGAACATTTATTCAAAAAAGCAGCGTTGGAAACTTATTTTGGCAGCATTTGCAGCCATCATCGTTTTTGTGTCGTTATGGTACACCAATGTATTGGTAGGAAAAATTGCTAAAGAAGAGCAAAACAAAGCCAAATCATGGGCAGAAGCCATTCAACGTAAGGCTGAGTTAGTAAACTATACTCAAGAACTTTTTCAGAAACTAAAAGAGGAAGAAACGAAAAGAGTCAAAATTTGGGCCATGGCTACTGAAGAAGCCGGTAAACCTGACTTAGACGGAGACCCAACTCTATTAGTTGAAATCATTTCCAGCAATAAGACCATTCCAATAATTCAAACTAATGGAGAGGGTCGAATAACTTTGAGTACAAATATTCCTGAGGAGTTAACAAAAGATTCTATTAAAATGAGTCAGTTGTTACGGGAGATGAAGATAAAAGGCAACTTCATTAAAATAAATTACACGAAAAATGCTTTCAACTACCTATTCTACGGAGAATCTAGTGTTTTTGCTGAATTACGAGAGGTTTTACAAGATCAAATAGAGTCCTTTAATAAAGACATTACCTCTAACTCTGCCTCTGCTCCTGTTATTTATGCCACAGAAACCGATAGCGTTTTAGACTTTGGTAACTTAGATTCTATAAGTATGGCCTATTCCTCTTTTGTTAGCAGTAAAATTGTTGAGATGAAAGAAGTGAATGAACCTCTCGAAATTCATTTGTCAGAAAACGAAACGAACTACATTTATTACGCTGACAGTCCGCTTTTGGTAAAATTGAAGTATTATCCCTTCATTCAATTAAGTGTAATTGGATTATTTCTAATATTTGCCTACTATCTTTTCAGTACTGCACGGAAATCTGAACAGAACCAAGTTTGGGTTGGAATGGCAAAAGAAACAGCACATCAATTAGGCACACCGTTATCATCTTTATTAGCTTGGGTTGAAGTACTAAGAGCAAAAGGGGTAGACGAAGAAACCATAAAAGAACTGAGCCAAGACATTGGCAGACTCGAAACCGTTACCGAAAGATTCTCAAAAATTGGCTCTAAACCTAGTTTAGAACAACACGATGTAAACCTCGTTATTAGCACAACCATTTCTTACTTGAAAACACGACTCTCAAAAAATGTTAAATTCTCTCAAAATGGGGATAGCGGAGAAGTGTTGGCAAGTATGAATATTCCTTTACTCGAGTGGGTGTTAGAGAACATTATTAAAAACGGAGTAGATGCAATAGGAGGAGACGGCAACATTGATATTAACATCATTGATCAATCCCAGTTCGTATATATTGACATAACTGACAACGGCAAAGGAATTCCAAAAGGCCAACGTAAAACTGTTTTTGAGCCTGGCTTTACCACCAAACAAAGAGGATGGGGCTTGGGCTTGTCCCTAACCAAAAGAATTATAGAGAATTACCACTCCGGTAAAGTGTTTGTTAAAAGTTCAGAGCTTGGACAGGGAACGACATTTAGAATAGTACTAAACAAAAACATGCAAAATGGCAGGAATATACATTCATATTCCTTTTTGTAAGCAAGCTTGCAGCTATTGCGACTTTCACTTTTCAACCAAGTTATCGAACAAAAATTCTGTGCTTTCGGCAATTGAAAAAGAGCTAGAGTTACGGGCCAATTACCTTGGTGAAGAAATGGTTGAAACAATTTACTTGGGTGGTGGAACTCCTAGTTTATTAAACGAAGTCGAACTTCAATCACTTTTCAATACTGTTCACTCTAATTTCAAGGTTTCTAAGCAAGCTGAAATTACATTGGAGGCAAACCCTGATGATTTAACTAAAAAAAAGCTACAAGAGCTAAAACAAACCCCAATCAACCGTTTGAGTATTGGAGTGCAATCATTTTTTGAAGCAGATTTACGTTTTATGAATAGAGCACACAATGCAACCGAAGCTCTTGAAAGTATTCAAAATGCAAAAAAGGTCGGTTTTGAAAACCTTTCAATCGATTTAATTTTTGGAAGTCAGACTACCACAAACGAAATGTGGAAGGGAAATTTAGACACCTTTTTTGATTTAGGAATCAATCACTTATCGGCTTATTCCCTTACAATTGAAGAAAAAACAGCATTGGCACACCAAGTAGCGAAAGGCAAAATCTCAACTGTAGATGACGAAAAAAACTATGCCCAATATTTAATGCTTCAGCAAGCAATTCAGAAGCATGGTTTTGAGCAGTATGAGCTGTCTAATTATTGTAAGAATAGTTCCTTTTCTAAACACAACACTTCGTACTGGCAAAGCAAGAAGTATTTAGGTATTGGCCCTTCGGCTCATTCATTCGATGGAGTTTCGCGACAATGGAATGTGCGTAATAATTCATTATACTTGAAAGCTATTGAGAATAAAACGAGTTGTTTTGAAAAAGAGGATCTTTCGGAAATTGACAGATATCATGAATATTTAATTACTTCTTTACGAACAAAGTGGGGAATAAATATAGCCGAATTAAGGATTTCATTTTCGAACCTAATTGTTGAACATTTTAATTCAAAAAAAATAGAATTAAATAAGTCAATAGTTGATTTATCAACCGACAATCTGGTTATAAAATCAGAATATCTCTTTCAATCTGACGAAGTGGTAAGAGAGTTGATGGTTGATTTTGAACTCTAATTAAACACTATGAAAAAAGTGAACCTTCTCGAAAAATTTGATCTTTTCACCGATTTTTGGTCACCAAAAATAGTTGGAGAACTAAACGGGCAACAAGTTAAAATTGCCAAAGTAAAAGGTGAGTTTGTTTGGCACGATCATGCTAATGAAGACGAACTTTTTATGGTGATGAAAGGACAGTTGATTATTCACCAAAAAAATGAATCAATTGAACTCAACGAAGGTGAAATTTACATTGTTCCTAAAGGAGTTGAGCACAAGCCAGAAGCAAAGGAAGAGTGTTGGATTTTATTGTTTGAACCGAAACAAATTGAGCACACCGGAGAGGTTCAAAGTGATTTGACCAAAACTGATGAGGAGTGGATTTAGATCTATCTAAACTTCTCAATATCCTTTCCCAACCAAGCCAATACGTTTTTACACCAAATATCTTTACCTTCTAGTTCCGTTAATATTCCGGTTTCTACAGCAAAATCTACCACCCGCCCAGGGTACGAGGAGCCAACTCCTTCCATTTCTCCTAACGGGTAAGGATCGTCTAAGCCCATAATTATTTGGCTAGCCCCTACTCGCTTTTTAAGCAGTTCTAACGTGAATGAGTCGTGCACCAGAGTGTCATAATAGAGGTTCTTGTGTCCTAAAGTCGTACGCGGGTCTTCTAATCCTTTGAAAATATCTGGCCGTCCATCGAAACCTTGAATTCTTCTTCCATAATTCGCAACACCCAACATTCCTCCATGAGCAAAGCTGGTTCTCATGTTTGGATATTTATTGGGTAGGTTACGCAAAGTAAACAGGTGCAACGTATCAGCGCATTGTGCCATCATCCAAACGAGGTGAAACCTCCAATATTGATCCTTTAATGCAATCATTTTCTCCCCGTCGTATGGGTGAATTTGAACCGCTAATCCATATTTATTTGCTAACTCATAAATAGGATCTACTTCAGCTTCAGCTGTAGAAAGCCATTCCCCATTTGAGTTTAGAAAATGCGTAGGCAAACAAAGCAACGTTAGGTTCAATTCGTTCACGCATCTTTCAATTTCTTTTAGCGCTTGATCCATGTACAATGGTTGAACTACAAAACCACAAGTGAACTTATCAGGATATTCAGCCTGTAATGAGGCATTATAATCATTTTGGAAACGAATACCATCTGCACAATCTTGCTTAGCCCAACCGTTGCAATACAATTGCGAAAGGCAGAGCACTACTCCATGATCTATTCGATTTTGTTCCATCCACACCAACTTCTCTTTGATGAAAAAGCTAGGATCTGTGATTGGTCTAGACCAATCACCTTGTCTCATAAACTTTTTATCATCATCAATCCAAAAGAGCTTTTTGTCTTTCATGAATTGAGGAATCTGTGAAGGTTCCGGAAGTAAATGCCCGTGTCCGTTGATTCGCATATTGCTGCTAAACAAACCTTTCGTCAACTTCCATTACTGTCCCACATTTGTTGCAGGTTCTTAACTCTTCTGAACCATAAAACTTTCGGAATACAGGAATAAAATCCTTTTCAATACTTCCTAAAACAAAATACTCATCGTATAGCTTGTTGTTGCAATTGTCACAAAACCATAGTAGGCCATCCTTTTCTCCCTCTTTTCTCTTGGTTTCAATTACCAACCCTATTGAGCCTTCTTTTCTAATAGGCGAATGGGGAACTCTTGCTGGGTGCAAGTAAATATCTCCTGCCGTCAAATTCATTGACTTCGCTTGTCCGTCTTCTTGAATTTTTACTGTGATTTCTCCTTCTAACTGATAGAAAAACTCTTCTCCTTCGTTGTAGTGATAATCTTTACGAGCGTTGGGCCCGCCTACGACCATAATGATAAAGTCAGCATCTTCATACACAACCTTATTTCCTACGGGTGGCTTCAATAAATGTCTGTTTTCGTCAATCCATTTCTGGAAATTAAAAGGAGGTCGAATTGCCATATTGCTTAATTTTTTTGAATTGTACTAAAGTAGTAAGAAAATGAGAAATGTGAAAGATGAAAGGTGAAACCCGAAACATTGAGCACTTATTGATGCTATTGTTTGATTTTAGTTAATTTCGAAACTCAATTAAAAATCAATTATGAATTTAGATTTAACTGGAAAAAACGCATTAGTTTGCGGAAGCACAGCGGGTATTGGGAAGGCAATTGCAAAAGAATTAGCTGAAATGGGAGCTACACTTTATTTAATGGCTCGGAATGAAAACAAATTGAAATCTGTAGTGTCTGAAATGGACAATTCAAAAGGTCAAACTCACCATTATGTAGTTGCCGACTTTTCTGATGTTGCTTCCGTCAAAAAAGCTGTTGAATCGATTCAAAATCCAATTCATATTTTAATAAACAACACTGGAGGCCCTCCTGGAGGCCCAATAGTGGATGCTAAAATTGAAGAGTTCACTGCTGCTTTTTCGATGCACTTATTGTGTAACCATACGTTAGTACAAGGGGTTAAACAAGGCATGATTGATTCTGGTTACGGAAGAATCATCAACATTATTTCTACATCTGTAAAAATCCCATTGACAGGATTAGGGGTCTCAAATACAGTGCGAGGTGCTGTTGGAAATTGGGCCAAAACGATGGCAAACGAGTTGGGAGCATACGGAATTACTGTAAATAACGTTTTACCTGGAGCAACTGCTACGGAACGGTTGAGTTCTATTATTGAATCAAAAGCTTCAAAAACAGGAAAGTCAATTAAAGAAATTGAAGAAAGTTTTAACAACGCTGTGCCGATGAAACGAGTTGCCGAGCCTCATGAAGTTGCCGCTGCTGCCGCATTTCTAGCTTCTCCCGCAGCTTCATACATTAACGGAATTAACGTTCCAGTTGATGGTGGAAGGACGGGGAGTTTGTAGATAAACAAGATGCTTTTTTAAAGCCTTATGCATTGTTTTATTTGAATCTTAACTATGACTAAACTCATCCTCACAACTCCGCGACTTATTCTTCGAGAGTTTGAACTTTCGGGTGATAAAGACATGTTTAAGTTAAATTCCTTGTAAAACCAGTTAAATTGTCAGAAAGTGCCGGAATTTATATAAAATTAAAAAACCCAGCTTAGAAGCTCACCTTTAATCCAAAATACTCAAAGCAGCAGTTACTGCTTTTCCCAATTCTTCTTTTGACGAGTTTATTTTAGAGTTAACATATAACCCACTTTGAACCGTAAATAAATATGCAGCTATGGTCTTTATGTCCTTGTACGGGGAGATTTGACCGTTGTCGACTCCATATTTTAGGTAATTATAGAATACTGTTTCTAAACTAAGTCGACTGTCTTGCAACTTTTTATCTAATACAGGGTTCGTATTGGCCAATTCTGTCGTAGTATTTACCATAAAACAGCCTTTTGAAGGACCACTAGAAAGGGCTTCCGTAATTAAGTTTTCGAATAATAATTGTAACCCTTTTCTCACATTTAACTGATAGTATAAAAAATCAGCAATTCTTATTGTGTTTGTTGTGTTATATTTATCTAATGACTGCTCAAACAATTCATATTTAGATCCAAATGTATTGTACATACTAGCTCGGTTAATCCCCAATGCAGAAACCAAATCATCCATTGAAGTCGCATGGTATCCTTTTTCCCAAAAGAGCTTCATTGCTTTATCTAGTACATTCTCTTTATCAAATTGTTTTTTTCTTGCCATCAGTTCAAAAATATAATACTTCTCTTTTTTAACCCTGTTGAACAAAGGTCAAAGGCGAAATTAGCCAATATTAGAATGAGTATTCTAAAACATATAGCAAAACCTTTCAACAACTTGATTGTCTTATAGTGAAAACTTATTATGTTTGGAATTTTTAAAAAGAAATCAGAAAAAGAGAAATTACAAGTGCAATACAAGAAGCTTCTAAAAGAGTCGTTTGACCTTTCAAAATCAAATAGAACAGCAAGCGATGCAAAACAAGGTGAGGCAGACGTAATTTTGAAAAAAATTGAAGCGTTATAAAAGTAAATTGTGTCACAGGTAATTGTTATTGGTTCAGGAATTGGGAGTTTAGCTTCAGCGTTGCGGTTGAGGGCAAAAGGATACCGTGTAAAAGTTGTTGAGTCGAGTGATAAAGTTGGTGGAAAGCTGGGCGAGCACAGAAGCATGGGATACCGTTGGGACACTGGTCCTTCCCTTTTTACCATGCCTCATTTTATTGATGAGCTTTTCGAACTGTTCGGTGAAAATCCAAAGGAGTTTTTTACCTATCAAAAGCAGTCAACAATTTGCAATTATTTTTGGGAAGATGGCTCTCAGTTTTCTTCTAGTGCCGACCTTGAAATCTTCTGTGAAGAAGCAGCAAAAACCTTCAATGAACCCAAAGATAAAATTGCTGACTATTTAGCCAAGAGCGCTTTGAAATACGACTTAACCGCTTCACTTTTCTTAGAAAAGTCATTGCATAAGTTAAGCACCTTTGCCTCCTTACAAGCGGCAAAAGCTGTTTTACAAATGGGAAAACTAGACCTTTCTTTAACGTTAAACGGAGTAAACGAAGAAAGCTTCTCCAACCCGAAGTTAATACAGTTTTTCAATCGATTTGCTACCTACAACGGTTCTTCGCCATATAAAACCCCGGGAATCATGTCGATGATTCCTACCTTAGAAATGCAGTTCGGCACATTTTATCCAAAAGGCGGAATGAGAAGTATTGTCGAAAGTTTGCAACAACTTGGGGAACGCCACGGACTAGAGTTTCGCTTTAATGAAAAAGCCGAATCGATAGATTATACCGATCAAAAAATAACTGGAGTAACTACAGAGCATGGGCATTACAATGCTGATATTGTAGTTTCAGGTATTGATGCCTTTTACACTTACACCTCCCTTTTACCAAAGTTAAAAGCACCCAAAAAGACGTTAAATCAAGAAAAGTCTAGTTCAGCAATAATTTTTTACTGGGG
>JBLHTZ010000041.1:0-21153 GCA_047627915.1 Vicingaceae bacterium
CGTAATGTTTGATAATTTACAAAACTGTAACCAGTTTTTGCTGATTAGTTAAACGCTAATTGTATCTTTATCAAGTGCCCAACAAATCTTACATGGGCGTTAGAAAACAAACAGAGGCCTAGTTATAATTGATGGACATAAGTAGGGTTTTAGTATTTCATGACCCTAACTAGTCATTAGTAACTAATTGTATTTCAATAAAATACAACATAAACTCTTGAAACATAAACTATAATCGAAAAGCAACTAAGCTATTGAAAAACAGTTATATAATACTCGAAATCAGGTAGTCGATGGTTCGAGCCCATCAGGGCCCACAAATAAAAATCTCTCAGCCTTTTTTAGGTTGGGAGATTTTTGTTTTATAGAGTTTTGGGCGAGAAGTTTATACTGAGCTTCATGAAGCGATAGCGAAATGTATGCTCAATTCGTTTCTAAACTAAATTAGCAACAAAACTCTTTTTTATTGGTTCGTTAAAAAAGAGCGCAGAACAACTAAGCACTCATTTCTATTCTTTGATTATTTTTACCAAACAAAATGAGTGTTACCCCAATTGCTCCTCCAACTATGGTACGATTTATATTTCTTCACTAATCATTATTAATGAATCAGAAAGACCTCGAACAATTCCAGGAAATTGTTCAACTTATTTTAAAGGAAGAAAAAGACCACCCAGTTGCAAAGCCTGTTACGGTGGATGAACTTTCTGAAGCCGTAGACCTAACCCTCAATGATGATCCCATTTCAGATGAAGCTTTTTACGATTCGTTCAGAACGCTTGTAAAAAAGACTCCAAAAACAGCTAGCGGTTCATTTTTTAATCAATTGGTTGGCGGTAGAAGAAGCCGTGCCTTACTCGGTGATTTGGTAGCCAGTGTGCTCAACAATAGCATGTACACCTATAAGGTGGCCGGACCCATGGTAGGTGTTGAAAAAGAAATAATAGGTGCCGTAAGTAAGATGGTAGGCTATTCCTCCAACTCCGGCGGAACAATAGCTTCGGGAGGATCTATGAGTAACTTCATGGCCATGGTTTTGGGCAGAGATGCAAAAAGCAGCGCCATTCAAGAAGGCGTGCAGCACAAAATGATTTTATATACTTCTGAAGCTTCGCATTATTCTATTAGCAAAAATGCAAGCCTCATGGGCATTGGGCGTAAACAAGTTCGTAATATTTCTACCAATGAAAGTGGGCAAATGAATATGTCTCTTTTAGAGGCCACCATTGAAACAGACATTGAGGAAGGCAATATCCCATTTTTTGTAAATGTTACTTCCGGAACAACTGTTTTGGGAGCATTCGACTCGATAACAGAAGCCTCAAAAATTTGCAAAAAACACCAACTGTGGCTGCACGTTGATGGAGCGTATTGCGGTGCTGTTATTTTCAGTAAAAAATACAAGCGTTATTTGGAAGGGGTTGAACTATCAGATTCCTTCAGTTTAAGTGCTCATAAAATGCTAGGAACGCCTTTGACCTGCTCGATTTTTGTAACTCAAAACAAGCAACAGTTGTATGAGTCATTCTCAAGTGATGCGAGTTATTTGTTTCAATCTGAAAAAGACGATTACAACCCCGGCAAGTCTTCATTTCAATGCGGAAGAAGAAACGACGCCCTTAAGTTGTGGACGCTTTGGAAATCCATTGGGACAAAAGGTCTAGAAAAGTTAGTTGATCATCAATTCGAATTAGCAGAAATAGCTCGAAACTATATTCGTTCCAACAAAGATTATACCTTGTATAGTTTTGATGATTCAATTTCTATATGCTTTAATTACAAAGACATACCTGCTAAAATGCTGAGCAAAGAATTGTACATGCATTCAAAACTTATGGTGAGTCACGGTAATTTTGGAGACCAACATTTTATTAGATTAGTGACCATCAATTCAGATAATTCAGAAAAAGAAATAATCAACTTTTTCAAAACGATTGAACAATTTGTAGCAGAAAATACTTTAATCTTACAACATTAACAAAGGCTTTTATTTTTCAGCCAAACTTTATCATGACTTTAAAAAACATAGAAGGTATCAAAAACATCATTTTCGACCTGGGAAATGTAGTTATTGACTTGGATACCGAAGCGACAAAACAAGATTTTAAATTCTTATATGGCCCTGAATACAAATCAGTAATGGCCGATTTGAAAGAGCGAAAAATCTTCAAGAAATACGAAACAGGTAGTATTTCTACTCAAACTTTTCTAAACGAGTTGGCAAGCTACGACGAGAACATTAGTTTAGATGAAGTGAAAAATGCTTGGAATGCGATGCTTTTGGATATCCCAGAAGAGAATTATAAAATCTTAACCAAGACAAAAGAGAAGTATCGTACCTTCTGTTTGAGCAACACCAACAAACTACACATAGACTTCATATACAAACAACTGAAAGCTACTAAAGGGCTTTCTAACTTGAACGGATTTTTTGAAAAAGTTTACCTTTCACATGAAATTGGGAAAAGAAAGCCCAATGAAGCTATTTTTAAATTTGTGTTGGAATCAAATAATTTGAAAGCGGAAGAAACACTTTTTATAGATGACTCGAAAAAACACTTACTAGGTGCTGAAACCTTAGGAATCAAAGTACTTCACATGAATGAAGACATGAGGCTAAGCGATCTTTTTGACTGATTTTTTTGTACTCACCAGATACACTCCTGAAAATATAAACAGGGCGGCTACGATTTTCTCAATGCCCAATTCATCCTTTTGCAGCGCGATGGCCATTATACTGGCTATTAGTGGTTGAGAATAGATGTATATACTCACCACTGAAGGGCTGAGTTCCTTCAAGCCAAAAATATTAAACAAATACGCTAAGAAAGTAGTTCCAATTACCACAAAAGCAAAGGCCCACCAAATATTAGTAGTGAAAGTCGCCCATTCTATTTCTTGGAATTGAGTCCATCCAAAAGGTAGAACGTAAATAAATCCAAATAGAAACACCCACTTAATAACGGTCATTGGTTTGTATTTCTGCATCAACGGTTTTACCAAAACCAAATAGATCGCATAGGAAGTTGCATTTAAGAAGACGAACAAGTCTCCAATAAACCCATCGGAGCTCAATGCAGAAGTCCCCTTGAAAAGTATTAACCCTACTGCTCCGGTTAAACCCAATCCTATTCCCATTATTTTCCTCGACGTAATTCTTTCACGAATAACTAAGGCTGAAATAAGCAGAACCAAAATGGGGTTACAGGTTAAAATTATAGCGGCATTGATGGGACTCGTTAAATTTAATCCGTAAAAAAACATCAGCTGATTTGAAGCAACACCAAACGCTCCACAAACAGCCATCAGCGCTAAATCTCTCTCCGAAACCTTCTCTTTTTCTGCAAACTGGGCAAACATCCAAAACAACAACAACGCACCAGAAACCCTGCAAAAAATAAATCCAAAAGGTTGAATAAACTCCGGCATTACATCTTTAGCTATGGAATAATTTAATCCATAAATAATGTTTGCACCTAGTATGGCGGCATGCGCCCAAAACTTTTTTCCCAACACTTTATTGTATTTCAGAAAGAAATGCTTCAACGACCTTTTTTGAATTGCCGATAAATATTTTATCATTGACAATAAATACAGGTCTTTTCAAAAAGGTGTATTCTTCTAAAATCCACTTTTTATAATCCTCCTCTCCTAAATTTTGTTCGTTTAAGCCCATACTTCTATATTTCATCGCTCTTCGGCTAAAAAGTGATTCGTAATTTCCTGCTAAATCTCGCATTTCTTCCAATTGGTCCGATGTTATTGGGCTAGTTTTAATATCTTGCATTTGAAAAGATTCTGGAGCTTTTATTTGAGCCAATATCTTTTGACACGTGGAACAGGTAGCTAAGTAATATGCCTTTTTCATACTGATAATTTGAAGTACAAAAATAAAGGGAATCACGACTCAAATGAGCGAAAATCCAAAAGCACTGAAACTATTTTCTCCAATAAGGATTTGGACCACCATTCTTATTGGCTTGGCAGTTGCGAGTTATTTAATGTACTCGGAATATGATCCAAAGAATTTCGAGAACCTAAATTGGTCATGGGCTGCAACGCTTTGGATAGCAGTTGCTGTAATTATGATTGCCCTAAGAGATTTCGCGTACATGGTTCGAATACGAATTCTAACAGACAACAAAATTTCTTGGCGAAATAGTTTTGACACCATCATGTTATGGGAATTCGCCTCGGCCATTACTCCTTCGGTTGTTGGTGGTTCAGGCGTCGCTATTTACATTGTAAACAAAGAAGGTGTAGGCCTAGGAAGAAGTACTGCCGTGGTCTTATCATCCGCTTTTTTAGACGAGCTTTTTTACATTATAATGGTACCCACAATTGTTGCCGTTGTCGGTGTGGCTCAATTATTTCCTGATGGATTAGACACCGAAATTTTTGGAATAATATGGGGAACAAAAGACCTGTTTATCCTTGGGTACTGTTTTATTTTATTTTTAACATCTTTCATTTGTTACGCGATCTTCTTTCGCCCTAGAGGTTTTAAATGGCTATTGTTAAAGGTTTTTAACCTTCCCTTTTTGCGAAAATGGAGAGTTCAAGCCGGTGAGACCGGAGATGAGATTATGGTAACCTCACAAGAACTACGACACAAACCTATTTCCTTTTGGTTGAAAGCCTTTGGAGCAACTTTTGTTTCATGGACTGCTCGTTTTTGGGTGGTAAACTTTATCATATTGGCCTTCGTTTCGGTTGACAACCATTTGCTAGTGTATGCTCGACAACTAGTAATGTGGGTTATTCTGCTTATTAGTCCTACACCTGGCGGCACTGGAGTTGCTGAACTTGCTTTCTCAGGATTTTTATCCTTATTTATACCACTTGGCCTTGCAGGAACATTGGCCTTCATTTGGAGGTTAATCAGTTATTACCCCTACTTGTTTATCGGTGCCATCATTTTACCGCGATGGGTGAAGAGAACTCATTCTGCAAAAAAGCCTAATTCATCCATTTGAATTTTTGCTTCATTAATTTAGCTCACTACAATATTGAACAAAGCAATGACGAACGATAAAATGAGATTTGGAACCAAAGTTATTCACGCTGGGTTAAAGCCTGATTCAGCTACCGGAGCGGTGATGACTCCCATCTACCAAACATCCACCTATCACCAAAAAACCCCTGGGGAACACAAAGGCTTTGCCTATTCAAGAACCAGTAACCCGACAAGAAAAGCGCTAGAAGACAATTTAGCTGCGTTAGAAAATGGTAAATACGGCCTTTGCTTCGGCAGTGGTTTAGCTGCCATTGACGCAGTCATAAAGCTTTTGAAAACGGGTGATGAAGTCATTTCTACCAATGACTTATATGGCGGTTCGTATAGAATATTTACACAGGTTTTTGCGCAATTTGGAATCCATTTCAAATTTGTTCCTATGAACAATGTAAAAACTATTGAAGCGGCAATAACAACCAACACTAAGCTAATTTGGGTAGAAACACCCACCAATCCAATGATGAACATTATTGATATTGCTGCAGTATCCGAAGTAGCAAAAAAGAATAATGTTTTATTGGCTGTCGACAATACTTTCGCTACTCCGTTTTTACAAAACCCGCTAGATTTAGGTGCTGATATAGTGATGCATTCGGTTACCAAATACATTGCAGGTCATTCCGATGTGCTCATGGGGGCCTTAATTTGTAAAGATGATGCTTTGGCAAAGCGTTTATATTTTATTCAAAATAGCAGTGGTGCCGTTTGCGGACCACAAGACAGTTTTTTAGCACTCAGGGGAATTAAAACATTGCACTTGAGAATGCAGCGGCATAGTGAAAATGGAAAAGTAATTGCCCATTTCTTAAAAAATCATCCGAAAGTTGACAAGGTCTACTGGCCAGGTTTCGAAGATCACCCAAACCACCATATTGCTAAAAAACAGATGAGGGATTACGGAGGAATGATCTCGTTTTCACTGAAAGGGAACAACAAAGACGAAGCGTTTCAAGTCATGTCAGCATTTAAAGTATTTACATTAGCCGAATCACTAGGAGGTGTTGAAAGTTTAACCTGCCACCCCGCCACAATGACCCATGCTTCAATTCCAAAAGAAGAAAGAGAAAAGTCTGGTATTGTAGATTCGTTAATACGCCTAAGTGTAGGAGTAGAGGATGTTCTTGATTTAACTGAAGACCTTGACGCTGCATTAAAATTGATATAAGTTGAACAACTTATTGTCTTTATTTGTCGTCTTATAATTGGTATAGAATGTCTGCACCCTTGCCAAGCAAGCTATTTAAGAAAATAACCAAGTAAAAACTTAGTATTTACTTAAATTTGTAGGTAACAATTTCTCAAAATAAAAAGATATATGAAAAATTTATTACTGATTACATTTTTGTTTTTAACTACTCTTGGTTTAACCGCGCAGCAAAATGAGTGGTGTGCAACTGATCAAATGCTGCAAGAGTACCTAGAAGCCAATCCTGAAGCTGAAAAATCCTTCTGGGAAGATCAAATAAAACTATCTGAGCCCTCTCAACTTTCTGTTTTAAAAGGTGTGCAAAACAATAAGGCTCCAATCATTACGGTTCCTGTTGTAGTGCATATTATCCATTACAATGGTTTGGGAAACATTACCAAACAACAAATTGATGATGGCATTCGTGTTTTAAATGAAGATTTTCAAAAATTAAACGCTGATACTACAAGTACAAGATCCATCTTTAGAAATATTGCTGCAGACTCTCAAATTGAATTTAAGTTAGCCAATATAGATCCGAATGGTCAATGCACAGAAGGTATAAACAGAATCAATTCTTACCTTACTTATGACAAGCGAAACGAAGTTAAGGCACTGTCTTACTGGCCTTCAAATGAATACTTAAATGTATGGTTAGTAAATACAATTAGGTCAGGAAGCACGACAGCGGGAACTACTTTAGGTTATGCTCAGTTTCCAAATTCAGGAAATCTAAGTACATACGGGCTTGTTTGTAGAAATGACCAGTGGGGTGATATTGGCACAGCTGTTGGTACCGGAGGAAGGACTGCTACTCACGAAGTAGGACATTGCTTTGGATTGTTTCACACTTTTCAATCTAGCTGTGGATTCAATTGTGGTAATACTGGTGATTTTGTATGTGACACTCCTCCTGCCGCCAACTCAACGTTTGGTTGTAATTATAACAACAATACCTGTTCAAATGATGCTAACGGAGGGAGCACCCAAAATTCAAACCCTTACAGCACCAATATTCCTGATCAGTTGGAAAATTACATGAGTTACGACGATTGTCAAACATTGTTTACAGAAGGTCAAAAAACTAGAATGCAAGCAGCATTTACCGTTTACGCTCAATTAAATAACTTAAGAACGAACGCTAACCTTGTAGCAACTGGAACAAACAATGGTTTTGTAACCCAAAATTGCCCCCCTAAAGCATACATAATTGATAATCTGCAAAAATTAGTTTGTATTGGAGGTCAATTGTCTTTCAGTGAAGACTCTTACCAAGGTGACACCATTACTGCCTATAATTGGTCTTTCCCAGGTGCTACCCCATCAACATCAACAGTAGCTAGCCCAACTGTTACATACACAACAGCTGGAAAGCATGACGTGACATTAATTGTTACCAATAATGGTGGCTCAGATACGCTTGTAATGCAAGACTATGTTAACGTTAAAGACCCTGCTGTTGCATACAACGGCTTTGGTTACACTGATGGCTTCGAGTCCTTCCCAGGATTCAACAGCGATTGGATTATCGTAGACCCTACAGGAAGTTTCAAGTGGACAAGAACCCAAGCCGGCTCTTTAACTGGGAACTCTTCCGTATTTCTTCAAAATTACAGCCTTGGGAATAATGAATCTGACTTCTTGATCTCACCATCAATTGACTTAACTCAAGTGGTTAACCCACGGTTTGCTTTTGATGTGGCGTTCAAAAATCAAACAGGGTCTTCCGATCAGTTGTGGTGCGCTATTTCAATAGACTGCGGTCTAACTTGGACAACGAGAGGTGTTCTTCCAGCTTCTTCAACTTTAAATACTGGAACGCTCAACAACTCTTACTTTATTCCTTCTAATGCTGCAGATTGGAAAACAATTTTTATAACTACAACTGCAGCCATGAGAACGAGTAATAATGTTCTTTTTAGATTTGAATTCAAATCTGGTGGCGGCAACAACATCTACATTGACGACTTCAGAGTTGATGGTGCATCGTCTGTTGGAATTGACGATAACACTTTGTTAGAAAATAGTTTCTCAGCATTCCCTAACCCAATTACAGACGGAACCCTAAACATTAATTTCATGGTTGATGAGCCTTCTGCTAACTCAACTTTGTTCGTAACCAATATTGTTGGTCAACAGGTGAAAGAGGTATACAATGGTTCTCTTAATAACAGCCCATATCAATTTGAAATAAATACAGAAGATTTATCTGCTGGGGTGTATTTTGTAACATTAAGAACCGAAACACAAAATATAACAAGAAAGATTATTATCCAATAATCTTGCATTAACATCAAATAATAACGCCCAGCGATTTAATAATCGTTGGGCTTTATTATGCTTGAAACTTTGTTAAATAAAAAAATTCTCGCTGTCGGATTCTCTTAATGCGCTTCCAACCAATTCGAAGCAATATCCATTTCAACAATAAGAGGAACTACTAATTGTACTGCATTTTCCATCTTTTCTTTAATGAGAGACTTTATCTTTTCTACTTCGTCTTTATGCACATCAAACACCAATTCATCATGAACTTGTAGTAATAGTTTTGATTTAAAATTTTGTTTCAACAACTCTTGCTGAAGGTTGATCATGGCTATTTTAATAACATCGGCTGCGGAACCCTGTATGGGTGCGTTAATTGCGTTTCGTTCAGCAAAGCCTCGCATAATTGCATTCTTTCCGTTGATATCTTTCAAGTACCTTCTTCTTTTCATAATGGTTTCAACGTAACCATGTTCTTTTGCAAATGCGATACTTTGATCCATGTAGGTTTTAATTCCAGGATATTTTTCAAAGTAATTGTCAATAATCACTTTCGCTTCCTTTCTAGGGATGTTTATTCGTTGTGACAGTCCAAAAGCAGAAATCCCATAAATAATCCCAAAGTTTACCGTTTTTGCCTTACTCCGCATGTCTCGATCTACCTCTTCTAACGGAACATCAAACACTTTAGAAGCTGTTACAGAGTGAATGTCAATACCATTTTTAAAGGCTTCAATCATTCCTTCATCTCCACTTAAAGCAGCTATTATTCTTAATTCAATTTGAGAATAATCTGCAGCTAAAATTTGAAAGTCTTTATTCCTTGGAATAAACGCTTTTCGTATTTCCCTTCCCTTCTCTGAGCGAATAGGTATGTTCTGCAAATTTGGACTATTAGAACTCAAACGCCCAGTTGCCGCAACAGTTTGCATGTAATTCGTGTGAATGTGTCGAGTTTTAGGGTTCACCAAATCTGGCAAGCTATCCACATAAGTCGATTTTAGCTTTTTCAATGAGCGATATTCTAACACTTTAGGAACAATCTCGTGCTTATCAGTCAGTTTAGCTAATGTCTCCTCAGAAGTTGAATATTGACCTGTTTTTGTTTTTTTTGCTTTTTCATCAATCTTTAATACCTCAAAGAGCACTTGCCCTAACTGCTTTGGAGAGTCAATATTAAACTCAGTGGTTGCTAGCTTTGTTATTTCTTCTGTTAATTCAGATAAAGACACCTCTAGCTCTTTTGAAAACTGAGCCAAGGTCTCGCAATCTAAATTAATCCCTTCAAACTCCATAGCCGCTAAAACAGAAATCAATGGCATTTCAACCTCATCGAACAGTTTTCTAATGTCATCACTTCCTAACACTTTCTCAAATACTTGCTTCAATTGAAAAGTGATGTCTGCATCTTCTCCAGCATATTCTACCACCTTATCAACTTCAACGTCGCGCATGCTACCTTGGTTCTTCCCCTTTTTACCAATCAGCTCTTCAATTGATTGTGGCTTGTAACCTAAATAGGTCTCAGCCAAAATATCCATTCCATGCTTTTGGTCGGGCTCTAACAAGTAATGAGCAATCATGGTGTCAAAAAAGACTCCTTGCAATTGAATACCGTAATTCTTAAGAACAGTTAAATCGTATTTTAGATTCTGCGCAATGACCTCTTTTGAGGTGTCTTCAAAAATTATTTTAAATTGAGCTACCAGTTTATTTGCTTCTTTCCTATCGGCCGAAACGGGAACGTAAAAAGCCTCACCAGCTTTTACCGAGAATGCCAACCCGACTAACTCTGCTACCATAGAATCAACACTGGTTGTCTCGGTGTCGAAACAATACGATTTTGCTTCTTTTAATACCATTAATAGTTTCTCAATTTTAGACGCTGAGTCTACTAACTCGTATTTGTGTTTAGTGTTTTCTAAGGTCTTAAACTCTCTAGCTTCGGTAGAGTTTTCATCGTCCGAACCAGAATTACTATTACCCGCGTTGTAATTTGCACCTGCACTAAACAAGTCCATTTGACCATCATCAGATGGGCCAATACTCACCTCTTCTCCTAGAATTCTCTTGCTTAACGTCCTGAACTCAACATCGGCAAAAACTTGCTCCAGTTCCTTCTTATTTAGAGGGTCTCGCTTTAAGTCATTCGGGTCAAAATCAATAGGTACATCAATAATGATTGTTGCTAATTTTTTGGATAACAAAGCAAGGTCTTTGGAGGCTTCCACCTTCTCTCTCATTTTCCCTTTTAAATCAGCCGTATTTTCCAACAAACCTTCCATGCTCCCGTATTGCTTCAGAAACTTTTTAGCAGTTTTGTCGCCAACGCCCGGAATGCCCGGAATGTTGTCAACTGCATCACCACACATACCCAAATAATCGATAACTTGGAGTGGATTAGTAATTTCAAATCGTTTACAAACCTCTTCTACCCCCCAGACCTCTGCTTTATTACCCATGCGAGCAGGTTTGTACATGAATATATTTTCACTTACTAACTGACCGAAATCCTTATCCGGAGTCATCATGTAGGTTTTGTAACCTTCCTTTTCAGCTTTTTTAGCTAAGGTCCCAATTACATCATCTGCTTCAAATCCGTCAGAATACAAAGTTGGGATATTGAACCCTTTAATAATTTTCTTAATGTATGGCACAGCCAATCTAATATCATCAGGGGTTTCCTCACGGTTGGCTTTGTATGCAGGAAACTCAATGTGCCTTGCTGTTGGAGCACTAGTGTCAAACACAACAGCAATGTGTGTAGGATTGTGGGTATTTAATACATCAAATAAGGTTGATGTAAAACCATATATCGCCGAGGTGTTTAACCCTTTAGAATTAATCATTTGATTTTGACTAAATGCAAAGTGCGCTCTATAGATTAGAGCATATGCATCTAACAACCAAAGTGTTTTATTATCGTCTGACATGAAAAAGTGAAGTTTTATTCAGGTTTGAAGGTAAGAAAAACCGTAATGAAAAAAGAAAGAAATTAGAACTAATTCACTTCCATCAAAACAGTGGCTAAAACAGTTTCGCCAACCGCTCTAATTGTTTCTTTATCAATAACATCCATATTGTCTTCGTGCGTATGCCAGTGTGGCGCGAATGATCTTGTTTCAGGATCATAGTGGATAATATCGATGCTCGGAATTTTGGCAATTGTATTTACATAAACATGATCATCAATCCCAACATGCCGAGTAGGTCGATTGTTAAAATAATTATCGTGCCCCAAATCTTTTGCAATATTCCAGACATGATGAACGTAGGCAGATGCATGCGTCATAGAATGATACTCTTTAGCAAACATAGCATCTTTAGCTCCAACCATATCCAGCAAGATCCCAAAATTTGCACTGTAACCTATCTTGTGCATATTGTTTGCCCAGTACTGACTTCCCAAACAATAGTCTTCTGTGGTACCGCTTTCATCAACATAATCTTCTGCATCAAAAAATATAATGTCAACTCCTACATTAGGTTTGGCTTTTTGCAGCTGTCGAGCAACTTCTAACAATACGCCTACTCCGCTTGCTCCATCGTTTGCTCCTAAAATTGGTTCAGAACGTCGTTCCTCATCTTGGTCTGCATTAGGTCTTGTATCCCAATGAGCAAACAACAACACACGATTATTCAGTTCCGGTTTATAAGCGCCAATAATGTTCTTTATATTCAGTTTTGTTTTATCAAATGCAACGACTTGAGCCTCTTGCTCCGTTACTTTGAACCCAAATCGATTCAATTGAGCTACTAAGTAGTTTCCTGCTGCAACATGAGCAGCTGTATTTGGCACTCTTGGCCCGAAGTCTACTTGTTTTTGAACGAAACTATAAGCTGAATCTGCATCAAAATTTGGACGAACTGCCTTTTTACGCTCTTCTACTTTTTTAGCAGATGTAGACTTTTTATCTTCACCGCAGGAGAATAATAAAACTGCAACAAGAATGAGTGATACTCTAATTCTCAAATTCCCAAATAGCTCCATCTTTCCCGTCTTTAATTCCAATATTTAACTCCTTCAATTTATCTCGAATTTTATCTGCAGTTCCCCAGTCTCGTTGATTTTTAGCTGCTTTTCTAAAG
Source organism: Vicingaceae bacterium (assembly GCA_047627915.1). Lineage (GTDB taxonomy): Bacteria > Bacteroidota > Bacteroidia > Flavobacteriales_E > Vicingaceae > NORP294. The sequence goes on from JBLHTZ010000041.1 coordinate 12,558, forward strand.
TCAAGTATCAATTCCATCAATTCATCTGTTATTTCGTTCGACTGAGCTCCTGACTCTTCTATTTCTAATCCTAGAATGTCGAAAAAGAACGCATTGAAAAGATTGATAAATCGTTCTAAATCATCTAACGTTATTTTCTCTTCTCCAGCTTCAATGGCAGCAACCATCTTTAAACTATCAAATAATTTAGAAATTGCTATTGGAGAATTAAAATCATCGTTCATCGCATGATAAAGGGACGCTTCTACAGATGATATATCAACAGTTGACTTGTCTGACGATTTTAATTCTTTTATTCGGCCTAACCCTTTTTGTAAACGATCAAACCCTTTAGAAGCAGCTTCTAATGCAGCATTCGAAAAGTCTAAGGTACTGCGATAATGAGATTGTAAGATAAAAAACCGAATCGTCATTGGGGAGTACGCTCTTTCTAATTGAAAGTTGTCGCCTGTAAACAATTCAGCACAAAAAATTCCATTGCCCAGAGACTTTCCCATTTTTTGCCCGTTAATGGTCACCATATTATTGTGCAACCAGTAGTTCGCAAAAGGTTTACCCGTGTGTGCTTCTGCTTGTGCAATTTCGCATTCATGGTGCGGGAATTGATTTTCAAGACCACCTCCGTGAATGTCAAAATTATCTCCCAAATACTTTTGACTCATCACTGTGCACTCAATGTGCCAGCCTGGGAAACCTTTCCCCCAAGGAGAATTCCACTGCATTAAATGCGAGGCGTCTGCCTTTTTCCAAAGTGCAAAATCAAAGCCATTTTTCTTATCAGATTGAGCCGAAAGAGTTCGGTTAGCCGCCCCTTCCATCATTTCTTCCACTGATCTACCAGAAAGTTTTCCATAATCAAACTTCTCGTCATACTTTGCAACATCAAAGTACACAGAGCCATTCACTTCGTAAGCAAAACCTTTAGAAATCAAGTCTTGGATAATTTCAATTTGCTCAGGAATATGACCTGAAGGACGAGGGTAAATATCAGCTCGCTTCACATTAAGCATGTCCATATCTCGGAAATAATTGAACATATACCGCTCAACTACCGCCATCGGATCTACTTTTTCTAAGCGAGATTGTTTTGCTATTTTATCATCTCCTTCGTCGGCATCGTCGGTCAAGTGACCTACATCTGTAATGTTTTGAACGTATTTTACCTTTGGAAAAATGTGACATAAATACCTGTAGATTAAATCGAAAGAAACATAAGATTTTGCATGTCCCAAATGTGCATTCCCATAAACCGTCGGACCACAAACATACATACCAATCACCTCTTTGTCAATTGGTTTAAATGTCTCTTTTTGTCGGGTTAGCGTATTATACACTACTAATTTGGAATCCATTTCTTGCTTTTTAATTTTTACAAAGAAAAGCAATAAAACGCTAGGCTAACGCACAAAAAAGCCTCAAACTTCTCGAAAACACGATAAGATTAAGGCTTCCTTAAATTTCATTTTATCTCTTAAGCATCCTTTTCTATTACACCATTACCGATGTATCTGCCATCTTTGAAAATCATAATTAGAAATAAGATTCCATTATCATCGTATTTGTAATACTTGCCATCTATCAAACGATAACTCTTGAAAACTCCATCTTTCGAAATTTGCTTGTTTTGATTAAAAAGCTTTTTATACCCATTCCCATCAAATCCTCCTTGGTTGGGGTTATCCTCCTTTTCAGCAGTAACCTTTACTGCTTTCCCTTCACTAACCATTTTAGTGACGGCGTCTTGCACAGGAGCTCGCGATGCATACGTTTCAAAGCTAGCAGGATCTAACGTTCCACCATTAAAACTTTTAACAGACATCAAATCGCCGTTTTCATAATATTCTTTTTGCTCTCCTGTTTCTAACCCTTCGTTCCAAGTACCTTCTAATCTCAATTTGCCATTTGGATAATAATACACTTGTTTCCCTGATCTTTTACCACTTTCAGTAAAGGTGAAACTTTGAGAAACCTGTCCATTTTCATGATACCGTTTAAAATCTCCTGTATTTTTGGTTCTTTCCCAATTTCCTGATTCTTCTACCTTTCCATTTTCATAGTACAAAATATACTTCCCAAAAGGGCGACTGCCTTTGTAAGTAATTTCATTGTTAATTTTTGTCGATGGGAAATATTTTTTCCAAAGCCCCTCTTTTCTGCTATTCACATAATTCCCTTCTTCTACCAAATTACCAACCGGATAATCAATAAATTTAGGTGGCTTTGCTTTGATCATCCAATAACCTTGTCTCTTTTTACTAATATCAATTTTATTGATTGTATCCGTACCATTTAGCTCAAAAGACTGCGCAGCACAATTCATAGAAAAAATTAGTAAAAAAGTTATTGTACTTAAAAACTTCATAAGTTTGAAATTAGCCCTTAAAATTAGGAAAAGATTTTTAGATTGAAGCCAAATTCTTGAGCATGTCTTGCGTCATTTTTGCCATGTCGTACTCCAGTTTCCAATCCCAATCTTCTTTTGCAGCTGAATCATCTACGCTTGCAGGCCAACTTTCCGCAATTTTTTGCCTAAAGTCTGGAGCATAGCTGATTGAAAATTCAGGAATGTGTTTTTTTATCTCTTCAGCTATTTCCTCGGGAGCAAAGGAAATTCCACCTAAATTATAACTTGAACGAATTTTTATGCTTTCTGAAGGAGCTTCCATTAACTCAATGGTTGCTCGGATCGCGTCTTCCATATACATCATTGGCAAGTAGGTGCCTTTTTGAAGAAAACATTCGTACGATTTCGACTCTAACGCTTTGTGATAAATGTCTACGGCATAGTCAGTAGTTCCTCCACCAGGCAAGCTTTTGTAACCGATTAAACCAGGGTAACGAATGCTACGCACATCTACTCCATAATTTTTCGCGTAATATTCGCACCAACGCTCTCCCGCTAGTTTAGAAATTCCGTAAACTGTTGTTGGATCGGTTACTGTGTGTTGAGGTGTTTCTTGTCGAGGTGTATTGGGACCGAAAACGGCGATTGAACTTGGCCAAAACACCTTCTTAATTTTACCTTCCTTTGCCAAATCTAGCACAGTAAACAAGGTTTCCATGTTCAACTTCCATCCAAATTCTGGTTGTTTTTCAGCTGTAGCGGAAAGTAAGGCTACTAAATGATAGACTTCTTCAATTTTATATCGCTCTACGACGTCATGCAACTTTTCTTTATCTAAAGCATTTAACACTTCAAAAGGTCCATTTTGATCTTTCAAGTCCCTCACATCTGTAGCTAAAACTTTGTCGTTTCCATGCTTAGCTCTTAACGTTTCTACCAACTCACTTCCCACTTGCCCACCGGCACCTAACACTAAAATCATTTGTCTCGTATTAATTAAAAATCAAAAATAATAAAAGGCTTTCATGCGCATGACAATTATCATTTTATAGCGCAATCTCTTTTCTTAACTTTGCCCTGTCTTATAAAAAAGTATAACATGCAATTGTACAATTTAGAAGATAAGAACATCTTGAAAAAGAAGCTAATGGAAGAACCCTTCCGAAGAGTTACGGTTTCTTTTTATCGTTATGTAATTATCGAAAACCCTCATGAATTAAGAGATGAGTTGTTCCAAGAATGGGCTGACTTAAATGCCTTTGGAAGAACCTATTTAGCAAACGAAGGAATCAATGCACAGATGTCCATTCCGGAAAAAAATTGGGACGAATTTATGGACAAAATTCAGGAAAGAGACTATTTTAAAAATATTCCCTTTAAAATTGCAGTAGAGGATGATGGAAAATCTTTTTACAAGCTAAAAGTAAAGGTTCGAAACAAAATTGTTGCTGACGGTTTAAACGATGGAGACTTCGATGTAACCAATGTCGGAAAACACCTCACTGCCAAAGAATTTAACGAAGCGTTAGCAGATCCGAACTCCTTGGTGATTGACATGCGCAACCACTATGAAAGCGAAGTAGGTCATTTTGAAGGAGCAGTTTGTCCTGATGCAGATACCTTTAGGGAAGAATTACCTCAAGTGGAGGAAATTTTGAAAGGGAATGAGGATAAAAAAGTACTCCTGTATTGCACGGGGGGAATTCGCTGCGAAAAAGCCAGTGCTTATTTAAAGCACAAAGGCATTCGAGACGTAAATCAATTACACGGCGGTATTATTGATTATGTACGCCAAATAAAAGCGGAAAATCTCGACAACAAATTCAAAGGGAAGAACTTTGTTTTTGATGAGCGTTTAGGAGAACGGATTTCTGATGAAATTATTTCAGAATGTCACCAATGCGGAGAACTTTGTGATGACCATACAAACTGTTCAAACGACGATTGTCATTTACTTTTCATTCAGTGTACTGCATGTGCTGAAAAATTTGACGGAGCTTGCACACCAGAATGTCAAGTCATTGCCAACCTACCTATAGAAGAGCAGCGAGAAATTAGGAAAGGAAAAGAAAAACCAGACGCACATTCCGTTTATAAAAGCAGGCTTCGCCCCAACCTTAAGGAACTGGTCAAAAACAAGTAAAATTTACTACCTTCATCATTCAAACATAGAAACATGCCATTTTACAGAGAATTAGGAAAAATCCCACATAAAAGACACACCACCTTTAAAAAGAAAGACGGTAGCCTTCATTATGAGGAGTTGTTTGGAACAGTAGGTTTTGACGGCATGTCAAGTTTATTGTACCACTTGCATCGCCCAACAATGGTGAAGGAATATTTGGGATCTAAAGATGTAAGTCCAAAAATAGCGGTTGAAAAAAATTTTAAATCGAGAAGATTAATTGGGTTTGATGTAAAGCCTCAGGATGACTATTTAGAAAGCAGGGAGCCTATGTTATGCAACAGTGATGTTTTAGTTGCTTTGGCAGCCCCTAAAAAGTCGATGACGGAGTATTTCTATAAAAACACAGATGCTGATGAGGTGATTTTCATTCACAAAGGAAGCGGAACCTTGCGGACTTTTATTGGAAACATTGTATTCAAATACGGTGATTATTTAGTTATTCCTCGAGGAATGATGTATCAAATTGAATTTGATACAGAAGAGAATAGACACTTCGTTGTAGAATCCTATTCTCCTATTTATACCCCAAAGCGTTACCGTAATTGGTTTGGTCAATTACTAGAACATTCTCCTTATTGTGAACGAGATTTTAGGACTCCTGAAAATTTAGAAACGCATGATGAAATGGGGGACTTTATAATTAAGATAAAGAAAGAGGGTGTGCTTCACGATTACCTTTATGCTTCGCACCCCTTCGATGTTGTTGGGTGGGATGGATTCAATTACCCTTACGCTTTTTCTATTCATGACTTTGAGCCTATTACAGGTAGAGTTCACCAACCACCGCCGGTTCATCAAACTTTTGAGGCAGCAGGTTTTGTGATTTGTTCGTTTGTGCCTCGTTTATACGATTATCATCCAGAGTCAATCCCTTCGCCTTATAACCATTCCAATATCGATTCTGACGAAGTTTTGTATTACGTTGACGGTGATTTTATGAGTAGAAATGATATTGATCAAGGTCAAATTACGTTGCACCAAGCAGGAGTGCCTCACGGTCCTCACCCCGGAGCTTATGAAAGAAGTGTAGGACAAACTAAAACAGAGGAGCTTGCAGTAATGGTAGATACCTTTAAACCGTTAAAAGTGACTGAAAATGCCATGAAATTAGACGATGGCAAGTATTACAAGAGCTGGATAGAGCATTAACAACATTTCTTGACGAGGGGTTTTATTGGTATATTTCACATTCGTTTCAACAAAAACTAAGATTTGGAAGCAAAAGAGATTTCGGTAATTGGAGGTGGTAGTTGGGCTACAGCAATTGTAAAAATGCTAAGCAACAACGCAGACAAGGTACATTGGTGGATGCGAGATCCAGACAAGGCAAAATACATCAACAAGTTCATGCACAACCCGCGCTACTTATCTTCTGTGCAGTTTGACAGGGAAAAAATTAGAGTGAGTAATGACTTAGATGAAATTGTTGCCGCGTCAGATTTTGTTGTTATTGCCACACCATCAGCCTTTTTAATGGATGTCTTTGGAGATCGAGACAACTCGGATTTAAAGTCTAAGACAATTTACTCTGCTGTAAAAGGAATTGTGCCAGAGGTACATCAAATTCCCGCCCGATTCTTTCACAAACGTTTTGGAACTCCATACGATAGTATTGGAATTATAAGTGGTCCATGTCACGCAGAAGAGGTTGCTTTAGAGCGTTTAAGCTATTTAACTATTGCCTGTCAAGACCAAGAAAGAGCTAAGGTTTTAGCAGATTTATTAGAGTGCAGATACATTAAGACCCATTTATCAGATGATTTATTTGGAACTGAGATTTCTGCAATTCTGAAAAACATTTATGCTGTGGCCGCCGGAATATTTCATGGGTTAGGGTATGGCGACAATTTCCAAGCTGTCTTAATTTCCAACGCAGTGCAGGAGATTGAACGTTTTGTTGATGAATTGAACCCTGTTCATCGAGATGTCAAGTCATCAGCCTATTTAGGTGATTTATTAGTGACTGCCTATTCAAACTTTTCTAGAAACCGAACATTTGGTGCAATGGTGGGCAAAGGTTATTCGGTAATGTCAGCGCAAATGGAAATGAACATGACTGCTGAAGGTTATTACGCAGCAAAAAGCATTATCAAAATCAACGAAAAATTTAAGGTTAAAATTCCGATTGCCGATGCAGTCTACAGAGTCCTTTATGAGGGAATTTCCCCAGCTGTTGAAATGAGGATTTTAGCCGATAAGTTGTTTTAATCACTCCTTGTGGTTTACATAAAATAACACCTAAACTTTGTAGCAATACTCCTTAAAAGTTAAGCGGATTTGACGCCAGCCTTAAAAAGCAGGTCGTACAGGCTCGTTGTCTAAAATCCCATCAATCTTTTCCATTACCTCGGCTGACAAAAGCTTTACATCATCCATTGCTGTAAGTGTTTCTTCCAGCTGATTTACTTTTGAAGCACCCAAAATAGCCGTGGAAACATTCTCATTTTTTAAACACCAAGCAATTGCCAGTTTAGGCATGGTCGTTCCAATTTCTTTTGCCAAAACTGTTAAGTTTCGAACCTTCTCTAAATTTTCATCTACCAAGCTTTTATCTTTCAGCCATTCCATGCCATCCATCGAGAGTCTAGTCTTTTCAGCCATTCCATCGTTGTATTTCCCAGTCAAAATTCCACTTCCCAGAGGGCTCCAAATTGTGGTTCCTAACCCTACCGTTTTATAGATTTGATCGTATTCAACTTCTACTTTATCTCTATGTAGCATATTGTATTGTGGCTGCTCCATGGTTGGTCCAATTAGATTATACCTTTCCGCTACCATATGAGCTTCCATAATTTCTTGTGCACTCCATTCAGAAGTTCCCCAATATAAAATTTTACCTTGCTGAATCAAGTTATGCATCGTCCAAACGGTTTCAGAAATTGGAGTTTCCTTATCTGGTCTGTGGCAGTAGTATAAATCTAAATAATCAAGTTTTAGTCTTTTCAAAGCCGCCTCACAAGCTTCCACTAAATGCTTTCGGCTCAATCCTTTTTGCGTTGGCAATTCTCCGCCTTCACCAAAAAAAGCTTTAGAAGAAACAATGTAAGAATCTCTTCTCCAATCTCTTTTACTCAAAATTTCACCCATCACTCGTTCCGACTCTCCTTTGGCGTAAATCTCCGCATTATCAAAAAAGTTAACTCCTTTGTCGTATGCCAAGTCCATTAAATCGCTAGCAATGTTATTTCCAATTTGCTTCCCAAAGGTTAGCCACGAACCCAACGATAAACGACTAACTTTCAATCCTGATTTTCCTAAATTTTTATATTCCATTTCTACCGTATTTTATAAAATTTTCTAGTGCCATTTTCATTAATGTTCCTTATCACTTTTTAAAATTACGAATTACGAATTCTTTAATTACGAAAGTTGCCAACTCAATTAAAGGACGACCATACTATTATACGCTACATAAGTCATTTGTTTTCGTAATTCTCTGATTTATAATTCGTAATTATTTAACCAAACTCATCCAACATCCGCATAAGGTCATCTAATGTGTTCGCTTCGGCCGCAGGCTTATCTTCTCGCCATCTGTGAATTCTTGGAAACCGCAGCGCTACTCCAGATTTATGTCGGCTAGATTTTGCAATGCCTTCAAAAGCAATTTCAAAAACCAAATCCGGCTTTACACTTCTTACTGGACCAAATTTATCTACCGTGTTCTTCTTTACAAAAGCGTCCACTCTATTGATTTCTTTATCCGTCAAGCCCGAATAGGCTTTGGCGAAAGGAACTAATTTTTCATCGTCCCATACGGCAAAGGTGTAATCGGTATACAAGTTTGCTCTGCGTCCGTGCCCCCGCATGGCGTAAATCATCACCGCATCAATAGTTAGAGGGTCCACTTTCCACTTCCACCAATCGCCTTTTTTACGGCCAATTTTATAAGTTGACTCTTTGCGCTTTAGCATCAAACCCTCCGCATTGTTTTCTCTAGACTTCGTGCGAACTTCAATTAACTTTTCCCAACAATTTAATTCCAATACTTCAGAAATCAACAATTTTTCAGACTCTTGATTTTGAACCAACTTTTCTAAAATTTTCCTACGCTCTACCATTGA
>JBLHTZ010000042.1:0-20739 GCA_047627915.1 Vicingaceae bacterium
AAACTTACTAATAAAAATTGTTCCGAGAATACTTTTTAAATCTTTTTTAATAAAAATTTAACCTCATTCAAAACAACAACTTCTCAGTAAACTATCCCTACTTTTTTCGGGACGACAAAGGTATAGAACTTTAGTAATATGAAAATACCTTTTGATTGATTTTTTTTGAACTTTTTTACAATAAAATCTAGAGTTCAAAAAATGAGAACTTTACGGATTCCCAATAGCTACTGGAAGTATTTGACCGTTGTAAAATCGATGACCTGTTGATGCAAAATCTAATATATATGAGGCCATTTCTAATGCAGACACCGGCGCATCGTACCCAGGAAAGGCGTTTTCTAACATTTCGGTTTGAACTGCACCCAATGCTAAAGCATTTACCGATATATTAGAATCCTTTAGCTCTTCTGCTAGGCACTCTGTCAATATAGACAACGCTCCCTTTGAAGAACTATAGGCAGAAAGTCCCGCATACTTACTACTTCCTTGAAATCCTCCCATACTAGTAATATTTACAATATGAGCAGCCTTTTTCATGACTGGAATAACTACTTGAGTCAGTTTTACGGCAGTTATGATATTTGCATCGAACTGATTCTTGAAATCCTCTGCACTTGTTTCTATAAATGGTTTATTAATTAGTTGTCCTGCATTATTAATTAAAACATCCACATTACCCACCTTATTTGACCACGCCAAAACCGATTCTGAACAATCATCATTAACTAAGTCTACTTTTAATGCTGTTATTAATTCACTTTTTGCAACAAGTCTATCTAACAATTCCCCATTTCGAGCAACCGCCAGCACGTTGTGACCGGACTCAGCTGCCTGATAGGCTAACTCATACCCTATTCCCTTACTTGCACCACTAACAATAATATTCATCATTTATTTTTTTAGACTTTTCAGTTAAAACGAACTAATTTTACAACATAAGTACTTTCCTATTGTTTAGGTTAGGAATAGCTTACCATAATATACTAGTCATTATGTTCACCAAAGGTAGATTGATTTTTGTAGTTTTCTTTTTAGTTGTTTTTATCGTTGGACTAGTAATAGCGTACCGTAAAGATATTGCTAAGAGCCCATGGTACTTTAAAGGTTCTTATAAAATCATTTTTAGCCTAATTGGCATATACTTATTGTACTTCATTACTGTTCGGTTTATCCTATAAGTTGCGACAAATGTCAATGAACTCTTTTGTAATCATTGCAGTTGCTCCCCACATCACCTTTCCATTTAATTGATATCCATTAACAATTAGTGCTTTCCCACCTCTGGGTAATTCATGTTTTGTAAGCTCTTGATTTATCAAATTGTGAATAGGAAACTCAATAATTTCCCCAACCTCTCGAGGGTCCGGTATAAAATTAGGGCGCTGGTGGTGAAACGAAACGTAAGGCTGAACTAAAAAATTACTTGGAGGAATATAAATTTCAGAAAGCGTACCAAGGATGTCAAGTTTCTCGGGATCTATATTCACTTCCTCTTTCGCCTCTCGAACTGCTGTGTGCATTAAAGATTGGTCTTGAAGCTCTGCTTTCCCTCCGGGAAAACTAATTTGTTTACTATGAACTCCATCATACTCTGGCCGTTCAATGTAACTAAGGTGCAGTTGCCCCAGGTGAACGTAAAGGTGCACCAATACTGCACTTTTTCTGGGATTCAGCCTTTGAAAATCGATAACATCTGTTGATTTACGATGCTCCATTACCTTCCGATGCGATTCATGACCAGGTAAAGGTTGCTGTAATTTTAATCTAAGCCGCGAAATAAATTGCTCATTCATACAACCAATGGTTAATGTTCAGGTAAAATAAACTGAGCACCTTTTATCCTAAAATAAAACACCTCATTCTCCTTGTATAATTTCAGCAAACCTTCATCTATGATTTGAATTTCTTCATATTCTAAGGGAACAATAATTTCTTCATTCCTATTTAACACCCCCAACTTTTCTTGCTTAACTATAAAAATTGTGTCTGACGCTCGCCTTATAGATTCGTAATTCGGTTGAATTAACCATTTTGTGCTTTGATCTATGAGCCCAAATGCTGTATCGTTCTTTACTATTGCACAACCTGATTGAAAAGCTTCAGCTGCATTATAAATGTATTTTATCTTTAGCTGCAGTTCTCCATTTGCATAACCCCACTTCTCTTGCTTTTTAACCGGAAAGAGTCCATTTAGATTGTAATCTTTTAAATTTTCAAAAATGGAAGGAGAGACTTCCTGCCCCTTAGTATTTAAAACTCCGAATTTCCCTTTGCGCTGGAACTTTGCAAATCCTTTATCAAACTTACCCCATATAGAGGCTGGTAAACTGTACGTAAACCTTATAGGTATACTAATTTTTCCATACTTATTAACGTAACCATACTGGTCAGCTTTTTGAATAAGTGCCAACCCGTCCGAAAAATCATCAATACGTTTATACTGAAAATCGAGCACTGTATCTCCGTTTAAATTAAGTAATCCGAACAAACTATCTCCTTTTGCTATAACTATGGAATCTTCGGGTATAGATAGTTTAGTGTAATTGAAAGGAATAATTACTTGAAACGAGGTATCTAACAAAGCCATTTTACCCCCTTCAGTAACAAGTGCATAACCCTCAGAAAAATCCGTAGCGTACGAAAAATCAAAGGAGGTTAACTCTTTGCCGGCTGAACTTATAAAACCATAGCCTGATTCCGACGCAGCTAGAGCAATGTTAGAATGAAAAGGTTCTATAAAATCATACTTGAAAGGCACGACAGACCTATTAACTCTATTAATGACACCAAAATGTTGGTTTTTACCAACTATTGCAATCCCATTTTTAAAGGAATACGCTTCTTCAAATTCAAAAGGTACAACAACATCGCCTAATTTATCTATATATCCTACCTTATCCTCAAGACCGACAAGCGCTAACCCCTCGGAAAAAGACTCAACAAAAGTAAACTGTGCTGAGATTTTAATAGTCCCTGAATCATTCATGAAACCCCAAAGACCATTTTTTTTGAATGGCAAGAAAAGCTCATTTGCCAAATTAAAGTCTTGCTGCAATTCTTCTTTAAAAGGGTATTCAGGAAATTGTTGCCTAAAATCTTCAATAATTTTTGCACTATAGTTTGCTGTATAGAGTTTATAAATACTTCGCCATGCCTTTCCTACATTTTGATTTGTTGGGTTTTGCTGAATAAAGTTTCTATACTCATGAATAGTCCGATTCTGCATAGATTTAACATATACAGAGTCTTCAGCAGCCAATTTATTCGGGTGAGCGGGATACTGTTTTACAAAATTACGATAGGCAGTTAGGTCATCTTTGTCAATTAGCTCTTGAAAAAGATGACGTTGGTACATAACTAAGGCTTCTGATTTAAGATGTGAATTTGGGTAATTCTCTATAAAAGAAAGAAAAGCTGAAGAACTGTTCGTATTTGTCACAGAATGATAGACTAAACTATCTCGAAGCTCTTCTGTTTTATTTCGAAAATCTGAATCAAAGTACCCCAACATGTATCTTTCATACACCTCCACACTGTTAAACTTCACCGCATGCTGAAATGATTTAAGGTCTATCGTATCTTTCCAATTCTCTATACTTGTTGAATCAACACCAAATGACTTAATCTTTAGTTTCCTTTTTGCTTTAAGTGTTGAAAAATTTGAGGCGGCAAGTGTAATGTACAAGTTAGCCGAGTCCAGATTATGGAAAGGATTGTCATTCCTGCCATATATAATACTTAGCCCAAAAGATGCGGCAACTTTATTGTTCTCCCATTTTTTTTCAAACAGCTCTTTTGCTTTAAAATAATTATATACTGAGAGTGCCTCGAATGCCCGCTTTACCTTACCGGCGTGAGCAGCATTTCCTTGCGCTAAAAGCAATAAAAAAACAAGATACAATCGAGGGGATTTGAACATGATTCAAAATTATTAATATTAAAGATTTAACTTTAACCTCGAAGCAAAAGCTTTTCGCAATATATGTTAATAACCAAAAGGCTATTTTATATTATACTTATAGTGTTCTTAAACGCTTGTATCTACTCTCGGGACCCTTCGGATTCGGATGAAAATAAATCTAAGAAAATTGTTTTTGACCTAACCGAAATAAAGGAGCACGGAGAATTGAGGGCATTGGTAGATTACAGCACTACAAGTTACTTCTTGTACAGGGGAAGGCCTATGGGTTTTGAATATGAGTTGCTTAGCAAATTTTGTAAGGATCAAGAATTAGAACTTAAAATCATTCCTATTTCAGATTTAAGCTCCGTAATGGACTCCTTAAATAACTTTAAAGGCGACTTAATTGCTGCCAACCTTACTAAAACTAAAAGAAGGCTAGAACATGTAGCCTTCACTGATCCTCTTATACGAACCAAACAGGTTTTAGTGCAACGCAACGATAAAAAAGAAGAAAGCTTTATTTCTCATTTGGATGAATTAGAAGGAAAAGAGGTATTTGTGCCAAAAGGATCTTCCTTTTATGAAAGATTAGTTAGTCTTTCAGATGAAATTGGAGGTGAAATCTATGCGAAAGAGACTGCACAAAACGTAACTGTAGAAGAACTTATTGCGAAAGTAGCTAATGCTGAAATTGATTATACAATTGCTGACGAGCATGTGGCAAAAATCAATAAAGCCTATTTTAGAAATATCCACATCAAGAACGCCATAAGTTTAGAACAGCAACTAGGTTGGGCTGTCCGAAAGTCTTCTCCAAAATTATTAGCTGCCATTAACAAGTGGTTAGATAAATTTAAAAAAACCACGGATTATCGAGTTATTTATCTAAAATATTACGGAAATACTGCATTGTACAAGTCCAGAATGAATTCTGACTTTTTTACTTCAAAAAGTGGTACGATTAGTCCTTACGATGAGACAATCAAAGAGTATGCAAATACAATACATTGGGATTGGAGACTCTTGACTTCATTAATATATCAGGAGTCCGGCTTTGACCCAAGCAGTTCATCTTGGGCAGGCGCCCAAGGTTTAATGCAATTAATGCCAGAAACTGCTTTAGAATACGGGTTAGACTCAACAGGAAACCCGAAAGACAATATTGAGGCTGGGGTAGAATATTTAAAATGGCTAGACGAGCAATTTGAAGAGAAAGTACCCGACTCTACTGAGCGAATAAAGTTTGTTCTAGCATCTTACAATGTGGGTCTCGGACACATTTTTGACGCCATGCGTTTGGCCGAAAAGTATGATCTAGACCCTAAACTATGGAAAGACAATGTTGCTGAAATGATTTTGAATAAGTCAAAACCAGAGTATTACAGGGACGAAGTAGTTTATTATGGTTATTGCAGGGGAAGTGAAACGTATAACTATGTAAACGATATTTACAATCGGTTTGAGCACTATAAAAATGTAACCCCTTAATTGTTGTTTTTTTTGAAAGATTTCATATTCTACTGCTCTTCTAACTAAAATTTTCAATTAAATCAATTCGGAAGTATTCTGCCCCTACTTTTGCACCCATGAAAATTGAGAATGAGTTTGTAATTTTTGAATTGTCCAATGGATTGAAAGTTGTGCACAAGCAAGTGAACCGCCCGATAGCACATTGCGGTTTAATGATTAATGCAGGCACCCGAGACGAGCTGGAGGATGAACACGGATTGGCCCATTTTATTGAGCATGCTATTTTCAAAGGCACCAAAAAAAGACGGTCATTCCATATTTTAAATCGATTGGATAGCGTTGGTGGAGAAATTGATGCCTACACTACGAAAGAAACTACTTGTTTTTACGGAACATTTCTAACAGAGTATTACGAAAGAGCTATAGAGTTAATTAGTGATATTACCTTAAACAGTGCATTTCCAGAAGCAGAACTAGAAAAGGAAAAAGAAGTTGTACTAGATGAAATAAACGTCTATTTGGATACGCCTTCCGATCAAATTTACGACGATTTTGAAAGTCAAGTTTTTCAAAACCATTCTCTAGGAAATGCCATTTTAGGCAACGTAGAAAGTGTTCGTAGTTTTAAAAAATCACACATTGAGGGATATATTACTAGACTTTACACCGCTGACAACATGGTTTTTTCGAGTGTTGGAAATATTTCTGCTGCGAAACTGAAGGTGAAATTAGAAAAGCATTTCGGGAGTCTGCGCAGTGGAAAAGCGATACAACGGCGAACTCCTTTTGAAAGCGTATCGCGGAAAATTGTTAAAGTCCCAAAGGAAACTTTTCAAACGCATTGCATAATGGGCAAATCGGCATATCACACCGATGATAAAAAACGTCTTTCACTTATTTTATTGAACAATATTCTTGGCGGCCCCGCGATGAATTCAATATTGAATTTAAAAGTCAGAGAAAAATATGGCTACACGTATAATATCGAGTCAAATTATTCCGTGTATACAGATAGTGGACTCTTAAGTATTTATTTAGCATCAGACCCCAAGTACATGAATCGCTGTATTGCTGCAGTTCAACGTGAGTTAAAAATCTTGAGCCACAAAAAGATGTCTACCAATAAACTCTCTCTAGCCAAGCAGCAATTAAAAGGACAATTAGCCATTTCTCGTGAAAGTAACAATAACATTATGCTCTCTTATGCCAAGAGTCTATTGATTAGAGATAAGATTGACTCAATAGAAACAATTCATCACAACATTGATTTGTTAGATGCTGATAATTTACTAGCCTCAGCTAATGAGCATTTGAACGAACTTGAATTAGACTATTTGTTTTTTGAGGGAAAAGTTAAGTAGCTTATTTCATCATTCTAACTACCAACTTATCAATAGGGTACGTAACATCTCCTTCTGTAAGCTCCTCCATACTTTTCCAAATAAATAGATGCTCATCTCCCTCATCTATATCTAAGGAGTTTTGATTTTCTTTTATTGATTCCGCCTGATTGCTAGTTACTTTATAATAAACACTAATTAACTGTTCATCGGCTGCAAATGCAGACACTTGAAGAAAATCTGTTGTGTAAAAATGTTCTGCAGTATCAATTTCAATTCCTAATTCCTCTCGAAATTCTCGCTTTAAGCCGTCAATAATACCTTCCCCTAATTCATGCCCTCCACCTGGAAATTTCACAAACCGTTTTCCAAACCTAAACTCTTTGGAAAGTAACAGTTCACCATTGTTATTTGTGAGCAAACCGTAAACTCTAATATTATATCGTTTTAAATCCATAGGAACACACTAAATTAAACACTACTATCGTTGACGGAAGACCCAAATTAGGAATACATTTTACTATTTTTGAAGCCGTGCTAAGAAAACCCCTATATAGCTTACTTGTTTTACTTTTATTTCACTTTTCAGCGATGGCTCAAAACAGCGCCATTATAAAGGGAAAGGCAACTACAAAAAGGGGTAAACTTATTGAAGGCGTTAACATTACTACAAGCAACAACAGGACTGGTGTAATCACTGACTCAACAGGGACGTACGCCATTAGAATTCCAGCCAACCAAGATGTTATTATAAGCATTACCCACATTAGTTTTGAATCTCAACAATGGAAAGTGAGGCTAGATAGCGGTGAAACGAGAGAATTTGATATCAAATTAAAGGGTTCCAACTACTCGATACCTGAAGTAGAAGTCAAAGGAGAGAAAGATCGAGACAATACAATGGAAAGTATTGATCCCAAAAACATTAAATACATTCCCTCTCCCAATGGAAGTGTTGAAGCAATTGTAAAAACTCTACTAGGAGTTTCTTCGAATAACGAGCTAACTTCTCAATATAATGTAAGAGGTGGAAGTTTTGACGAAAATTTAGTTTACGTAAATGATATTGAAATCTACCGCCCTTTTCTAACTCGAAGTGGCAACCAGGAAGGGTTGAGCTTCATTAATGCAGACTTAATTCAGAACATTGACTTTTCTGCCGGTGGGTTTGAAGCACGGTATGGCGATAAAATGTCTTCCGTTTTGGCAGTCGAGTACAAGGAACCAACAGAATTTGCCGGCTCGGTTTCAGGAAGTTTGCAAGGCGGCGCTATTCACATTGAAGGCTCACCCGGAGATCACCGGTTTACTCACATTACCGGAATTCGCTATCAAAGTAATGCTTATGTGCTGGGTAGTTTAGATACAGATGGTGATTATCGACCAAATTTTGCTGACCTTCAAACGTATTTGACCTATGACCTAAGTGAAAAATGGGAAATTGGCTTTTTAGGCAACTATGCTCGAAATCAGTACAACTTCATTCCGGAAACTAGAGAAACTTCATTTGGTACCATTCAAGAGGCTTTACAGTTGACAATTTTCTTCGAAGGGCAAGAAGTAACGGACTATCAAACCTATTTTGGAGCACTTACCAATACCTACCGACCCAACAAGAAACTAGAGCTAAAGCTAATCACTTCTGCTTTTCGTTCAATTGAATCTGAAACTTTTGATATCCTAGGACAGTACTTTATTGACGAATTGGAACGCGATTTAAGCAGTGACGATTTTGGTGATGTAGCCTTTAACAGAGGTGTTGGGTCATACTTAAACCACGCAAGAAATTACTTAGATGCTTCTGTTTTGAACGCGCAACATAGAGGTAAGCTATTGCGAGACAATGGGGCCTATGAATGGGGAATGAAATTTCAACATGAAAGAATTGAAGACGAATTGAAGGAATGGGACTTAATTGATTCCGCTGGTTATTCGCTTCCTAGTGTTAAAACAACACCAGGTGTTGCTCCAAACGGACAGCAAAGCTTAGAATTATTCAAATCGTATAGGGCCTCGAATACTTTAATCTCAAATAGGTTGATGGGTTACGTGCAACGCAATTTGCGATTTGTTGGTAGTAAAGACGGACAATACACGTTAACAGCAGGAATAAGAGCCAACCATTGGGATTTAAATGGAGAAACAGTATTTAGCCCCAGAGTTAATATCGCTTGGCAACCAGATTGGGAAAGAGATTTTTTATTCCGATTTAGCACAGGGTATTATCATCAACCAGCATTTTATAGAGAATTAAGAGATTTTGAAGGCAACTTAAACAAAGACATTAAAGCACAACAATCCATTCATTTTGTGCTTGGGGCAGATTATAATTTCACTGCATGGGGAAGACCATTCAAATTTGTGGGCGAGGCGTATTACAAACAAATGGACAATATAATTCCTTATGAAATAGACAATGTAAGGATTCGGTATTATGCTGAAAACAGCGCAAATGCTTATGCGGTTGGAGCTGACTTTAAAATTAATGGGGAGTTTGTAAAAGGAGTAGACTCTTGGTTAAACATTGGTTTCTTGAATATTCAAGAAGATATAAAAAACGATAGTTATACCACTTACTTTAACACCGATGGAGAAGAAATAAAACCCGGCTTCACTGCAAATAATGACACAGCAAGCTTCCAAGTAACACAACCAGGTCATATTCCAAGACCAACGGATCAACGGTTTAACTTGAGTCTATTTTTTCAAGATTACTTACCTAAAAACCCAACGTATAAAATGCACCTGACCTTCCATTATGGTTCCGGGTTGCCTTTTGGTCCACCTTCAAATGAAAGATACAAAGACACATTGCGAATACCAGCGTACTTAAGAGTGGATATGGGTTTTTCGAAACAACTGTTGAGCGAAGATACAAAGCTACGTGAAGGAAGTCCTTTTAAACATTTCAAATCCATCTGGATTAGTCTGGAGGTATTTAATTTGTTACAGAAAAACAACACCTTATCTTATTTATGGGTGACCGATGTAAGCAATAGGCAATATGCCGTTCCTAACTTTTTAACTTCAAGACAATTAAATTTGAGGTTGCAAATGAAGTTTTAATGACATAAATTGTTGGTTTACTTAAGGCCTTTCTTCGGAACTTAATTGAAAAGTTCAACAACCAGTTAAAGAAATGTTAGATCGGCAAAGTTGTTAGACGGTGGTAATTGCATTAGTGTAGCTAAAAAGCACAAGTTTACCTTTTGCCTTAAACTCATAAATCTTTGTGCAATGTCTAATATCATTCACTTCATCCATATTAAGAGAGCAAAAAAAAGGGAAAGCGTTCAACGCTTCCCCTTTTATAAAAATTAAAATCTGGCTTGACTATCTTAGAATAACCTTTTTAACTGAAGTTTTCCTAGATTCAATTATTCGCAGGAAGTAAATTCCCTTCTCAACTTCTGTAAAGTTGAGTTTATTACCGTTCAAATCACCCTGACGAACTGCTCTTCCATTAATATCAATCAATTCATAAGTAAGAGTATTACTTGTGAACACTTGATTGAAAAACAAAATACCGTTAGAAGGATTTGGATAAAATTTAATCTCATTCAAAGCGGTTTGTAACTCAATGCCAGTCACGTTGCAGTTTGTAACCGTTAAAGAACCCACTGTTATTGTGTTTCCTTTAACATTATCTAAAAAAGCTGAAGCATCAACAGTATATGTGCCAGGAGACAGGTTCTGTAACGTTGTATTAAATACAGGGTTACTAATTGCTCCTTGGCAAATAAATGAACTTGAATAATCTACTCTAACGTCGATAGTAGTGCCGCTTACTGTGTATGAAGAAGGACCCTTTGTCCAATTAATACACCCTAAATAGGTAACTACATCAACTTGAGTAGAAGAACAACTGTCTATATTGTTTACTGTAATCGTCCCCGACTGCACACTGAAATTTTGAGCCGATAAGTTGCAGGAAAACCCTACAAAAAGTAATAAAAATAAATTCGTAATGATTTTTTTCATCTATTATTTGGTTTAGTGTTAAGTAACAAATATATAAAATTAACCCGGCACTAAAATACAACTACTAATGTATCTAAAACACTAACCAACAAACAAATAAGCAGATCGAATTTAAAAATTAAGACTAGACTTGCAATAGTACAACATCTCCTCTACAACCCCAGCACTTCAACACCTTGCTCAAACACAACATCAACAGGAATTCCCAAGTCCGCTAAACGGGCCAAGTCACTTGCTAAATCTTCTCTAATTATTGTTTCTTCAGCTACCAATTTAGCAACACCTTCATAATCTCCATCGCCTTGAAGTTTCAAAATTTTAGCAGAAAGTGCATTCATGGCGTCATTCATTTTATCGTAATCAATGGTGTACTTTCCATCTTCGGAACGATTAAATACTCCTTGGTCTTTGAAAAAATTAAAACGAATCATATTCGCTTTCCCATGTGCAGATGAAGTTCCAAAACGAATCGAACGGAAAATACTCGCCATAAACGTGGTGTAATAAGATTTTATATCTCCTTCCACTTCGCCTTTTTCGTGCAATTGAGTAATCATGTACAAACCTAAAATATCAGCTTTCCCTTCTTCTAGTGCTGAAGCATGTTCTTTCAGTGCTTCTCGAACAGTCCCTTTTCCATTTAAGGTATTTTTAATTCCTAAGCCGTGTGCCACTTCATGAAACATGGTATTGGCAAAAAATGCATCAAAGTTGATGTAATCTCTTTGGCTTTCATCTATCAATTCAGCAGCAATCGGCAATAGTATTTTATCAAACTTTGCTTGCATCGCGTTTTTCAATTGAGACCTTCTTGTACCCTTCTCCAACTGAATTTTTTCATCGTTTGGCAAATTAACAGCTATGGTTTTACTACCAGCATTGCAATCCCCTGCATAATAAATCACATCAAAAGCAGCTAACTGAGAATCTGTCCCAGGTTTTTCTGCTTTGTATTTTTCATCTACCGGCAAATTTCTTTGCAATTCCGGTAGCATTGCTGCGTACTTCTCTAAACGCTCACTCCACTCCATATCTTTCACTAAAACATAGGCTTCGTAAGATGCTTTATTACCAAACAACTGATCTTCGTAGGTTTCTATTGGTCCACAAATAATATCAATTTGATTTTCTGTCATGTCCATCCAAGCCATGTCAGATTTAAAAAATTCTCCTGTAATTAACGCTTCTGCTCTTAACATTAAATGCTTTTTGAGTTGTTCGTTATCGGCGTAATAAGAAGCTCCTAATAATAACTCCGCAGCTTCAGCTAATTCGTCTTTAAAAGCTATATGAAAAGGAACACTGGTTAATTTACCTGTTGAATCTCTTCGGATTAAAGTATAAAGTGAACCTTTATTCTCCAAGTTAGAAGTTTCAAACTCCTCTTTTGTCATGTCCTTCGGATAATAATTTGCACCCAACGGTTTCTCTCCTACTCCCTCAACAAACGGTTTATTGCCGTCTAACCGATCCCAAGGTCCGTAATTGATATTCGCAAACCGTCTTGTGCTTTCATCTGTAATACTTTCCAAAAACTCTTCCTTGTGGCCATATGCTTGTTTCCAAAAAAGATCGTCCATTATTTGGGCCACTTTAATCAAACTTGGAATCATGAGTCTTTGGTTCTCCGTAAGTTTCGAAACATTAGTTGTCAATTTTACACTGACATACTTTTGAAGTCTTTTTTCGGCATCCGTTAACTCTTTGGGAATTTCCTGAGTTGAAGCCTGCTCGTTATCTGTATTTGGCTTTTCTGTATTTTGACAAGCGATTAGAGCTAAAGACAAGGCAAAAGGAAGTATATTTTTCATGGTTGTAAATTTTGATTTTTCTCTTTATAAATGTATTAATTTGCAGGAGTATTTTCAACTTTATATTACGGTTCAAATTTTCTACATTCATGAAAAACTTAATCCTATTTACAGGCATTGCAATTTTAACTCTAGGTGCATGCAAAAACAAAAAGAAGCTAGTCGAAAAAGAAGAGAGTCAAATAGAAAGGAGTACTGTTGAGAAATCAACAAACAGTGAAACCATGGCTCCTTTTAGCAAGGATTTGGGTGGCGAATTAGTAGGAAAGTACTGGAAGGCCATTGAAATTATGGGAGTGCAAGTAGAAATGCCCGAAGGCATGGAACAAGAACCTTTTCTGAAATTCAACAAAGATGGCAGCATTAAGGCACATGGAGGCTGTAATGCAATATTTGGCAATTACGAGTTAGGCTTTAAAAATTTCATTGAAATTAATGAGTTTTCACAAACAGAAATGGAGTGCTTTTTCGAAAGTTTTGAGGAAAGTTTAATTGAAGCATTAACCTACGGAAAACAATATTTACTAATTGAGGAAGACCAAATGCAAATTATTGTTGGAAAAAGAGCTCCGTTGGCAAAATTTAAAGCTGTTTATTTTTAACCTCACGTGTTTAATAAACGCTAGATTTTAGTTAGCAAATACAAAGGCTACAATCCTTATTCCCCTTCTATTTCGTCAGAATCTTCGTCTTCTACTTCCAGTTCTCTTCCCATTAAATAACGTTCCCATTTATCGAGTACCTGTTGCATATCATCTGGTAATTCTGAGTTAAACTCCATCCACTCTTTCGTTTTAGGATGAGTAAACGCTAAGGTTTTTGCATGAAGTGCTTGCCGAGGTAGTATCTTAAAACAATTTTCTACGAATTGCTTGTACTTGGTAAAAGTTGTTCCTTTTAAAACTCGGTCTCCTCCATATTCTGGATCGTTAAAAAGGGGATGTCCTATGTATTTCGAATGAATTCGAATTTGGTGTGTTCTTCCAGTATCCAATTTGTACTCGACCAAAGTAACATAACCATAACGCTTCAGTACTTTGTAATTAGTAATTGCCGTTTTCCCAATGTCTCCTTCAGGAAAAACGTCCATAATCTTTCTGTTCTTGTGAGAACGCCAAATATTTCCTTCAATCTTTCCTTCTTCTTCCTTCATATCACCCCAAACCAGAGCTTGGTATCTTCTATCTGAAGTTCTATCAAAAAATTGTTTCGACAAATGGGTTAGGGCATGTTCCGTTTTGGCAATCACCATAATTCCGGTGGTATTTTTATCTAACCGATGCACCAGACCAGGGCGGCCTTCATTGCCAGCTGCCTCCGGTAAATTTTGAAAATGATAAATTAACGCATTTACCAATGTCCCATCCCAATTGCCATAACCAGGATGTACCACCATTTCTGACGGTTTATTAATGACCAATAAAGTATCGTCTTCGTACACAATATCTAATGGAATATTCTCTGGTAAAATTTCTGTTTCTCTTGGAGGATATGGCAACTGAATCGAAATCTCATCATCGGGTTTGACCTTATAATTTGTCTTCACCACCACTCCATTTACCATAATGTTGCCATCTGCGGCAGCCTGCTGAATCTTATTCCTTGAGGAATTCGCCAACTTATCTGTTAAGAATTTATCAATCCGAATAATCGCTTGTCCTTTATCTGCTACAATATTGTGATGCTCGAACATCTCATCGTATTCAGGTTTTCCTTCTTCGCTCATGTTGTCTTATTCTGAAAGAATTACCTTCCGGGTTAATTGCTCGCCATTCTCATTTTGAACCTTCAAAAAGTAAATGCCTTTTGGTAAATGTGCTAAATTAAGTTGACTTTGAAAAGGGGTACTTAATACTAACTTCCCTGTCATGTCTAATAACTGAATGGATTCTATTCGTTGATCAGAGAGAACTTCTAAATTCAATCCGCCGTTTGTTGGATTAGGGTAGATCTTTAAATCATTTTTAGACAATGAATTTTCTGCTACACTAACATCAAATACTCTATTTCTAAAAACTGGACGAAGCATTAAAGCCCCATCTTTAATCCCTGCTGAAGGAACCGACCAAGAACTTCCATTTTGACTAAAAAATATTTTGTCCTTGTGGTTTGTATTCAAGTCATAACCAATATTTACACTGTTTGCTCCAACGGTTTTAAAGCCAATATAAAATGTTTGCCCAACCACTAATGGAGTGTCCAAACTAAATGTAATCATACCGTTTGGTTCGCTGTATATTGGCCGAGTCGATGCCTCCCGCTCATATAAAACAACTGCAGGCTTAATCGAACTCCAAACAATAAGTGTAATTCGTTGCTTGCTTACATCTACTGCTTGAGGTAAAAAATAAGTTTGAAAACCCTTGAGTGTGTCTGAAAACGGGATATCATAACGAACCGCCATGTATGCAGTTAACCCATCAATACTTAAAGCAGGATTTACACCGTATCCCGCTTCTGCTGAGCCATCGTCGTAGGCATAATAATCTTTTAAAACAGTTCTGGAAATTACCGTATCGTTGCTTTCAATGAAGTCCAATCGCGGTCTAAATTGAATGTCAAAAATGGATTCAAAAACTCCGGCAGTATCAATCTTAGTAGCCGGAAATTCAAAAGGAGTTGGATATTCAAATCGGAAAAAGGAATTGCCCGGAATTTGTATGAAAGAGCTTGGAATATCCGGAAAAGTATAAAAATTTGTGCTGGGGTTAGTTGTATCCGGGACATTTAGAAAATTAAAGACCGACAATGCTCCATTAGTAGCATTTTTCATAAATGTAAAAGCAGAGTCAGCCATGTAGCTAGCAGGGTTATTTTTATAATGCCACCAAGGCATAGCATAATAATCTTTCAGCATTGACGGTGCATCGTACACGTAAGCAATGTCGTTGTAAAAATCTTGCGTTGCCGTTCTTCCATTATTCAAATAAACATAATCAACATGCCATGGATCAAACGCTCCCGTGCTATTGGCATAGTTTTTAAATCGAAATCGAAACCCATCTTGATGGAATTGATTGGGTACTTTTAATATCACTTGCGAAAATGTGTCAGCAGCGAAACCGATCGAATTCCATGCGCCACTCCAACGTTTAGTTGATGCATTGTAGAACTCCACAATCAAAGAGTCTTCTTTCTCTGGTTTGTCAAGCGCAAGTCCTTTGGGTTGGTAGAAAAAACTCAGGTACACATTCGTGTCAAGTAAGTTCCCTAATCTTAAAGGAACTGAAGGAAGATAATCTGCAACAACACGAAGTGCAATGTCAAAATTATAGGGCAACCCACGTTCATTTAAACCATCAAAAGTAGCAACTCCTATTGATGGTGGGTTTAAACCAAAAGTTCTATTGATATACGCTGAACCATCCGTCCACAAATCCTGCCCATTCGATGCAACGGTGTAGAATGTTACCGAATCTTGTTCAAATGCTGCATCAACGAACACAGTATCTTTTGGCACGCCGGCTTGTTCGGTATAATTGTATGCAGGAAAAACGGTGTACAGCAGATACTCTACCGGCGACTTCGTTAATTCTGAATATTGAATGGTAAAAGCAGGGTTTGCTTGTCTTAGTATAGTATCTCCGGAAGGATTGACTATATATTTAAAAGTGGAATCCTGAGTAAAACCAATGGTGTCTTGGTATGGGCCATTCCCAATTCTAATTTTATAAAAAACGCTATCTGACAATCGAGGATCTGTAAGATCTGTGATTCTTTTTCGTTGACGATTCGTTGAGAAATCATCAATAAACGGAAGACTTAACGTATCGTATAAGTAAATGAAATTTTCTTCAAATACCTCTAGCTTCTCATTTGTCAATTTTGTCGGAGACTGCTGAAAAAGGGCTGGGTTGGAAGTAGGAACTGCCAAATAATCTTGTGCACTCAATTGCGCAACAAAAAGCATTACTGCGATTAGTAACTGAAACCCTTTAACCATTATTGTATTGAATCTAATGCTGGTATAACGGAGTGAACTACCTTATTCGTATCTAAGGTAAGAAAAAGATCTACCGCTCCTCCCATTCTAGCGGCTGGCACTTGACTGAAAGATGGCAGTTGTTTATACACCACTGCATTTATTGAATCTTCTGCA
Organism: Vicingaceae bacterium; assembly: GCA_047627915.1. GTDB lineage: Bacteria > Bacteroidota > Bacteroidia > Flavobacteriales_E > Vicingaceae > NORP294. The sequence continues at coordinate 16,609 of JBLHTZ010000042.1, forward strand.
GTAATAACGGTTTCGTCAAAAAGTGCTGCGCCTATGTTAAGCGACTTAGATTGCAACAAATTTGTTGCCATTTGTATGTTAAACTCCAACAAGTACGGCACCTCTACCAATACACTCCCAAGACCTTGACCTACGACTAAATCAATTACACTTCCCTTTCTAATCCTAGTTCCTGCTTGAATATCCTCGCCGTCTATTTTTTGCTCTAAGATGCAATTCATACACATATCAGGCTTGTATACCAGTTCTCCAACCTCTAAACCGTAAGTTTCTAAAATTGAAGTTGCTTGGCGCAAAGATTGGTCTACTAACTTTGGCATTTTAATCTTAGTAGGTTGATTCGCAGCAACAGTTAAATAAATGGTTCTACCCTGCTTCACTTGCTTGCCTGCTTTTGGGTGCTGCTCAATTACAGTCCCGCCCACTTTCCCTTTAATAAAGATAGAATCTGAGATTTCAGTTAATAAACTACCCCGTTCAGTAATGGCTAAATCGGTCTCTGTAATGTGTAACCCAACAAATTCAGGAACTTCCAGCTCCTCACCATGTTTTGTGTAACTGTCTAAGTAGGCCAATGTAGCATACAACCCTCCAACAACTAAAACAATAGCTATCAAAAGGTTAATCCAAAAAACCTTACTTACTAAAAAACGAAAAAAGTGCCCCATGAAGGAATAGATTTACAAGCATCAAAAATAACAATATTAGTAGGGTAATGTTAATTAATAGTGCGCCAATGCTGGTCAACGTGAAAATAGAATGACTTATTTTGAAGCAACCAATAATCTAATTGAAATGAAGCCAGTAATTGCCATTGCCGCAGGAGGAGATTCAGCAGAAGAAGAAATTTCATTAAAATCTGCTCAAACCGTTTTAGACAATATTGACGAAAGTCGGTACAAACCTATTTTAGTAGTGATGCGAAAAGGAGTTTGGGAGGCAAAGTTGGCAGATCATTCGTTCGAAATAGATAAGAATGATTTTAGCTTTGAACTAGACGGTAACCGAATTCGATTCGATTACGTTTTTATAGCCATACACGGCACACCAGGAGAAGATGGTAAACTTCAAGCCTATTTTGACCTTTTGAAAATTCCTTACTCTTCTCCAAACCACGTAGGCTCAACTTTAACCTTTAACAAATGGTACAATAACACCTTGTTACGTCAATTGGGGTATTCTGTAGCGACATCAAAATACTTGCGAGCAGGCGATCGCATTGATTTAGATGAAATTATTGAAACGGTCGGCTTGCCTTGTTTTGTTAAACCTTGTTCTGCCGGCAGCAGCTACGGGGTTTCTAAAGTCAAACAAAAAGAAGAGTTAGAGTTTGCTTTAACAAAAGCGTTTCAATTCGACAGAGAAATAATGATTGAAGAAAGCCTTCCTGGCAAAGAAATAACCTGTGGCGTTTTTAGAAAAAATGGAGAAATTATTCCAATGCCCATCACCCAAATTATACCAAAAGGAGAGTTTTTTGACTACCAAGCAAAGTACGAAGGCAATTCAATGGAAATTACCCCTGCACGAATTGACGAAGATAGTTACCGACTAACTCAGCAACTATCGACAGAAATTTACCGTAAATTGGATTTACGCGGGGTTGTAAGAGTAGATTTCATGTTAGTAGACAAGACTCCTTATGTAATTGAAGTGAATGCTGTACCGGGATTATCAAAAGCGAGTTTAATTCCACAACAAGTGGCAGCTATGAAAATGTCACTAAAGGATTTTTTTACAATAATTATTGAAGAAACAAAGAACTAGATGAACTTTTTAGATGAAAAGCTAGATAAATATGTAACTCAACACACTTCGAAAGAGAGTGACCTTCTGTATGAATTGCACCGTGAAACCTACATGAAAGTTTTACAGCCTCGAATGCTAAGTGGACATTTTCAAGGAAGAGTATTGAGTATGATTTCAAAAATGATACAACCTTCTCGAATTTTAGAATTGGGCACCTACACGGGCTACTCAGCACTTTGCCTGGCGGAAGGTTTAACAAAAGACGGACACTTGCACACCATTGACAAGAACGAGGAACTAGAAGATTTTGTGCAATCATTCATTGACCGTTCGAAGTTTGCAACTCAAATTACACAACACATTGGCGATGCTCTAACCGTTATTCCACAATTAAATGAAGATTGGGACATGGTGTTTATTGATGCAGACAAGGAAAACTACTTGAACTATTACAACCTTGTGATTCCTACCCTAAAATCTGGAAGCTATATTTTAGCAGATAATATTTTATGGAGCGGTAAGGTGGTGGATGAGGCCTCACAAGACAAAGACACCAAATTACTCCGAGAATTCAACACTCAAATTACCGAAGACCCCAGAATTGAAAATATTTTACTGCCCATTCGAGATGGGATTCAGATTGGAAGAGTAATTTAGAGCCAATGCAAAACAAAAATTTCAAACGCAAAAAGGTTCAATTGCCCAATATAAATGAGTTGGTTAACGGAATTCTTAGTGGAAATTTTACCGCATTAAGCAAAGGAATTACTCTTTGTGAAAGCAAAAAACTAGAGGACCGGAAATTTGCAAACGAACTAATTAAAGCTTGCCTGCCCCATTCTGGCGAATCTATTCGAATTGGAATTACCGGGGTTCCAGGTGTTGGCAAAAGCACCTTTATTGAGACGTTCGGGATGTACCTAATAGAAAAGCAACAACGAAAAGTTGCCGTTTTAGCAGTTGACCCCAGTTCACAACGTTCAAAAGGAAGTATTTTGGGCGATAAAACTCGAATGAATAATTTGAGTGTTCACCCAGACGCTTTTATTCGCCCAAGCCCTAGCTCAGGTTCTTTGGGTGGAGTTACCCACCACAGCCGTGAAAGTATTATTTTATGCGAGGCCGCAGGTTTCAATACCATTATTGTGGAGACGGTTGGCGTTGGACAGTCGGAAATTGAAGTAAAGGAAATGACCGATTTCTTTTTACTGCTGATGTTAGCCGGCGCTGGAGACGAGCTACAAGGCATTAAAAGGGGCATTATGGAAATGGCAGATGGCATGCTTATTAACAAAGCCGATGGCGAAAATCTGACCAATGCCAAACTAGCTAAAAGAGAATATCAGAATGCCTTACATTTATTTCCAATGGCAGAAAGTGGATCTAGTCCGAAGGTTGAAATCTGCTCCGCATTACAAGCATTCAATTTAGAAAAAGCTTGGACTTTAGTTCATGACTTCATTGTACTTACCAAAGAGAATGGTTATTTCGAAAAACAGCGACAAACACAATTGAATGCATGGTTTAAAAAAAGCATACAGGAACGGTTAAACTTAGCCTTATTTGGAAATGAACGAATTCATTCATTCATTGCAAACCTAGAAGCTCAAGTAATTCAAAAAGAAGTTTCACCTACGGAAGCTGCAGACCTTGTTTTTGAGGAATTCAAGAAGAGCTTGTAATAATTACTAACGTGTTAAATTATAGCGTCATTGCGAAGGAGGAACGACTGCGGCAATCGGTTGAGTAATTACGAATCCTTGAATTACGAATTACAAGTCGTTGAATTAAACAGTCATTGCAAATGAAGGAACGACTGCGGCAATCGGTTTTTCAATAACCAGATTGCTTCGTGCCTCGCAATGACGAATAAATCCCTACCTTAAGTACTTCTATACTTCCTTGTATTCCTTGTACAAATGCCGAATAATACCATCGACTAATCCAACTTTGGGCACAATAACCCCTTCGCAACCACTTTTTGATAGCGCAAAAACAAATAGCTCAGTGGCAGGAACAATTACATCTGCACGGTCTGGTCTAAGACCTAATTTTGCAATTTTCTCGTCGAAAGAAAGTTCTTTCAAGCGCTGTAACCATTTCTTAGTAGCAAGAGTTGGAAGAACTTCCATTTCTTTCCGCAGTGTCAACTTAAACAAGGTGTTGATGTTACCTCCTGACCCAATTATATTCTTAGGTTGATACTCCTTCTTTATATCTGCCAACCAATCTCCCAACTCTTTCCAAGTTGTTTCTGAAACCAAATCATCCTTCAAACGAATTGTACCAATATTAAACGAACGGGCTTTTACAGTTTGACCTTCTTTAAACAAGGTTAATTCGGTACTCCCTCCACCAACATCCATATATAAATACGCCTTG
>JBLHTZ010000043.1:0-20468 GCA_047627915.1 Vicingaceae bacterium
ATACATCAACCTTAACTTTTACAACTTGGGAGGTAAAAGCATCATCAACCCGCTGAGCAGGAATGCCTTCGCCGTATATGAGTTTGAGCATGTGAGTACCTATTATGAAGACGGTAAAGCTATTCATAAAATAAAAATCATTCCAAGACGAATAGGAAATGACTTAATGAGGGGCTTCATTTATATTAACGACAAGGTTTGGAACATTCACAATGTCGATATTGAGTTTCAACAACCTCTAGCAAAATTGAAGTACCAGCAACTTTACACAGAAATAAGACCAAATGTTTGGATGCCCATTAACCATAAAATAACTGCCAATATTGAAGTATTAGGTTATGAGGTTGAAGTGAAATATTTAGCAACACTCAGCAAATTAAAGGTTACTACCGACCCTAAAGTGGATAAAGAAATTCTTAATAGCTTGCAACTTGCTCCTAAAGAGGTTGAATTTGACGGAAATATACCAGCAGAGAAAAAAGTAAAACTGGACAAACTAGACAGTAAAATTGAGGAGATCATTACCAAAGAACGTGTTACAAAAGGAGAGTCGTTGAAATTAATGCGGCTGATCAAACAAAAAGAAAGACAACTTGAAGTGGAAAACGACTCCATTGATCAATTGGAAATAACCTCAAATAACACAGTAACCTTTGCAGATAGTGTATTCTCTCAAAATGATTCTATTTGGCAAAAAACAAGGTCAATTCCTCTATCAGAGCAAGAAAAAACAATTTATGTAGAGCGTGACTCCTTAGAAAAAGTAATTAGCGGAGACACTTCCCTTTCAAAGAAAAGGAGCTTATGGGGTCATTTACTTTTTTATGACACACCAAAATTTTCAAAAAATAAAAAATTAAGATTTACACCTTTTGGAGTTTTAAGTAAAGCAACTGGAGAGTTTAATACAGTTAACGGTTTTACAGCCTACAAAACTCTTTTTCAACTAGAATGGAAAGACAAAGAAGGAAAATACATTAACTTTTTACCCACCGCAGGTTATGCATTTGCTAGGGATCGCTTTTTAGGAAATATTGAATTACTTGCACAATATAACGGTAAAAAACGGGCCGCATTTTTCGCGACTGCGGGGAGAATGACCGACGATTACAATAGAGATGAGCCAATGCCGCTGTTAGCTAACACCATTTCTTCTTTGATTTACACAAAGAATTTTAAGAAGTTTTATGAAGCAGACTTTTTCAAAATTGGCCATCAGATTGACCTTTTAAATGGCTTGCAACTGATTACTATATTAGATTTTGAAGACAGAGCCGCACAAGTTAACAACAGTAGCTTCACACTAACAGATTGGTGGGATTTTGAATACACCACAAACACTCCATCAAATCAAGAAGTCTTTCACAACAAAAGTTTATTAAACAATCACCAGTCGTTAAGTGCAGACGTACTTGTTAAGTATACCCCAAAACAATTTTATAGAATTAAGAACGGAACAAAAGAAGTACTTCAATCGAAATACCCCACTTTTACGGCCAACTATCGCCAAGGATTAGAAAATGTCCTTGGAAGCGACGCCAACTACCAATTTGTTTCATTTGCCGTTCAGCAAACACTTTCTATAAGGTTAATCGACAAATTTAGCTACCACGTAGAAGCCGGAACTTTTTTATCCAACTCCTCTACCCTTTTTGCCGATTATAAAAACTTTAACGGACAGCCAAACATATTCTTAAGTAATGATTTTGTCAACAGTTTTAAATTAATGGACTTGTATCGATTTAATACCAATAGTCGCTATGCAGAGGCTCATTTTAGAATTGAAGACAATAGAATTTTATTAAAACGAATTCCTTATTTCGCTCGAAAAGGGATTAGCGAAATGCTAAATTTCAATTACTTAATTACCGAGCAAAACATAAATTACACCGAGGTTGGATACTCAGTAGATCGTATATTTTTTGGAATGAAAGTGGGTGTTTATGCTGCTTTTGAAGACGATGAGTTTGCTGCATGGAACGTAAGAATTGGCCTAGGTGGTTTACTGAGTAGATAGTACCTGGGGTTATGAACAATTATGATCAAAGTCGGAGACATAAGTCGACTAGCAACTTACGTTAGTTAATCTCGAATATCTAGTCCTGTCCCGCTCAAAAATCCTTCTAAATTATTATTCGAAACAATGGCCTTTTTAACTCGATTGGATTGTATATCAATTGAGAAATTTCGAGCCATTCGCAAATCTGTCTTACTCAGATTTGTATTTTGGAGGCTAGCTCTAAATAAATCACAATCATTAAAAGTAGCTCCAGATAGGTCGGTTTCAGTAAAGTCCACTCCTGTCAATTTACATGCATTAAAATTGGTATTCTGCATGTTCAATCCTGCAAACGAGCTGCTTTCCAAATTACAGTGATCAAAACCAACTTGAAACAAAAAAGGCTTCACCGTTTCAAAAAACAAACCCAACATTTTACACTGGGTAAACTGTACCTCTTGTAACATGCTTCCTGTTAATTTTAACATGCTTAAATCGCAGTCAACAAAATTGCATTCCACAAACTTAACGTTAGAAAAACTAATTCCTTTGAAATCAATAGTATTGAAAGTGCATAACTCATATTGAGCAATTTCAAATGAGGATCCATCAAGATCGTTAGCTGTAAAAATTTGTTCTTCGATTAGTTTCATATGAGTAAAAGTACACTCTGTTAGTAAAACAAATAAACAGCCAAACCAACAAGAACAATCACCTTCGCCCACTTAATCCACGTCAATACCTTTAAACTATTCAAAGGCTTGCGAAGTTGGTTGGCGAGCAATGCGAAACTGCTAAATGTGATGAACCCAATCACCATGAAAGCAACTCCCATAATGATCATTTGCTTGGTAACACTGCCGCTTTCAGGGCGTACAAACTGTGGCAAAAATGCTATAAAAAATAAAGAAACCTTTGGATTTAAAAGATTCATGATGAATCCTGTTCTAAACAGTTTAAACGCTCCTAACTCATTGCTCTCTTTAGTTTCAAATTGTTCTACCTTTTCTTTTGCAGATAAATAAGCCAAGTACAACAAGTAGGCAGCTCCTGCATATTGAATAATACTAAATGCTAGTTCAGACTGTTTTAGAATTATGGAAATTCCGGTTGCTGCAGCCAACGTATGCACCAGAACTCCAGAATTTAAGCCAAAAGCAATGAAAACTCCATTTCTTGCTCCCTTAGCAATACTTTCTGTCAGCACAAAAATATTATCAGGACCAGGCATGATCGCCATTAAAAACGATGCCAAACAAAACGAAAGAAAGATCGAGATTTCCACAATACAAATAAAGCAAGAAAGATCTTGAGCTGTTTACTTTTTTTGTTCTTTAATTCGAAAGCGATTGGTCATCTCCACGTATGAATTACCGTTAACACCCACCCCTTGGATTGTTCCCGTGGCGTTGCACATTCCCTCCCAATAGTAAAATTTTGTCATTGGTCCAAAAACTAACTCTAGTTCCTGATTTGGAAATGCGGTTTTTAAATTGGTCTTTAAATTTAAATCCTCCACTTCAATATTCCACTCTATGGGATATTTTGCATCAGAATGAGGACTTACCCAATACTTTGTTTCTGAAATATTAATTTGATAATTTTCTAAAAAAAAAGACTTATTGGTTGAATCTGTGTAGGTTCCTCCAAAAATAACACTGCTATCACTTAGACTATATAAGCGATACAACATTAACTCAGACTTTGTTTCTTCAAACTGAATAGAAAACCAATCCCAAGCAACTTTTCTGTCAAATACTCCACTACAATTCCACTGCCGATCGTACCACAAATTCCCTTCAACGTTATACTCCTCTCCGTTTAAATTAATTTTTCCTTCGGTTTTCAACCTCGGGAAACTATAGTATCCAGCTTTGGCAATGTCACCGTAATTTTCATAACCGATGCCATCGTGCAACACTACTTCTTTTTCAGCTCGTGTATTCAATGCCATTGAAATTGAATCTGATGAGAAATTAGCCCCAATTTGATAAACTCCGTTTTGCCCTTTTAAGCTAGAATTAAACTGTTTTTTCGACCAATTGAAATTTAACGGAAGGTCCATAAACTCTCGTTTCTTTTTTGGAAAAAATTGATGGTCGTAATAGAAGGCTTCATTTTCTGGGTCGCTTACCGCCATGTTTACCATCCACCCACCTTTTACATTGGTAGGGTTAAAATGAAAAACAACATACTCCACTCCTAACGTTTTTTGTTTTGCATCGTCCTGTAAATGACCAGTAAAATACCACCACTCTAGTGAATTTTTAAAATGAGGGGCTTCGTCTTTTGGCAACAACGCCTTCTCTTCAAAAACATCCTTATTGCTGTAAGGCACTTTACAAGAAAAAACAGCTAATGAGAGAAGAATAAATATCAATCTTATATTCATGTTTAGGTCAACAATATAAATGACGAAAAGTTGCCTATAAACACTGATATTTTCGTTATTTTTGTCGCCCCAAAAACAATGCTATGATAGAAACTCAAAACGTCTCCTTACAATACGGAAAAAGAATTCTGTTTGATGAAGTTAACATCAAATTTTCGGGTGACAATTGTTACGGAATTATTGGCGCTAACGGAGCCGGAAAGTCTACTTTTCTAAAAATTTTATCAGGCGAAATTGATCCTAATTCTGGCTTAGTAATGATGGAGCCAGGCAAGAGAATGGCTGTTTTAAGTCAAGACCACTATGCGTTTGATAAATTTAATATTTTGGACACCGTAATCATGGGCCACAAAGTATTGTGGGACATCATGAAAAAGAAAGATGCCCTTTACGCAAAGGAAGACTTTAGCGAAACTGACGGTATAAAAGCCTCTGAATTAGAAGGGGAGTTTGCAGAAATGGACGGTTGGAATGCTGAATCTGATGCAGCCGCACTACTAAGTGGATTGGGAATTGAAGAAGCTTTGCATTATTCACCGATGACCGAAATTAGCGGAAATCAAAAAGTAAGAGTGTTGTTAGCTCAAGCATTATTTGGGAATCCAGATATTCTAATATTAGATGAACCTACCAATGATTTGGATGTAAAGACAATTAGTTGGTTGGAAGACTTTTTATTGGACTTTAGAAACACAGTAATCGTAGTATCTCACGATAGACACTTTTTAGATACCATTTGCACCAATATTGTTGATATTGATTTTAGTAAACTGACTACATTTTCAGGGAACTATTCGTTTTGGTACGAATCTTCTCAATTGGTGCTAAAGCAAAGACAAACAGCAAATAAAAAGGCAGAAACAAAGAAAAAAGAACTGCAGGAATTCGTTCAGCGTTTTAGTGCAAATGCTTCTAAGTCTAAACAAGCGACAAGTAGAAAAAAATTGTTGGAAAAAATCAATTTGGATGACATTCAAGCTTCATCCAGAAGATATCCTGGTATTATATGGACGCAAGAACGTGAAGCAGGTAACCAACTGCTAAAAGTGGAAGATTTAAGCTACCAAGACAAAGAAGGAAACTACCTTTTCAAGGATGTTAACTTTGTGATAAACAAGGGAGATAAAATTTCATTCTTAGGAGAGTCTCGAGCGATATCTGTATTGTTTGAAATCTTAAACCATAACTTAAAACCAAGCGGCGGTGAGTTTGAATTTGGGCAGACAATAACTACTTCTTACCTACCTTCTGACAATACACAGTATTTTAAAAGCTCAGAGAATTTGGTAGATTGGTTAAGAAACTATACAGTCGGAGAGAAAGATGAAGTTTACATCAGAGGTTTTTTAGGCAAAATGCTCTTCTCTGGTGAAGAAGTAATGAAAAAGTGCTCCGTATTGTCAGGAGGAGAGAAAATGCGTTGCATGCTATCTAAAATGATGCAAGGAGACGCTAATCTTATGATGTTTGATGAACCAACCAATCACTTAGATTTGGAATCTATTACTGCATTAAACGATTCGTTAATTGACTTCAAGGGAACCATTCTCTTTACATCTCATGATCATACCTTCACCCATACCACTGCTACTCGATTAATTGAGCTTGGTCCAAAAGGTATGTTAGACAAAGTAATGAGTTACGATGACTACTTGGCTGATGCTAAAATAATGGCACAAAGAGAGGCGATTCAGTAGTTTTTAGATAGATTGCAGGTTAAGGAATATTGATAATCAATATTGTCACTAGCTGTCGTCAATTCCTAACTCTATTCATACCCCATCAACTCCTTTAATGCAGGAATGTTGTCTGTTTGAATAACGTCAGGATTCAATTCTAACAATTTTTTATTTCCACTTTTACTTTTCGCCCCAAATGTAATTACTTGAAGACCCGAATTATGTGCCATTTTAGAGATTTCTTTGGTCAATAATTTCGGCTTAACGGTAACTGATTTAATACCATTATCAATTGCCCATTGGAGAAACTCAAACTCTCTTCCAACAATTTCAAAAGAAACTGGATAGGGATTATTGATTTCTTTCAATTTCATCAAAAAATTCTGAGATAGTGATATGATTAGAATTTTTTCAGTTGGAACTTGTTTATCGTTTAACAGCTTTATCAACTCAAGAGCGATAGTCCCCTCTAAAACATCGTTTTCTTGTGGTGTGTTGCATTCATTCCAGTTTCGCACATCCAAATGTAGAAATGGAAACTCTTTCCGCTGAAGTAAGCTATCTAGCAGTTCTGCTAATCCAATTATACGTTCCGATTGAAACCAATCAAAAGGAACTCCAAGTTGGTAGTTCGTTTGAGTTAACTCTCCTAAAGTTTTGTCTCCGGTGCAACCAGGTAGAGCTGTTTTATTATCCAATTTTCCATCGTGAAATAATACAAATTTTCGATCTTTTGTTAAGTGAAGGTCTACTTCAACACCTTCCACTTTAAATTCATCTATTGCTTTAAATAACGATCCATAACTATTTGTAGGGTAATATTTAAATGGTAAAAAAGATGCAAAACCCATTCCGCCATGTCCGATAATTTGTACTTCTCCATTATTCAAATTATCCAAGTTCGTTTTATCAAAGGTAATGGTCCATAGAAATACATTGTACCCTGCCGCAATCAAAAATAATCCAAGTAAAGTAAGGCGTAGTACTTTCATTCTAATTGTTAAAAATAACATACCAGTTCAAAGAAAAGGCAATTCCAAGCCAAACCAAATAAGGTAGCAACAAAAAGCTCAGTACTCCCATCTTACGCCCGAAAAGAAGAAAGAATATTAGGATGCAAAAAAACAACACACTTAAAACCACCAACGCTAACTGAGTTTGATGAAATCGAAAGAACAAAGGGCTCCAAGCTACATTCAATATCCATGAAAACACAAAAAGTATAGAAATAAATCGAAGGTTAATAGCAACAGATAACTGACTCAAGTAATATGAATAGGCCAACATTATGATGAACCAAGCAGCTCCAAAAACCCAACCCGGTGGCGTCCAAGGCGCACGATTTAGTTCTGAGTACCATGTATTATTGGCGATACTACCCTGCAAATAAGAGCCTAGCACTAGTCCTCCAAAGTTGAATAGCAGAAAAAGAAGAAATAGTTTAAGCTGTGGGTTCATATTTTAGTTTCTCAATTTATAAAATTAAGGATTGCTTGGTCAATTGGCTGTATTCAATTCGCATTAAAAATCCAAACAAAAAAAGCCTGAAACAACGACGGTCGTTTCAGGCTTTTCTAAGAACAAGAAGTGCTAATTAGCTCTTACCTGATCTTTTTCGGTCTGTTTCATTCAACATTACTTTTCTAACTCTTAATGACTCTGGTGTTACTTCTACATACTCATCACCTTGTATGTATTCTAACGCTTCCTCTAAAGAAAACTTTGTTGCTGGTGCAATTCTAATCTTATCATCCGCTCCAGAAGAACGCATGTTCGACATTTTTTTGGCTTTCGTTAAGTTAATTACCAAATCTCCTGCTCTATTGTTTTCACCAACAACCTGACCTCCGTAGATTTCTTCGTTCGGATGAACGAAAAACTTACCTCTGTCTTGTAAGTTGTTTAATGAGAAAGGAATTGCTTTTCCAGTTTCCATAGAAATTAATGACCCGTTCTGACGACCTGGAATTGGGCCTTTGTAAGGCTGAAATTCTTTAAATCGGTGAGACATAATCGCTTCACCCGCAGTTGCTGTCAATAAATAATTTCTCAATCCGATAATCCCTCTTGAAGGAATTTCGAAATCTAGAATCATTCTACCCCCCTTTGGCTCCATGTTTAACATTTCACCCTTTCTTTGATTTACAATTTCAATTGCTTTTCCACTTACTTCTTCCGGTAAGTCAATTGTCAATTCCTCAATTGGCTCGTGTTTCTTTCCGTCTATTTCTTTGACGATAACTTGTGGTTGACCGATTTGAAGCTCATAACCTTCTCTTCTCATCGTTTCAATTAAAACCGATAAGTGAAGCACACCTCTTCCAAATACGTTGTGAGAATCAGCAGACCCTGTATCTTCAACTCTTAATGCTAAATTCTTCTCTAGTTCTTTTTCTAATCTGTCTTTAATATGTCGTGATGTAACAAACTTTCCTTCTTTACCAAAGAAAGGAGAATCATTAATCGTGAAAAGCATACTCATGGTCGGCTCATCAATCTTAATGGCTCCTAAAGCTTCAGGATTATCCACATCGGCAACCGTATCACCAATTTCGAACCCTTCCAAACCTACTATTGCACAAATATCTCCAGCTTCGACTAGGTCAACCTTAACCTTGCCCATTCCTTCAAATACATACAATTCCTTGATTTTACTTTTAACGGTCTTACCGTCTCTTTTCATCAACATCACTTGCTGGTTTACTTTCAAGGTGCCTCTTTGTAATCTACCAATCGCAATACGACCGATAAAAGAAGAGTAATCCAATGAAGTAATCAACATTTGAGTGTTCCCTTCTGGTGGCTTTGGAGCAGGAATATGCTCAACGATAGCATCCATTAATGGAATAATGTTATCTGTTGGCTTTTTATAGTCTTCACTCATCCAACCTTGTTTAGCCGAACCGTAAATAGTTGGAAAGTCAAGTTGCTCTTCTGTTGCACCTAAGTTAAACATCAAGTCAAATACTTTTTCTTGAGCTATATCTGGAGTACAGTTTTCTTTATCTACTTTATTTACAACTACAATTGGCTTTAAACCCAATTCAATAGCTTTTTGCAATACAAATCTTGTCTGAGGCATTGGGCCTTCAAAAGCATCTACTAATAAAAGCACCCCATCAGCCATGTTTAATACTCTTTCAACCTCTCCACCAAAATCGGAGTGTCCAGGAGTATCAATAATGTTAATTTTTAAATCTTTGTAAAAAACTGATACGTTTTTCGCCGTAATGGTAATACCTCTTTCTTTCTCTAAGTCATTGCTATCCATGATTAACTCACCCGGAGTCTCGTGGTCGCTAAATAGTTTTCCTGCTAATAACATTTTGTCCACCAAAGTCGTTTTACCGTGGTCAACGTGAGCAATAATAGCGATGTTTCTTAATTTCATATTGTAATTCTAATAGCGACAATTAACCTAAAATGCTCATTAATAATTTTTTGAATCGAGCAATACAAAGGGATCTTGCCTGTGTTTTTAAGGATGCAAAAGTACTTTAATTCTCCTTAATAATGAGTTTTATTATTTGGTATAACTAGGAAAACGTTGATAAAAGAATAATTAAGTTTGTTTGAAAGTAATTTCAATGAAAACGTGTATTCTTTTTTTTACAATAATAGCTGGTTTAACATCTCAAATTCAAGCACAAACAGAAAATTTTCAAATTGCAGAGGAATTAGGAAAGCAAGCAGCCGAGTTACTTCAAAAAAGTGAATTCGAAAAATTACACGCATTGTTTTCTGACGATATTGCCGCTACTCTATCGTCGAAGCAAATGGAGAAGAGTTTTTCTGGACTACTCAAGCAATTTGGAAAACTGAATAAAATTGAAGAATTACAGGTTAAAGAAACTGCTGAAGGCAACTATTACCAACAAGCAGTTAGTTTTGACAAAGGCAAGTTCTTTTTAACGTTTACCCTAAACCAAAAAGAGAGCTTTACAAGCTTTATGCTAAAGCCTTACCAACCGAATTATAAATGGACTTTCCCTTCATACGCTAAAGGAAAGTATGAATATTCACAAGAAGAGATTACTGTAGGCGACTCTTTAGCTTTGAATGGCAAAATGACAATTGCAAATGGCACGAATGAGATTGTAGTTGTATTTGTTCACGGTTCAGGGCCAAATGATATGGATGAATCGCTTGGTCCAAATAAGCTATTTAAAGATTTAGCATTTGGATTGGCGGCGAATGGAATTGCCAGTATTCGGTACAACAAAAGAACCTACGACTACCCTTCTCAAATGGCAAGGCAAGCAAATTCTTTAACAATACAACTAGTTGTAATTGATGATGCAGTAAATGCAGTCAAGTTAGCGCGTGAAAATGGAGCGAAGAAAGTCATTCTATTAGGACATAGCATAGGTGGGTATTGTACTCCTATGATTGCAGAAGTAGCTCAACCTGATGCCGTAATTGTTTTAGCAGGCAACGTAAGCCCGTTGGAAGATTTGTTAGTTCCACAATATGAGCACATCAAGAATAATGACTCTAGCAAACAAATCAATGACTTACAAATAGCCATGATTCGTACACAAGTTAAACGAATTCAAGAGAACGATTATAATACCGAAACAGCTTCCCCTCTTTTACCACTTGGTTTACCTGCTTCGTTTTGGTTAAGTCTGAAAGATTACCAGCCCCAGAAAATTGCAAAAAAACAAGCTTTCCCATATTTAATTTTAAATGGAGAAAGAGACTATCAAGTAACACCAAGAGAAGCTAATAGATGGAAAAATGGGTCGAAAAATAAACATTCAAAAACCATATTTTACCCTAAGTTAAATCACATGTTTTTTGAGGGTGAAGGGATTTGTCTTCCTTCTGAATATGAAAAGGAAGGGCATTTCTCAGAATATGCCTTAAAAGACATTATTGGTTGGATCAATAAAATTTAAGGTATGTTATCTCAACTAAAGAAACAACTTCCCTCTTCCATTTTAATGCTCCTTATTTTAGTATTTGGAGCAATCTATTTATTCAATGGAACCATGAGCAAGTATCCTGCTTATGTTCATGCTTGGACGCAAAGCGATCGAATCGCTATTGCTCAAAATTTTCAAGAGAATGGATTTGATTTCTTTCATCCTGCTACTTATAATCTCCTAACTAAAGACGGAGTTACTCAAGTTGACTTTCCAATTCACGACTACTTCGTTGCTGTCGTCAGTTCAATAACAAGTCAATCTGTGGTAGTGATTTTTCATTGGTACAATCTGATTTATTCGTTAATAGGTTTATTTTTCCTTTTTCACTTTTTCTTACTGTTTACAAAGTCCATGATGCGTTCCATCATGGGAACTACTTTTATTTTCACACTACCCTTTTTTGTTTATTATCAAAATGGATTTCTTCCATCAACTGCTTCATTTGCCAACCTTTTTATAGGACTATTCTTTGTATTCAATAGCTATAAAAGTAAGAATGGTTATACTTTAGGTGTAATTTTTATCACTTTAGCTGCCTTAGCGAGAGCTCCCTTTTTCATATTTCTATTCGCCCTACTCCTTAATGAAATAGTACAAGAAATACGATTGAAGCGTTTTAAATTCTCGAGAGTAAGTAAACTACTAATGGGAATTGCCATTTTTATTGGCTATTACTTTTATAATCAACACCTAGGTAAAACATTCGGCAGTATGTTTTTAAATGAAACATTGCATTTTACAAGTGTTTCAAACTTTGTTGAAGTCGTATTTGGTGCGGCTGATCGCTGGAGCAACCAGCTCATGAGTCCGTATCATGCTATTCTTCTAATTCCACTTATCGTTGCCTGTATTTTTCAATATAAAAACTTAAAAACCATCAATCATCAAAAGAAAAAGCTACTCTCATTCTTGCTTATTTCCTTCATCGGAGTTTTGTTCTTTTTCATTGCTTTTGGTCGTCAGTTTACAGATCACGATTATTATTACATCGATAGTTTTTTACCACTATTTTCGCTCTGGATCATCTTCATGCTATCCATTGTTACCATATCAAAAAAATGGTACACCTTTATTGGAGGAAGTTGTTTTATCTTTTTCTTTTACTTTTTTGGGTATTCAAAAGACATTCAAAGTTTGCGTTATACACCTCCATTCGATGATCGAGTAGAGTACGCCTTCAATGTTTATCAAAGTTCAGCCGACGACTTAAAGACGTGGGGAGTCAATAAAAAAGATACCTTATATGTTATAGATGCTAATTCCACTAACATTCCCTTCACCATTTGGGGTAACAAAGGCTATTCCAATTTAAAAACAAGAGCCAATATCCTAGGACCTGAGTTGGATAGTAATTTCACCTATGCTACTATGGTAGATAGCTTTTTCTTCAACAATGTATATAAAGATTATCCTCATATAATCAACCAATTAGAAAGGGTTGAAGGAAACGGAAAACTAAGTTTGTACCGTAAGTCAGCTAAAAATAACCCAAGCCTTTTCTTCACTCAGTTGCATTATGAAAAGCACACTAACTTTGAACAGCAAGGAGATTTACCCAAATCTGCTACAGCATGGCTGCCAATTGAGCAATCGGATAGTTTACACGGAAAGAGTTTAAAGATTGAGGCTAAAAATGTATATGCCTTAACCATTCGAGACACAATTCGGAATAAGTTTGAAATTGAGCCCCTAAGAATACAGCTGGTAGGAGATTATTTTCAAAATGATAGCAGCAGAATGCAAGTTATCTTTAGAGTTGGCAGTTACTATGGAGTTCATTATACAATTAGCGAATTGAAAACCATCGATGAATGGCAAAAACATCAGTTTAGCTTCGTTGTTGACCCATTAAAATTTAAGGATGGAGACCTATGGGAGATTTTCGTTTGGAATCCTGATCAAACAGAACTTATTGTAGATAACTTGAACCTTATAATATTTCAATAAATGAGTAACAATTTATACAAAGCATTTGTAGTGCGCGAAAACGAGGACGGTAGTTTTAGCCGTTCTATTGAAAATAAAAGCATAGAAGAATTACCTGAAGGCGAAGTACTTATTAAGGTTAAATATGCAGCCTTAAACTATAAAGATGCGTTGTCCTCTTCTGGTCATAAAGGTATTACTCGTGAATATCCTCATACTCCTGGAGTTGATGCTTGCGGAATTGTTGTAAAGTCAGAAAGTGATGATTTCAAAGAAGGAGATTCTGTTATTGTTACATCGTATGATTTTGGAATGAACACCTCGGGTGGTTTTCAAGAATACATTCGAGTACCTGCAAAATGGCCCGTTAAATTACCTGAAGGAATGACATTGGAAGAATCAATGGTATTGGGAACCGGAGGATTTACTGCGGCACTTTCGTTGTACAAAATGGAAATGAATGGTCAAACTCCAGAAATGGGTTCTATTTTAGTTACTGGGGCGACTGGCGGTGTAGGAAGTATGGCGATTGCTATTTTAGCGCTAAACGATTACAAAGTAATTGCAGCAAGTGGCAAAACGGAAGCACACGATTATTTAAGAGAGTTAGGTGCTACGGAAATTATTTCAAGAGAAGAAACTAACGATCAAAGTGGACGCCCTCTACTTCGTCCAAAATGGGCTGGTGCAATTGATACGGTTGGTGACAATACCTTGGCAACCTGTATAAAAGCATGTGGAAGGAACGGAAGTGTTGCAGTTTGCGGTTTGGTAGAATCTGAAAAACTAGAAACGACTGTATATCCATTTATTCTAAACGGAGTAAATGTGTTAGGAATAGAAACAGCTGAAACGCCAAGGTCTATTCGCTTAAAAATATGGGAATTACTTTCGAAGAAATGGAAACCTAAACACTTGGACAACATCAAAAAAATCATCTCCTTGAAAGAATTAGACCACTACATTCAATTAATGTTGGAAGGAAAATCGAAAGGAAGAGTAATAGTGAAGTTTTAGAGAGATTCTCAATTCCCAAAAAAGGAAACGTATTCAACACCATTTAGAGCAGATTATAAGGAACTTTGCTCTTCTCAAAATAGCAGCATGGCCAAAACTTCAGAACTTTTAATTTACAACGAACGGAAACTTAGTTTTCAAGAAGAACCTTTGGAAGCTTACTTGCAGCATCACGAAATTGAAGACGCCTTCCTCTCCTACTCTTCAGAAAATGAAAGAGGATACATTGGAATTTGGGAAATCGTAAATAATCGTCTAAAATTGGTTGAATTGAAAGGTTTTGACCACAATATGAAAATGGTGGGAATTGAGGATTTATTTCAAGACCCGGATCATGTCTTTGCCTCATGGTACAGTGGAGAAATCAACATCTTCATTGACCATTCCTTTGATCCTAAAAAAAGAGACCTAAAAAAACGCCGGCTTATTTTCGAGGACGGCGTTTTAGTTGATTATATTGATTTAGAGCTATAGGCGTTCATATTATTCAAATTATGAAAACTTCTCAATCACTTTTTGAGTAACTCCAGTGTTTGAAAATCCTCCATCGTGAAACAAGTTTTGCATGGTCACATATTTTGTCAAATCTGAAAACATGGTAATACAATAGTTAGCACAATCTAGCGCTGAAGCATTTCCTAAAGGCGACATATCTTCTGCATAGTTAATAAATGCATCAAAACCCTTCACTCCACTACCAGCCGTTGTAACTGTTGGCGATTGTGAAATGGTGTTTACTCTAACTTTCTTCGCTTCGCCATAGTGGTAACCAAAACTTCTTGTAATCGACTCTAATAAGGATTTAGCGTCTGCCATGTCATTGTAGTCAGGAAATACTCTTTGTGCTGCAATGTAAGTTAAAGCAACAACAGACCCCCATTCGTTAATAGCATCCATCTTTTTAGCAACTTGCAATACTTTATGCAAACTCATTGCTGAAACATCCATGGTTTTATGATACCAATCGTAGTTGGTTCCGTCGTATGGCTTTCCTTTTCTAACGTTTGGAGACATTCCAATAGAATGGAGGATGAAGTCAATTTTACCACCCAAAACTTCCATCGATTTGGTAATTAAATTCTCCAAATCTTCTACTGAAGTTGCATCTGCAGGGATTACTTCTGCATCGCAAGCGTCTGCTAACTTTTGAATCTCTCCCATTCTCATTGCAATCGGAGCATTGGTTAAGGTAAACGTTGCACCTTGTGCCTTTGCTTGCTCTGCAACCTTCCAAGCGATTGATTGCTCGTTCAATGCACCAAAAATAATTCCTCTTTTTCCTTGTAATAAGTTATTTGACATGTTATCTGGTTTTGTAAGTTTACAAATATAGTTTTTCTCTTATATCTGTAATAATTCTCTAGCATTATTCATTGCAGCTTCTGTCATAGTTGCTCCACTTAGCATTTTTGCTAACTCTCCAACTCGATCTTCTTGCGAAAGTTTTTTCAATTGGGTTATGCTTCTTTCATCCACCACATCTTTGTATACAAAGTAATGATGTTCTCCTTTCGCTGCGAGTTGCGGCAAATGAGTAATTGACATAACTTGACGTTGGCGCCCCATATTTGCTAATATAGTTCCCATTTTTTCCGCTATTTCGCCCGAAACACCGGTATCTATTTCATCAAATAAAATGGTTGGCAATTGTTGGTGTTTTGCCAAAATTTCCTTGATTGCCAACATTAATCGAGAAGTTTCACCACCAGAAGCCGTTTTTGAAACAATTGCAGGATCAACTCCCTTATTTGCTGAAAATAAAAAATCAAAAGCATCTTTTCCATCCTTTGTGTATTCTAACAGCTTTTGATGTTTTACATCAAGTTTTGCAAATGGAATCCCCAAATTCTTCAACGTATTCTCAACTTGTTCCTGAAAAGCATCAAGTACCGAGATTCTTCCTTTGGTCAACAGATTACTTTGTTTTTCTATAGTATTTTCTAGCTTTTTTAACTCCTCTTCTAACTTTCGAAGATCTTCATCAGAGTTGTTTAAGCCCAACAACTGAGATTCAATGATCTCTTTTTTTTCAATTAAATCATCAGCGTCCACACATTGGTGCTTTTTCTGGAGTCTATGAACTTCTCCAAGTCGTTCCTCGACAAATTGATGTCTTTCGGGATAGTATTCAAACAGTTGCGCTTTATCCTCCAACTCACTAGCAACATCTTGTAGTTCAATTAATGTACTGTTCACCCTCGCTAACAGTTCTGCAAAACTTTCATCATATCGCTCTGTTTGAGCTAAAACTTGTTTTAAAGAAGAAATCTGATCGACAATATTCTCCTCTTTTTCAGAAAGTAAACTTTGCCCCAAAGACAAATTTCTAAGAATTTCCTCACTATTTGCAAAACGTCTTTGCTCCTGCTCTAACTTTTCATTTTCTCCTTCCTGAAGGTTTAGTTTATTCAACTCTTCAAATTGAAAGTTTAAATAATCTTCTTGTTGTTTTCCTTCGGAAATTTCTAATTGAAACACACTGATTTTCTTTTTTAATTCTAAATAGTTCCTAAAATTAACTTTATATTCTTTTAGCAGATCGCTACTATTAGCCAAAGCATCAATTATTTTTAATTGAAAAGAAGTATCATTAATTTGAAGAGTTTGTTGCTGAGAATGAATATCAATTAACTGAACTCCTAAGTTTTTAAGAATATCTAAAGTGCAGGGCGTGTCGTTAATAAAGCTTCGACTTTTTCCATTTCCGTTTATTTCGCGACGAAGAATACTCTCATCAGAGTAATCTAAATTGTTGTCTTCGAAGAATTTTTGAAGCGCATAATTTTCCAATTTAAAACTCCCTTCAACAATGCATTTTTTCGTGCTATCCTTTAATACTGAATGATCTGCTCGATTTCCAAGAATCAACCCTAAGGCTCCTAGCAAGATTGATTTACCGGCTCCAGTTTCCCCTGTAATTACAGAAAGTCCACTATAAAAGTCAATTTCGACACGATCAATTAAAGCGAAATTTTGAATGGAGAGTTGTTGCAGCATGACTCAAAGTTAAGCCGTATTCCGGTTTATTAAAATAAGAAAGCTTTATTTTCTCAATTTATCGTAATTGTTCGAATTTCCCGGATCAATAATAATCAGGTGTTCACTAATCTCAGTCTTTTCCTGAGGAGAAGCCTCTTCGTAAAGATTTAATAATTCCTGCAATTTTGCATTAAAAAGTGCTTGCAAATTGTATGAAGAAGGAGCTACATCGTGAATTGGACGAAGAGATTTTAAGCTTGCGGTAATCTGTCTTCGTGCCCTTCCCATGTCTTGTTGCATCAAATCAAACCCTTTGATATGGTAATCGTAATACAGTTTTCTCAAAGGTTTAAATCGTGCACTTAAAGCATTGTCGACCAACCAATATCTGTTTCGCTGATCTTCAAAAGCCTTCCAGCCACTTTGAGGTGAAGCTTGTGCAAAATTCACAATTTGTTGGGCTTGCTGAAAAAATTTAGTGCCTCCTTCAAAAGAGTAGCTGTCGTAATCATACCCTAAAATCATATAAACGTAATAACCCAGTATAGTTGCTAATTCCCCACCGTAGGCATTTTCATTGTAAATTAATGGTTCAAATTGATTAAACCGAATCACAAAATCCTCATCCCTAATATTGATTATCGGGCTCTTATAGCCTGAATTAAATATTGGTCGTGAAGCTTGGATTTGAATGTTCCCTTTAAATTCATTGGCACTAACTCTTTCGGTCAGGTTGATCAAAATACTACAATCAATCCGTTCATGCGTTTGAAATTCATCTGAACTCCATTTACGGCCATTCACCAACTCAAAGATCTGTCGTTGCATTTCGTCAAACATCGTGCGCTCACTTCCTTCTACTTGACGAGAGTTTACATCAACGACACAATTTAACTCTTGAGATAAGATGACTCCTGAAAGAGAAAAAAAAAGTGAAAATAAAATTATCCGGGCCATTTCAACTGTATAGTATCTATAATATCCTGCGCTACTGCAGACTTATTTTTTAACTCAAAACTGATCCGCTTATTGTCCTTGTGAAAAATAGTAATCTTATTAGTGTCGCCACCAAACCCTGCTCCTTCGTTTTGTAAGGAATTTAATACGATCATATCGCAATTTTTATGTTCCATTTTAGCCTGAGCATTTTCTTCTTCATCGTTTGTCTCAAGGGCAAAACCTACAACAAACTCTCCTTCCTTCTTATTAGCTCCAATTTCTGCTAAAATGTCAACGGTCGGAACCAACTCAATCGACAATGATTCTGTTTTCTTCTTAATTTTATGATTTGCAGGCTCCGCTACTGTGTAATCTGCAACTGCTGCTGCACATATATAAAGATTAGCTTCATGCTCTCTAACAGCAGCTAGCATTTCGGTAGCAGAAGTGACCTTAATTAGCTGTGCACCCTTGGGAGCGTCCAATTGTGATGGGCCCGAAATAAGAATTACCTCTGCACCTTTATTCAAGGCTTTTTCTGCTAGCGCATAACCCATTTTACCTGAACTATGGTTGCCAATAAATCTTACAGGATCAATTGATTCATAGGTTGGTCCTGCTGTGATAAGCACTTTTTTCCCTTTCCATGAAGTATCTCTAAATGATATGGATTTTAAAATATTTTCCACTTCAGCCATTCTTCCTTCACCTACTAAACCGCTTGCCAACTCTCCACTTTCAGAAGGAATGAGAACATTGCCAAAACTCTCTAGTCTTTTAATATTTTGCTGATTTGCAGGATGTCTAAACATATCCAGGTCCATTGCAGGAGCAAAATACGTTACATTTTCCATTGAAAAATAAGTGGCTAACAGTAGGTTATCACAAATACCATTGGCCATTTTTGCAATTGTATTTTGTGTTGCAGGTGCCAATAAAAAAAAGTCAGCCCATTTGGCTAACTCTACATGGTTGTTCCATTCACCTGTTTTAGCATCAGAATATTCTGAATAAACTGGATTTTTAGAAAGGGTGGATAGGGTAAGAGGCGTAATGAAATTAACAGAATCAGGAGTCATCAATACTTTGACGTTCGCACCGCTTTTAATGAGTTCTCTGCATAGCATTGCTGATTTATATGCAGCTATACTCCCGCTTATTCCTAATAATACATTTTTGCCTTTCAGCATGTTATGCTTGAGTGTCGTCTTTTGGATTTCTGAAATAAGTACCTCCGTTCATATATTCTGTCATTGCAATTGCATTTGACTTTGGAAGACTTTCGTAAAACTTAGAAATTTCGATTTGCTCTCTATTTTCAAAAACTTCATCCAAATTATCTGTAGTAGTTGCGAATTCAGCTAACTTACCATTTAACTCCTCCTTCATTTCAAGAGCAATTTGATTCGAACGCTTTGCAATAATAGCAATCGCTTCATAAATATTACCAGTCTTTGAATCAATATCAACAATGTTTCTAGTAATTGTTGATCTTGCTGCGTCTACTTCTTTATAATTCATCTTTACTTCGTTTTTCAGCTAAGAAACGTTCTTGTTCCCTAATTAGTTTTGCATAGACAAGCTTTGCTTCTTCTATACTATTTCCATCTGCAAAATTATCAATAAAATCATAATAAGCCTCTATTCCTTCATCAAAACGTTGTTTTTTCTTTGAAACAACAGAATTTGAAGCCAAATAAAAATACGATTTCAATATTGTCAATTTGATTTCTTCTAAATATTTTGTGTCTGGATACTTGGAAATCATATTGTTCAGTGCTACAATTGCTGACTGATACTTGCGAATTTTATAATATTGTCTTGCATTTAAAAACTCTTTAGTTTCCAGTTTACTATTTAATAAATCAACTAAAGTGTTAGCAGAGTCCACTAATTCGCTTTTTGGATAAGTGTTAACAAAGATTTGTAACTCTTCAAGCGCCAACTTTGTTGGAGTTTGATCTAATGTTGGACCAGGTGCATCTAAGTAATTACAATAGGCACTCATAAATAAAGCCTCTTGCGCATATTGACTTAGAGAATAGGTTGAAGCATAACTTCGAAACATATACGCTGCTTGAAATAAATCATCTATGTGGTAATTTGCATAGGCATAATAAAAGAAAAGTTTCTGCCCTTTCTCCGTCCCCTTGTATAACGGCAGTAATTCCTCAAACAATGGCATAGCTTTGAGGTATTCCCCGTCTTCATAATACTCAATACTTTTGGTATACTTTAGTTCAGGGTTCGGGCTCTTTAAAACTTTTTGATATTCACTACAACTTGCAAAAGTCAAAGAGATGATAACAACCATAAAAAAGAAATACTTCTTTACCATGCTGCAAAAATACTATTAAACTTAAGCTTGACAACTTTAATAAAGCGCAAAATATGTTAAGAATTCTATTAAAATTTTACTGTTGAAAAAAGCATAGATTCTTTATGTTTTTGGTCTTGTAAGACCCTAAATTTGAAAAAAAAGATGAAAACCTTATACTCTTTATTCTTCTTAGGTCTATTCTCCTCCGTTTCAGCGCAGCACTCCATTGTATTAAAATCAGGTGATAAGATTGACTGTGTTGTGCTTTCACTGAATAACGATGTCT
>JBLHTZ010000044.1:0-20330 GCA_047627915.1 Vicingaceae bacterium
GTGTCAATAATGTTAATGTGATACTCTTTTTCTCTATACTTCCAAAATACAGTAGTTGCAGCAGAAGTAATTGTAATACCTCTTTCTTGCTCCTGCTCCATCCAGTCCATTGTAGCAGCTCCATCATGAACCTCTCCAATTTTGTGACTTACTCCAGAATAATACAATACCCTTTCAGTAGTTGTAGTTTTTCCTGCATCAATGTGAGCGGCAATACCAATATTTCTAGTAAGTGATAAATCTCTTTTAGCCATTGCTATATAATCTTTCTTATATTAAAACCTAAAATGAGAGAACGCTTTATTCGCTTCCGCCATTCTGTGCGTATCTTCTTTCTTCTTGTGAGCAGCACCCTCTTCCTTAGCCGCAGACATTACTTCATTTGCCAACTTTTGAGCCATTGTCTTCTCATTTCTCTTCTTGGAGTAAAGAATCAACCACTTCATACCCATTGACGTTTTTCTATCGTCTCTAATAGGTTGTGGAATTTGGAAAGTCGCCCCTCCAACCCTTCTACTTCTAACCTCAACTGCTGGAGTAACATTTGTCAATGCCTTCTTCCACGTCTCTAGTCCACCTTCTTCTACCTTCTCATCTACGATTGCCATTGCATCGTAAAAAATACTGTAGGCGATGCTCTTCTTTCCATGAAGCATCAAATTGTTTACAAACCTAGTAACTAACTGACTCTGAAATTTAGGGTCTGGAAGTAGAGGTCTCTTTTTCGCTCTCGCTTTTCTCATTTTTTCCTACTTAAATGATGGTTATTATAATTATTTCTTCGGCCTTTTAGCACCGTACTTTGATCTTCTTTGAGTTCTACCCGCAACACCTGCAGTATCTAGAGCTCCTCTAACGATGTGATATCTCACACCCGGCAAATCCTTAACTCTTCCACCTCTTACTAACACAATCGAGTGCTCTTGTAAGTTATGACCTTCACCAGGAATGTAGGCATTCACCTCTTTCTGATTTGTCAATCTTACCCTTGCAACTTTTCTCATTGCAGAGTTTGGTTTCTTAGGAGTAGTAGTGTAAACTCTTACACAAACACCACGTCTTTGAGGACATGAGTCTAGCGCAGCAGATTTACTCTTCTTCTCTAGTTTAATTCTACCTTTTCTTACTAATTGTTGTATAGTTGGCATAAGCTTTTAAATATGTCAATGTAATATTTGCCCCAAAATTTTGGGGACGCAAATGTAATAGTTTATTTTCTAAAATCAATCGCCGAATTCTTTTTTTTTAAAGCAATTGTTGAAAATTCTTTAAAACGTGGCACAGAGCGGAATGGAGAATTTAATTTCACTGCTTACCGGATGCAAAATTGTTGAAAAAAATAGAAACAAAAATACATTTGAATGAATAGATTGGAAAAACCTTTTGCCAGCTGGTTAACTCTATATGATTTTTTTAAAATAAACTCAGCTGGTTATTAATACAAGCAATCAATGAATTTTCTCAAATTATACTTCTGTGAATCGACCGTAAATTATCATAAAATTAAAGATACACTTTACTACAAATCATTTTTAACCAGCTTTCCGGAAGACGTTCTACCCTCTTTATCAGTAATTCTATAAATATACATCCCCTGATTTAGATTTCCTAAAGAGTAGCTGCTTTGATTTTCTATCCAATCAAACACTCCTACTCGCTTTCTACCTTGGTCAAAAATTTCGACGCCATACGGTTCAAAACGATTGAATTTTTTAAACGTTACAAATGAATTAGCAGGGTTGGGATAAACCGTATAATCGCCTTAGGAATAACTTTATCAAGTAAATCTGTGCGTATGAAATTCCCGTTCGAATCTACTCTCAAGACATATATGTTTCTCGTATTTCCGTTTACTCGAGTAATGCTATCTTCACATCCGCCTACCATAGTTATTTGGCCGTATTGATCAACTTCCATAAAATCTAAGGAAATCGTAGCACCATTGCTGTATTGTTTATCCCAAATGATGTTTAAATTTTTATCAAACCTAATTAGTCGATATGTAGAAGGCTTGGCTTCTCCGAACAAGTCCACACTGCGATTAATTGTTTGAAATGTGGCTAAATAAAAACTATTTGTTACGTTGTCAAACTTTAATGTGATGGGCTGACTTACAATATTGGTATCTGTTGTTACAAACCGCTTGTAATTTATCCTGGTTAATGCAGTATCGTAAACAAATAAATGCAGATCTCCTTTAGTTGTATCTATATTATTGCTTTGAGCTATGGCGACTACAAATGTAGAATCTGATATCCATTGACAATTAATCCCAGCAAAAGCAAGTTTATTGAATTCACTCGAATGCCTTATGGGTACTGTCAGTCGACTTCTTTTTAAAAAATTAAAATTTGAATCTAATTTAATAATTGTTGGTCCTTCAATGAAAAATAAAGGAGGGCCGCTGTACTCGGTTGAAAATGAATAGAAGTTTCCTTCTTTATCTATCAATAATTCTTGAACTGCATCACTCCACATTTGTTTCAAATCACTAAAAAGGGAGACTTCTCGATAACTATTTCGATTAAACAAACCGGTCATACTTAAGCTAACATTGATGTTAATATTTCTTCGATAACCGTAATTAAACTTGTCATCCTGCTTATTTACAGACCCATAAAAGACTGGAAATGAACTCTGTTGTGGCAGAAAAGATTGAAACGACCCAATTAGTAAATTTTTATTCATTTTAATCTGAATAGTAGAAAACTCTGTTGGTAGATTGGTTCTCATACTTCCCATTAGTATTATCGAATACTCCAACAAATTCTTGACTTGTGATTAAAATATGGTTAGCACTGTCTTGCCAATTTGAGTCCAAGCCTGAAGGAAGCACTTCTTTTTGAAACAGTACATCTCCCTGTAAGTCTAATTTATAACAAAATGACTGCTGGCTTAAACGCAAAGAATTATTTAAACCAAGAGTACTTAATGCGCTTATGTAAGTATTTGAATTGTTATCAATAGAAATATACGGCACTCCAACGTTAAAGTTATCTGTTGGAATTATTTTTTCAAACGTTTGGGCAGCAAGCTGCCCAAAACAAAACATTAAGATAAATACAGTTACTCTCCTTTTGGTCATTGCTTTCATCGTGAAACTTCTTTTATAAAATACTCACTCATTTCAATATGAGTGTGCTTCCTAGTCAGACACGGCAACAATTAATTCGTTGTTTGAGCTCTTAAAGCAATTGTTGAAATATCTTGCAAAAATTAGTTTGATAGAGTAATTATATTTTTTTTCATTGGAAAAGTACCTAATCTTACAGTTAAAGATTCACAAAAGTATCAATTGTGTCTATATTGGTCGGTGTTATGGTTACTTGGTTAATTATTTGGTTGTTTTGAATGACATAGAATTTATTCTGAATCGGATAATGAGCATTTATGTCAAATAATTCTTTTTCATAGTCTATTATAAAATATTCACTTTCCTTGCCACCTATCGATCTGCTCGTCAGTTCATCTGTGATTACGTAAATTTTTCCTTCATTTTGTATTTCCTTAATTTTTCGATACGCTTTATAATGACAACCTAGACAGTTATTGTATGGATTTAAAACTAAAACGTATTGTTCGCTTTTATCCTGAAAATGAATACCTAAGCTTTCACGGATGTACTCAACTACTTTCGCGTGATATTTATTATGTTCGCTCCCGCATGCATACAAAAATAAAACACTAATCAATAGGCAAAATAAACTTTTCACAAATAATTTGCTGCTGTTCTCTATCATAATAAGTAAAAAATAATTGATCATTAATCAACGTTAAACCACGTTGGTATTTATCAGGGATTTGAAACTCTTTAAGAACCGTAAAGTCATCAGTTAATACCTGCAAGAAACTATTACCCTTATCTTTCCCGTCTCTTACGTTGATGTGACGGTAGAATAGGTTGTGTGCTTCACTGAAAACAATATCAGTAACTCCACTTTTTCTGCTAAGCATCTCCATTTCTTCTTCAGCAGTCATCCTATCATCGGGAGATTCTCCTTTCCATATTATTGGCTCAATTGGGTGAACGGGATTTTTTATTACGGTTGAGTACGATTGTTCCTTTTCGACATCATAAATGAATAATGAGTCTGTATTCTTATATGTATATATAATTTGATTCTTCTTGGGGTTCGTCAAAAAAAGTGGTCTATTACCTAGCCTTACTGTCCCTTCTTTTTCCAGAATAGGGTCGTAAAATGGAATTGGTTGATAGTTAAGAGAGTCACCTTGAATCTCAAATAACCCTAAAACTGGTACATTCTGTTTTATTTGATTGAACCTTTCAGCAGAGTATGCGCTGTGAGACAGCATAATCATCATAGGAATTTTGTTGCCTATTACCTCCAAGCGATTTCTTACCGTTATTATTTTTGCAGCAGAATCACCATAAAAATGATTAAACTTCCATTTCTTTATAATTTTAATTGAATCTGCCAATACAAACTCCTGACTTTTCGAGTTAAAATATAGAACCGAGTCCATCTGGTATGTCTTAAATAATTTCGCTTTACCATTTTCTTCTCTTGGCATTGAAAATTCGGAGATAAACATATTAGACTTTATATTATAATAGTAAACATTGCCAGGCATGTAATCCAATAAAGTCATGATAGAGTCGCCTTCCATAAGAAAAACATCTCTTGCGACTAGAGCTGAAAAGACAGGTCTTATTTCGAAATTAGAATTACAGTCAATAACCGCAAATGGCTGAAGGTTATATGTTAAATCTTCGACTCTATTATTTTCATTCTCAATTATGTTTTTTTTTTGTACTTGATTGCACGATAATAAGGTCAAAATACAGGTTAATTGTAGCAGGTTTTTTTTCATTTTGTTAATGATAGATAATTAAATTATTAAGAATTGAATAGTTAATCACAAATAAACCGCACCACCTGTCAATAAATTAACAGGTGGTATAGTTTAAATCAATATTTACTATAGTTCGTATACCAGACCAACATCACTATTGTTTGGGTCTAAGGTAACTGACCAGTCTCCAATCAAAAAAGCTTTTCTTGATCCTTGGGTTTTTGGCAGATCAATCTCGATTATTTTTTTGTCACCGTCGGACACTTCTGTTAAACTATTCTCAATTTCAGCAGAACCTCCACTTAGAGTAGAAATTACACTTGGAGTTAAAAAGTTTGCAACATTATCGTTATCAATTGAACTCGACAAACTCATTACAACACTTGGGGTTATAATAATTTCCTCGCAATACCCTTGCCCATCAGCACATGGATCTTGATTAGGAGCTGCATCTATATCTACACATTTGTCATTTCCTACGCCAGCTAATTTATTGTTCATCGAATTACCTTTAAAAACTTCTGGTAATTCTGAAGTACTGTCCTCTGTTAACTGAACAGAACTTGGATTTATATTGTCTTCTTTTTCACAAGAGACAAACACTATAGCTAATACAGCCATACTTAACATTATTTTTTTCATCGTAATTTTGTTTTTTATTAATGGGAGGTTGGTGCATTAAGTCTTCACACTTAAATTCATGCATCAGCCTCTTTTTTTATTGAGTTATTTTTTGATTTGTTCATTTTTGCTATTGAACGTCACCAAAAATTAGCACTTCCTAAAAACATAAAGCGGATTAACTTTTTGGAAATAGCACACACATATCTTTTCAATCGGACAAAATCCTCCTTGTCAAAGAATTCTTGCGATTTCAAAATATAACGTATAGTAAACGCTTGTTTAGTAGTAGTAGTAGTAGTAGTAGCAATCACATCTCAAATATAGGAATTAAATATTAACTATCAAATTACCAATGTGTTAAAAAATCAGTCAAATTCATGAATGGTTCATGTTAAACCGCCTAATTTCAATTGTACCTTTGCACGTATGGATTATTTAGACGGACTAAACCCTTCGCAGAAAGAGGCAGTATTAAGCACAAACGGACCTTCGATGGTAATTGCAGGTGCCGGTTCGGGTAAAACTAGGGTACTGACAGTAAAAATTGCTCACCTAATGAAAAATGGTGTTGACCCGTTTAACATCCTCTCCCTAACCTTTACCAATAAGGCAGCTCGAGAAATGAAAGCACGGATTGGCAAAATTGTAGGAGAAGGCGAGGCTAGAAATATTTGGATGGGAACATTTCACTCTGTATTTGCTAGAATACTTAGAACGGAAGCTGAAAAGTTACACTACCCTTCTAATTTTACCATATATGATACGGCAGACTCAAAAAGTCTATTAAAAGGTATTATGAAAGACCTTGGTGTAGATGACAAAATTTACAAAGTAGGGTTGGTTCTAAATAGAATCTCTTCTTCCAAGAACAATTTGCTGAATGCCAATGCCTATATGAATAACACCAACATTCAGGCAGAAGACAGACAAATGGCTAAGCCTAAGATTGGAGAAATTTATAAGGAATATGAAAGACGTTGTTTTAAAGCTGCTGCAATGGACTTTGACGACTTGTTGTTTAAAACCAACATCCTATTAAAAGATTTCCCTGAAGTGCTAAACAAGTATCAACATAGGTTTAAATACATTTTGGTTGACGAGTATCAAGATACTAACTTTTCTCAGTATGTAATCGTTAAAAAATTAGCCGCTTTAAACGAAAATATTTGCGTGGTAGGTGATGACGCACAGAGTATCTACGCTTTCCGAGGAGCGAATATTCAAAATATTTTAAACTTTCAAAAAGACTATCCTGATTCTAAGACCTTTAAATTAGAGCAGAATTATCGTTCTACAAAGAACATAGTTAATGCAGCTAACCACATTATAGAAAACAACAAAGACCAATTGGATAAAACGGTTTGGACCGACAATGAAGAAGGGGCCCGAATTAAGGTAAGTAGAACGCTAACAGATAACGAGGAAGGAAATTTAGTTGCGAACAGTATTATTGAGATAAAGCACAATAATCAAGCACAAAATTCAGCATTCGCTATCTTGTATCGTACAAATGCTCAATCGCGAGCGATGGAGGAATCACTGCGAAAAAAGGACGTTCCCTATCGAATTTATGGTGGGACTTCCTTTTATCAGCGAAAAGAAATTAAAGATTTGCTTTGCTATTGCCGGTTAGCCATTAACCCAGATGACGATGAAGCACTGAAGAGAGTAATTAACTACCCAGCTAGAGGGATTGGAAAAACGACATTAGATAAAATAGTTTTTGCTGCGAATGCAGAAGATAAAAGTATTTGGAAAATCATTAATTCAAATAATTTTGACGCATTTCCAATTCAAAGTGGAGCTAAAAATAAAGTGAATGGCTTTGTTGAAATGATTCGAAATTTCAATATCCTTTCAACTAGAAAAAATGCACACGAATTAGTAGAAGATATTGCAAAGACTTCTACTTTACTCAATGACTTGTTTACTGATAAGACGCCGGAGGGCATCGCGAGATATGATAACATTCAAGAATTACTAAATGGGATTAAAGAGTTTATTGAGGATGATGTTGCGAAAGCAATTGATTTAGATAGTCCGCAAGTTGAGGAAGGGCAAGAAAAATCTCTCGCAGTCTTCTTACAAGATATTGCTTTATTAACGGATACGGATAAAGACGATAAGAATGACAACAATAAAGTTTCATTAATGACGATTCATGCAGCAAAAGGGCTAGAATTTCCTTACGTTTTTATTGTTGGATTAGAAGAAAACCTGTTCCCTTCACAAATGTCTCTTTCTTCAAGACCCGATTTAGAAGAAGAAAGACGACTATTTTATGTAGCTTTGACACGTGCTGAGAAAGAAGTACGACTATCGTATTCTGCTAGTCGATACCGTTGGGGAAACTTAATATACTGTGAGCCAAGTCGTTTTATTGAAGAAATTGATGAACGATTCTTGGAATATGACACTCCTCAAGAAAAACCTCAAAACTCTTTTGACCATGAAAGAGGCGATTTTTTTGGATCTCAGCCAACAAATTATAGAAGTACATTAAAAAAAGGTATGTCGAAAGTCACAAAAAAAAGTCCAAAAACTCCAGAGCCAAAGATTATTCCTCCACATAAAAAAATGGTGAGTATTGACGCTTCAAAAAGACCTGTTGATCCAACATTTGCCGCTTCAGCTAGTAAAGTTGAAATAGGTTTAAGAGTAGAACACTTGCGCTTTGGAAAAGGAGAGGTTACCGATATGGAAGGAATAGAGCCAAATCGAAAAGCTACCATTAAATTTGATGCTGTTGGCGAGAAGCAACTTCTATTAAAATTTGCAAAACTGAGAATATTAAAAGCTTAAGGTCATCTTTTTCTAAGTCCTAGCTATCCGCAAAATATAACAGAGAACACAATACAACAAATGAATTACAATACAAGTCGTTCTAAAATGATTATTCCCGAATACGGGAGACACATTCAACAATTGATTGATCATGCAATTGAACTAAAAGATAAAGAAGAACGAAATAAAATGGTGTTAGCCATAGTTGACGTTAT
Organism: Vicingaceae bacterium; assembly: GCA_047627915.1. Lineage (GTDB taxonomy): Bacteria > Bacteroidota > Bacteroidia > Flavobacteriales_E > Vicingaceae > NORP294. Next base: position 8,439 of record JBLHTZ010000044.1, read on the forward strand.
GGGGCAATTAAATCCTCATCTTAGAGACGTTCCTGACTTTACACATAAACTTTGGGATCACGTGCACATTATGTCTAATTTTAAATTAAACGTAGACTCGCCCTACCCTACTCCTTCCCCAGAACAGTTTTTGGAAAAACCTAACCCGATGAATTACCCAGACGGCAAGATAAGGTTTAAGCACTATGGACTTGGCGCAGAGAAATTAATTGATAGAGCTATCGAAATGGAAGATGGTGAGGAAAAAGAAGCCTTGATAGAGTCCATTGCGAATTTAATGAAAAAGCATTATTTAACTTGGGGCAGAAGCTCTGTTGACGATGCCCAAATTATTTCTGATATCAAACGAATCTCTAGAGGCAAGTTAGAAGTGAAAGAAGACTTAGAGTTGATGGCGACAAAAGATATTAGCCCAAGAAACACTGCACTAAGTTCTAACAATACAAAGGGTAGAAAAAAACAGAGCCCAAAAAGGAAAAATTACAAAGCAAAAAAGAAATATTAAACGATACTACCTCAATGGGAACTTTTGAAATTACCGGTGGCAAAAAGTTAAAAGGCGACCTGACTCCTCAAGGAGCAAAGAACGAAGCACTTCAAATTTTATGTGCTGTTTTACTCACCCCTGAAAAGGTAACTATTGCCAACATTCCAGACATTATTGACGTCAATAAATTGATTGACTTGTTGAGAGATCTGGGTGTTAAGGTAGAAGAAATTCCAAACTCCGCTACAGTTGCAGGTTGTAAGACCTTTACTTTCCAAGCCGACGAGATTGATATAGAATACTTAAACACTCAAGAGTTTAAAAAGAAAGGATCCGGACTAAGGGGTTCAGTAATGATTTTAGGCCCTCTACTTTCTAGATTTGGCAAAGGCTATATTCCAAGACCTGGTGGTGATAAAATTGGGAGAAGAAGATTAGATACTCACTTTATCGGTTTTCAGAAATTAGGTGCAAAATTCATCTACAACAAAGAGAATAAGTTTTACAAAGTTGAAGCAAAAAACCTAAAAGGTTGTTACATGCTTCTAGATGAAGCTTCTGTAACTGGAACTGCTAACATTATTATGGCAGCAGTTTTGGCGAAGGGAACTACAACTATTTATTACGCAGCTTGCGAACCTTATTTACAACAGCTTTGTAAAATGCTGAACCGAATGGGAGCTAAGATTAGCGGTATTGGTTCTAATCTCGTAACAGTAGAAGGAGTTGAGTCTTTAGGTGGATGCGACCACCGTATTCTTCCTGACATGATTGAAATTGGCAGTTTCATTGGCCTAGCCGCAATGACAGGGTCTGAAATTACCATCAAAGATGTTTCACACCCTGACTTGGGAATTATACCTGACACGTTCAGGAAACTTGGAATTAAAATAGAGTTAAAAGGTGATGATTTGTATATTCCCGCTCAGGAGAGTTATGAAATCGAAACCTTTATTGACGGATCAATCATGACGATTTCTGATGCTCCTTGGCCAGGTTTTACCCCTGATTTATTAAGTATAGTTTTAGTGGTTGCCACGCAAGCGAAAGGGTCTGTATTAATTCATCAGAAGATGTTTGAGAGTCGATTGTTCTTTACGGACAAATTGATCGACATGGGCGCACAAATTATATTATGTGATCCACACAGAGCAACAGTTATTGGTTTAAACAATCAAAACAAACTTCGAGGAATTCAAATGACCTCACCTGACATTAGAGCTGGTGTCTCACTTTTAATCGCCGCCATGTCGGCAAAAGGAAAAAGTATAATTCACAACATTGAACAAATCGACAGAGGTTACGGCAAAATTGACGAACGATTGAACGCCTTAGGGGCGGATATTAAACGAACAACAGGTAATTAAATATCGGTTGACCTTATTTTAACAAATTTTGAATTCTGCATTGCTGCTTTACTTGTAATATTAAACTTTGGCATTATTTGTGTCTTCATCAGAAAAAACAGTACGTATGAAATTAAAAAAATATATAGGAGCTTTAGTTATTGCTTCCACAGTATTTTTATTAGCTTTTACTAATTCTAATACTCCTAAAGAAACAGTTATCATCGAAGGCAATCAAGTTACTGTAGGTTTGAACATTGGTAACAAAGCTCCAGAGATTAAATTGAACGACCCAAATGGCAAAACGATTGCCTTATCTGACTTGAAAGGAAAAATGGTGTTAATTGATTTTTGGGCAGCTTGGTGTGGACCTTGCAGAAGAGAGAATCCAAATGTTGTAGCTACCTACGAAAAGTTCAAAGATTCAAAATTTGAAAATGGAAAAGGCTTTACAGTCTATAGCGTGTCGTTGGATAAAGATCCAAAAAAATGGCAAAATGCTATTATGCAAGATAAATTAGCATGGCCTAATCACGTCAGTGACCTTCAGGTATGGAATACTGCTCCAAGAGCTGATTATCGATTCTCAGGAATTCCTTTTGCTGTGCTTATTGATGGGAATGGAATTATAGTAGGAAAAGGAAATAGCGTTCGCGGACCTAACTTAGCAATGTTATTAAATAATTTAGCCAAAAAATAAAATAAGACCTTTAAGAGTATAAAAATCAAACGCCTAGATTAACTTATCTAGGCGTTTTTTATATCCCCAAATTCACTCTGCATATTTCTTTGGTTTTGAGTGTAAACTGCATTCCTTGATTCTTACCTCCAAATACAGATTGGCCATTATTCTTAATTACAAGTTCTGTCAATATGACAATCCCTAATCTTGGCAAAGCATTTGAAAAGATGATTTAGACAATAAAAAGTTCCAATATGAAAGACGAAAAAAGTTCAGTAGAAGAGCACGAAGAACAGGTGGAGAATGCAGCAGAAAATGAAGAAACTGCCAAAAACGAAGACTCCAATCCAACGGAAGAACTAAGCGATATTGAAAAGAAAGACATTGAAATTCAAGAGCTAAAAGACAAGCACCTGCGATTATATTCTGAATTCGATAACTTTAGAAGAAGAACTCAGAAGGAAAAATTAGAGTTGTACAAAACAGCTGGTGAAGATATATTTAAGGCTCTATTGCCTGTTATGGATGATTTTGAACGTGCCAAAAAGTCAATGGAAGAGAGTGACGACTATGACAGTTTGAAAGTTGGTGTCGATTTGATTTACAGTAAATTTTTACACCTATTCAAGTCAAATGATTTAGAACCAGTGGTGGATGTTATTGGTAGCGCTTTTGATAGTGAAATTCATGAGGCTATCACCCAGATCCCAGCACCAAGCGATGATTTGAAGGGTAAAGTAGTTGATGTGGTAGAACAGGGTTATACTTTGAAAGATAAGGTGATTCGTTTTGCTAAAGTAGTTGTAGGAAAATAAAACCCAGTCATGGCTAAAAGAGATTATTACGAAATATTAGGCATTGAAAAAAGTGCTACTCCTCAGGAAATCAAAAAGGCATATCGGAAGTTAGCTTTGAAACATCATCCTGACAAAAATCCTGACAACAAAGAGGCGGAAGATAAATTCAAGGAAGCAGCGGAAGCTTACGAAGTACTCAGTAGTGAGGATAAAAAAGCTAAATATGACCGTTTTGGTCATGCAGGCATGGGCATGGGCGGCGGCGGCGGCGGCGGCGGCGGAATGAATATGGACGACATATTCTCTCAATTTGGAGACATTTTCGGCGGCGGCGGCGGTGGATTTAGCGGTTTTGGCAGCGGCGGTCGTGGAGGCCGAAGAGTAAATCGAGGAAGCAACATTCGTGTTAAGGTAAAAATGACTTTAGCAGATGTAGTTAACGGAGTAGAAAAGAAAATTAAGGTCAAAAAATTTATTAGCTGCAAACCTTGCTCTGGTACTGGCGCAGAAGGTGGTTCAGGAGGTTTCACGACTTGTGATACTTGCAACGGAGCGGGACAAGTAAACAGAATTACAAATACCTTTTTAGGACAGATGCAAACCGCATCAACTTGTCCTACTTGTGGAGGAGACGGTAAAATAATCACCAACAAATGCAATTCTTGTCACGGAGACGGAATTGTAAAAGATGATGATACCATTGAATTAAAAATTCCTGCAGGTGTTGAAGATGGAATGCAGCTCTCTGTTTCCGGTAAAGGCAACATGGGTGCACGAAATGGTGTTGCTGGAGATTTAATTTTAGCAATCGAAGAAGAAGAACATGAAGTCCTAAAAAGAGATGGAAATAATATTTTGTACGACTTATACATTCCATTTCCAGATGCAATTTTGGGAACAGAAGTTACTGTTCCAACAGTAAATGGAAAAGCAAAGATAAAAATTGATCCGGGTACACAAGGAGGTAAAGTTTTACGATTAAGAAACAAAGGGATTCCAGAGGTTAATGGTTATAAAACCGGAGACCAGATGGTTAATGTTAATGTTTGGACCCCGCAGACCCTCTCTAACGAGGAAAAGGAAATGGTTGAAAAGATGAAAGAATCAGAAAATTTCGCCCCCAATCCAACAGACCAAGACAAAGGTTTCTTCGCAAGGATGAAAGACTATTTTAGATAACGAAAAATCCCGCTTAACAGCGGGATTTTTTATTTCATCATCTTGCTCACCACATCCGCTACCGCAGGACAAAGCCGAGTGTTTTTCGCGGTAATGTCTAAAATTTGATGCATCCGTTTGCGATTGGTATGTGGAAACTCTCTACAAGCTTTTGGCCGAGAATCATAGGCCATACATTTATTATCCTCTAGCAAAAATGGACAAGGTGAAGACTTTAATACCTGATCTCCATCTTCATCGGTTCTCAAATATTCAACGTAAAACTTAGCCGGCTTCATTTTAAAATGAGCCGCCATGCGTTCTACATCTTTATCGTAAAAAATAGGAGATGTCGTTTTACAGCAATTGGCGCAGTCTAAACAATCAATTTTTTCAAAAGCTTTATCGTGTAATTCGTGAAAGGTATCGTCTAGATTTTTGGGTGGCCGTTTTGCCAGTTTTCCAAAGAACTTATTTATGCCTTTTCTATTCGCCTTTGCTTGATCTATTTTCTCTTGTAATTCGGGTTTCATTCTTGAATGTTAAATTTAGCAATGTGTAAATTGAAATAAAGTACCATACATAGAGCAACTATAAATTTCTTTTATCATTCATCCTTAATAGCTCTGCACATCTCTCGCTTCCCCCCTTCTGGTCCTTTCAACTTCTCAACTCTGAACCCTACTGATTGTAATCTTCTCCGGATAACTCCTTTTACGCAATACGTGACTAATATCCCTTCTGGTTTTAATGCCTGGAACATCTTTTCGAAAATATCCTCCGTCCACATCTCTTCCTGTTTTTCAGGAGCAAAAGCATCAAAATAAACAACGTCGAATTGTTCTTTGCCCAACTCCAATTCATCCAACTTTAAATTTATTTTGGTGAGCTTAAAGTTCGATTGAAGTTGATTTTCAATTTCCCAAGGAGAAGTATGTATCTTCAAAAATAATTCTTGATCCATCTCAAGTAAACTTGAAAAATTGATGAGCTCCAGTTCCTCTTCCTTAATTGGAAAAGCTTCTACCGCATGATAATCAACCTTCAGCTTATGCTTTGCGGCAGCTTTTAAGGTAGTCATTACATTTAAACCCGTACCCATGCCCACTTCAAAAACAGCAATTTCCCTTTTATTTGATTGCGATAGCAACCCATTTCTAATAAAAATATGATTGGATTCCACAATAGCTCCATGTTTCGAATGATAGTGTTCATCCATTTCTTCTAAATAAATAGAAGTTGATCCGTCTGCTGTTTGAATAAATTTCCGTTTCACAAGTAGTGTAAATTTGTTATACAAAAATAGCCTTTCAGTCTGTCGCATTACTTACCTTTTAAATCAAACTTCAGGCTTAAATTTGAAAAAAACACTCCATGGACATTCAAACGGATTCAATTATAACAAAAGAAGTGCTCAATTCGGCAATGAGTTACGACACATACATGAATTTACTTTTAGATTTATTAGCTGACGGGAAAACTACTGGGGAGAATCAAAGTGAGGCAATGGTTGAGTATGGCAAGATGAATGTTCAGCGAATGAAACGCTTGAACAAAACGATTCAACTGCAGCAAGAACTTCAAGAAGTTTTAAATGGTCTGACTCGAAAAATGACTTTTTTAGTTCTTACTGAAGGTTGGTGTGGAGATGCTGCTCAAAGCGTACCTGTGTTAAATAAACTTATTGAACACACAGAAAACATTGACCTTAAACTCATTTTACGAGATGAAAATTTAGAAATTATGGACGCTTATTTAACCAATGACGGTCGTTCTATTCCTAAATTGATTGCGTTAGATTCAACAACCTTAGAAGTAATTGGCACTTGGGGACCTAGACCTGAAGCTGCTCAGTTTATGGTAACCGAATTCAAGAAAATTGAAAATGGGGATTATACCGAGTTTGTGAAAGAAGTTCAATTATGGTACGCCAGAGACAAAACCATTGCTATGCAAAACGAGTTAATTGATTTACTAAAAGCTTGGAATAAGTAACACAATATTACACGCTTTCATCGTTTGTAGTGATATATTTGCAACTATGAAAATTGGACGTATTCTTGTTTTAATTCTAAGCGTTAGTGCTATTTTCTCTTGTAGGCAGGACAATGATTTTATTGAAGACAATAGTGCAAAACTTGAGTTTTCTAATGATTCTATATCATTTGATACTGTTTTTACTACTATCGGCTCTGTAACCCAAAATTTTAGAATCTACAACCCACACAAGAAGCCAATTAAAATCACTTCAATTCGACTAAATGGTGGAACAAGCTCTAACTTTCGAATAAACATAGATGGGTTATCAGGCAACAATTTTCAGAATCTTGAGATTCCTGCTGAAGACAGTTTGTTCGCATTTATAGAGGTTACCGTTAATCCCAACAACACCTTAAACCCATTTGTAATAGAAGACTTCATAGAGTTCAATACCAATGGAAATCAACAGCGCGTTATTCTTACAGCATGGGGTCAAAACGCAATTTATTACACCCCTACTTCATTCAATAGAGGACTACCAGACTTTACTTGTTTAACAGGCCCTTGCAGTGACGCTGTTGCTCCTGTAGATATCACTTGGACTGATAGTTTACCTATAGTTGTTTATGGTTTCATTGCCATTGACACATTAGATAAGTTAACAATAGAGGCCGGTACCAAAATTCACTTTCACAACGGAGGTGGAATGTGGGTTTACCGGGGAGGTGAGCTAAATGTTAACGGTACAAAAGAAAAACCCGTCATCTTTAGAGGGGACAGGCTAGAACCAGGATTTGAAGACGTGCCTGGTCAGTGGGATCGAATTTGGATCAATGAGGGGGCTGTAAATACTATTAATTATGCCATCATTCAGAATGCCTTTGTTGGAATACAAGCTGAAGCGCTGTTTTTAAATGGTAATCCCACACAGTTGGGAAACCTAAATTTAAAAAACACAATTATAAAAAATTGCTCAGCCATTGGCTTACTTTCCGCCTATTTCAACTTAACAGCTGAGAACATAGTAGTTTCCAACTGTAGAGAGTACAATGCAGTAATCCAATCTTTAGGAAATTGGAGGTTTGACCACTGCAGCTTTACCAATTATGCAGGCGGAGGCGGTAGAGAAACTCCAGCTGTATTTATTAAAAACAACTATACCGTAGGTGCTACAATTTTTGTGGATACACCAAATGTAGCTATTCGGAATTCCATTGTTTACGGTATCATAGAATCAGAATTTAACATTGAAGTTATTAACAATGGCAGCGTAAACGTAAACGTTCTAAACTCCATTCTGAAAACCGATGAAAATACATCCAACGCTACTCAATATCAGAACATAATAAAAAATCCTCCGAACGAAATTTTTAAGGATGCTGGTGATTTTGAACTCTACGAAAATTCCCGAGCTCGAAACATAGGAAACTTAACAATTGGGAATAGTATCCCTCAAGATTTGAATGGAAACACTAGACCTTCTTCAGACGGAATTCCCGATGCAGGTGCCTACGAGTTTCAGTAGATCGTTAATTCAACAAAAAATCAATGGTATCAATTCCATCAGAATAATCCCACAATTCAGGAGATTGAGCTTTCCCAAAAGGTACTCTTTGCGGTAAAGCTGCATTAGAAACCACACATTGTAATTCGTCTTTCCGGTTTTCAATTATTGTATTTACATCCTCAATCGTATCGTAAAACTCATAAAATAATACGCCCACCGGTGAATGAATCCCTTCATCCTCTTTCATCAACAGAAAGCCATTCTCTATCAATTCTATTTTATTCAATAAGTAAACAGCCTTATTGTAGTCGTAGTTGTTAGCGTATTTATTATGGTTTGCAATTTCTTGATAATGAAAGAGTGCTTTAAATATATTATCCAAGTCATAGCCTTTTGGAAGGTACAGCTTAGTTACATTTCTACACCCCAATCCAAAGTGTCTAAAAACGTCATGGCTCAATCCATTTAACTCTTCTTCACTTTCATGGCCATCTAAAACAGCCACAGAAGTTCTGTTCTTTCGAATAATCCGTTTCTTGTCTTTAAAATAATAATCAAAATAACGAGCAGAGTTGTCGCTACCTGTTGCGATTAGGTAATCTATGTCTTTCAATCTCTCTGCGAATTGCACTTTCTCAGGATTTGGAATCAATTTTTGGATTACCTTGAGCACGAGCATCATCAAACTTCTATCTTTAGAAGAGACCTTTGCATGCAGCACGTTTCCACTTATTATAACCGATAAAGCATCGTGCAAACCTACCAAAGGAAGGTTACCTGCCATAATCACTCCTACTTTAGAATTCTCATTAGATTCCAGATCATATTTTGACAACCATTTTTCCACTTTATCCTTTTCCAAAGAGTTTGCCCAAGCTTCATACACTGAAACCACAGAATCCTTAGTAAACCAACCATTTTCACTATGGACTAAATCTACCAATTCAGCAGCTGATATCACCTCCTGCTCAAGGATCTTATTTTCTAAAACATAGCTATTATCCTTGTAATAAAGTAAACTGTCTTTAAAGAATTCTCCTAACGCAATAAGAGTTGATTTTTTAGTGTCTAGATTCATGTCTATTTTATACTTAAAACGTTAATTTTGCACTCGAATTTAAACCAATTGAATCGATCATTGGTTTCGGTACAAAATTACAAACATAAAATAGACCTCAATGGCAATTATTATAACAGACGAATGTATTAACTGCGGAGCTTGTGAGCCGGAATGCCCAAACAATGCTATTTACGAAGGTGGCGAAGAGTGGAGATTTTCTGACGGAACAGGAATCTCAAATGATTACAAAACTAAAAAAGGAGACATTATAGGCGCTGACACAGAGAACGAACCTGTAAGCCTTGATTATTACTATATCGTACCTGATAAGTGCACAGAATGCGTAGGATTTCACGATGAGCCACAATGTGCTGCCGTTTGCCCTGTAGATTGTTGTGTTGACGATCCAGACGTACGCGAAACTAAAGAAGACCTATTATCTAAAAAAGAAGCGCTACACATTTAGTGCAATCCTTTTATACGATTTCGGTGCAATTGTTGTTTTATATCCGCTAACATTCTAACTTTACGAATATGCGGATTCTATCAACAATTGCACTTTTTTTTTGCACTCCACTTTTTTTATTAGCTCAAACAGGCGACCTTGACCAATCAGGGAATCAAAACATAGATCAAGATAAGATAGAAGCTCTAGCTAGTGCTGTGCTACAGGAAATACCAGCAGGCGAAAAAGACAGCATCAATGAATTGCTAAAAAATGAACTTTCGTTTACATTAACTCAGGAGAGTGCTTTTCGCTATTCGTTTGATCGAGTAAAAAGTCTTAGCATTCTAACATCGCCAGACTCTACTTTTAGAATTTTTAATTGGGAAATAACCTACTTAGATGGAACCAATCGATACGAATGCTTACTTCTTAAAAAGTTAAAAAACGAGAATTCCTTAGAAGTTCTTCAGCCCTTAGATTCAATTTTTAAGAAAGAAGCATTAGAAAATCAACAATTAGGAGTAGACAATTGGTTGCCTGCTCTCTACTATAAAATTGTTCCAGTTAAAAGTCGTTTTCAAACGTTTTACACCCTCTTAGCTTGGGATGGCAACGACCTACTAACCAATAAGAAATACATTGAAGTATTGTGGTTTGATAAAACTGGCCAAACCAACTTCGGAGCCCCGATATTTAGGGACAATCGATCTGTAAAATCTAGGGTGATTTTTGAATTTGGTGGTCAACATGCCATGAATTTAAATTTTGAAGAAGAAATAGAACGCATCTCTTTTAGCCACTTAGCTCCTCCAAGCTCGAATTTAGAAGGGATCTATGAATATTACGGAGCTGATATTACTTTCGATGCTTATCAGTGGAAAGGAAACTACTGGCAACTTATAAACGAGGTGATTCCTGCTTGGGCTGATCCAAAGGGGAGAACAGAAACCACTGTGACAAAAAAGACGTTTGAAAAGGAAGACGTTGCCAACCCAAATGAAGCCGTAAAAATTCTAAGAGCGTCAGAAAAACAAAAAAAGATTGCTGACGACAAATTAAAAGAAGAAGCTGAGCAACTTAAAGAAGTTCCTCAATAATTCTTTCAATAGAATAGCCTTCTGCTTCAGCTTTGTAATTTCTCACGATTCTATGCCTTAAAATTGGCTCTGCAACAGCTTTAACATCTTCAATGTCTGGAGAATATTTGCCATTTATCGCTGCATGGCATTTTGCCCCAACAACCAAAAATTGAGAGGCTCTTGGTCCTGCTCCCCAACTTAAAAAATCATTTACCATTTGTGGAGAGTTCGCAGTATTTGGTCTTGTACTAGCAGCTAACTTCACTGCGTACTCCAACACATTATCAGGAACCGGTATTTTACGAATCAATTGCTGGAAAAACATAATCTCATCTCCATTCATGACATTATTTACTGACGCTGAATAGTTAGTAGTTGTCGATTTTACAATGTTCACTTCATCCTCTAAATTTGGATAGTCTAACCAAATGTTAAACATAAATCGGTCTAATTGTGCTTCAGGAAGCGGATATGTTCCCTCTTGTTCAATCGGGTTTTGCGTTGCTAAAACGAAAAATGGTTTTGGCAATTCATAGGTTTTTCCTGCAGTTGTAATTCTCTTCTCCTGCATGGCTTCTAATAAAGCAGATTGTGTTTTAGGAGGAGTTCTGTTGATCTCATCCGCTAAGATCAAGTTCGAGAAAAGTGGTCCAGGTATAAACTTAAAATTTCTAGATTCATCTAATATCTCAGATCCAATAATGTCAGAAGGCATTAAATCTGGAGTAAACTGAATTCTGTTAAAGCTCAAGCCTAGCGCTTCTGAAACAGTGTTTACCAAAAGAGTTTTTGCCAATCCAGGAACTCCAACAAGTAAACAATGCCCGTTGCTAAAAATTGAAATCAATAAGTTTTTAACTACGTCCTTCTGTCCTACAATTACTTTCCCAATTTCTTGATTCAATTCATTGTATTTCTGGACTAAAGCGTCAACCGCTTCTGCATCTGAATTATATTGTTTCATATTATTTTGCGCTATTTTCGATCCAAGCTTGCTGAAATTCACAGTTGTTGCAATACTCCATATTAAGCCTCATATAGGTCTTAGTAATATTATTCTTAATCCAATCTTGAAGTACTTCTTGCTCCTTTTCAGCTAAGGCAGCAGATTTTATTTTTTGATAATCCTTTTCAAGACTTGCTCTATGTGGCTCAGTTCGCTTTATAACTTTTACTATTCGGTAACCGGGTTTTGAACGAGGGTCACTAATAATGACTGGCTTAGAAATATCTCCCACCTCCATTTGATCTATCACAAAAAACAAAGAAGGATCCAGTTCGTCCATCGGTGTCATTGAGCTACTTGTTTGTGGGTTTGCCATAACCCCTCCATTGTTCTTCGTGTTTT
>JBLHTZ010000045.1:0-18772 GCA_047627915.1 Vicingaceae bacterium
GCATTGTTTGGAACGTAGAAAGTATTATAAAAATCCATGAATTCCGATAATTCAGCTTTATTAATGTATTCTGGAGAGCCTCCTGGAGTCCATCTATAAGGATGTTCAACAAATGCATGACCAAACGTCTCATTTAAGATTGTTCCGTAGGGAGTGTTTTCGTTGCGTTGCTTCAACTCTTCTTTTACAACACCTCTTTGCGTTTCTACTCCCTCTTGATCAATTTTAGCTTGCAATAACCTTTCAGACTCTAGCCACAATGCTAGTTTTAGTTGATTTGAAGGAAGTATTTCAAAATAATAAGTCCTGTCAAAAGAAGTATTGGCATTTAAAACTCCTCCATTGCCCTGAACTATTTTAAAAAATTCACCTCTTTCAATATTTTCTGAACCTTCAAATAATAAATGTTCAAAAAAATGAGCAAATCCTGTTCTACTAGGATCTTCATTTTTTGACCCAACATGGTATAATACAGATACTGCAACTATTGGTGTCGATTTGTCTTGATGTAAAATAACATGCATTCCATTGTCAAGATCATATTCAATAAAATCAATCTTATTGGATTGCATCTGAGCATAACTACTCCCGAAAGCAAACAGGGCACTCACGGCAAGTACAATTCTTTTTTTCATAAAGTTAATTTTTTTTAGATTCTCGAAATTACGAAAAGATGTGGAGCCCCTTAATAATCTCTTTTAATCGGTAGGGTGAAATTTTAAATGGATTAAAATATATAAGTAATCCATTTTTTTTATACCTTCATACTGTTCAAAAACTGACTATTATGAAAAGTATATTAACTTCTTTTTTACTTGTAACAACCATTATTTCATTTTCCCAAGCCACAAGTGGAGGTCCTGATAATTTCGGATACACTTATAAATCCTCTACTAATCCTACTGGCCCAAGTTTTCAATGGTTCGAAATATCACAAATAGGAACAATAATAACAGGACTTACAGATGATAATTTCGTTGGTCCATATTCCATTTCAGGGTTCCCGTATTACTCAGGAAATCCAACAAATTTATACATTGGCTCTAACGGATATATTTCATTTGCTCCTGCAAACATAGCTTCAACAAATGCTCAATTTCCAATTATTCCTCAAACCTCAGGTGCTAACCACTTTATAGCACCGCTCTTAACCGACTTGTCATTTGCAGGAACCGGAAATCCAGGATCTTGTTATTTTTATAATCATGGTGATACCATTTGTATTACCTTCGAAAAGGCTCCATTCTGGATTAACAATACCAGTCAATTTGGGGGTGAAAATACGTTCCAAATTATACTAAATAAACAAGATTCATCCATCACGATTAATTACAAAAAACAATTGGGTTTGCCGGATCCAACCTACGTGAATAACTTTCTTAGCATAGGAATTGAGAATAGCACAGGCAATGATGGCTTGCAATATTACAGAGGGACTACTTTCCCAACAGATAGCACCAGTATTCGATTTGAATATCCAACTATTATCCAATCAATAACTGATGTTGCCGTGGACTACATTGACAACCCGGGGAATGGTGCTAAGTTCTTAGCTTTGAATAGAAACTTTACACCAACAGCCTCAATAAAGAATAATGGAAATCAAAATATTAACTCTAGCATAACAGTAAGTACTAGAATTATCGCCCCTTCAGGACTCACTGCATTTAGTGCTACTCAGAGTATAGATTCCTTGCAACCTGGAGACGACTCTACAAAGTCGTTCGGGAATTTTGCCCCGAACGTAGCTGGAAAGTTCATAGTTAGAACCTTTGTGTCAAGAGTGTCAGGCGATGCTGCTGTTACAAATGATACCAGTGAGTTTTTACTAAAAGTGGTAGATACAACACAGTCTCCAATTGTTTTAGATTATACCGATGGGCTCAGCGGTGCTGGAATTGGCTGGTCTGGAGGGAATGGTGGGTGTGGAGTCTATATTGAACCACCCTACTACCCTGCTAGAATTGTTGCTGCAAATTATTACATTACAACAACGGGAACTCCTGCTTCTGGATTTCACAGTATAATATTAGATGATAATGGCAGACAAGCCGGGCAAGGAACGGTTTTAGATTCGACCTTTATTGCGGCAAATACAATTGCAATAGGTGCATATAACAGAGTGCCTTTAACAACTCCAATAGTAGTTAACAGTGGTGGTGTTTATTTGTATTGGTTGATGGATGGCGCTACTGTCAATTTAGGTAGAAGTTTTAGTCCTCCCGCATCTCAACAGACTTATGAAATAATTTTTGGCAGTTGGTCAGAGTACAGAGACAAGCTAACACAAGACTTTTTGATGAATGTTGAAATCACTCCATTAGCAACAGAACTAGAAAATGTAAGCCTCGGTTCAATTGGAAATTTATATCCTAACCCCGCCAATGAAAATATAAGAGTAGAATTAAAGCAGACTTCAAATAGCGTAATCGAGGTACTTGATGTAAATGGGAAAAAGGTAAATGCAAAAGTTATTCGTTACACAAAATATTTGGAAATTATACGAAGTAACCAAAAGTCAGGAACTTACTTTTTACGAATAGGAAACGAAACAAAAGCTTTTGTATGGGTAGATTAAGCATCGAAGGTTAAACCATCGTAAGCAATCCTAACATTTGAAGGCAATTCCTTCTCGGTTTCAGAATGTTTACCCATGAGATGGCTAATGTGCGTTAAATACGCCTGTTTAGGGTTGATTTCTTGAATTAATTCTAATGCTTCAGCCAAATTGAAATGAGAAAGATGCTTCTCTCTTCGTAATGCATTTATGATAAGATATTTTACACCTTTTAGCTTTTTCTTTTCAGAGTCATTGATATAATTAGCGTCAGTAACATAGGCAAAGTCACCAATACGAAAACACTTAACAGGCAGTTTATAGTGCATAACGTTAATTGGCTCAAGTAAGAATCCTCCTGCTTTGAATGCTTCTTCACCGATATTATTTAAATGTATTTTTGGTACACCCGGATATGTATTAGCAGCAAATATGTATTCGAATTCTCGTTTTAGCGCAGTTTGAACCCTTTTCGTGGCATACACTTCCATTTCTTTACCATTGTTCATGAAGTTAAAGGCTCTAACATCATCTAAACCTGCTACATGATCTTTATGCTCATGTGTAAATACAACAGCATCTAATTTCTTCACATTTGCACGAAGCATCTGCTCTCTAAAGTCAGGCCCAGTATCGATAACAATGGTAGAGTTCTCGTTTTCTACCAAAATGGAACATCTCCTGCGGTAGTCTTTTTTATCTGTGGATTGGCAAACGGGGCAATCGCAGCCAATGACAGGAACTCCTTGCGATGTTCCGCTTCCGAGTACCGTAATCTTCATCCTTATTTATTATAAATATTAGCCAATACTTCCACCGTTCGATCAACATCCGAATTAGTATTAAAACGCCCAAAAGAAAAACGGACAGATGGCCTGTCCATTGGCGAGTTAATACCTCTAAGGACATGTGAGCCAATATTTGATCCTGAAGAACAAGCGCTACCTCCTGAGACACTTATGCCTTCAATATCTAAATGATACAAGAACATTTCATCCACGTCAGAATTAGGAAAGCACACGTTTAGCACAGTATAAAGCGAACTTGTTGATTCTGAATCGCCGTTAAAAACAATGCCCGGAACTTCTTCTTTCAACCTTTTGATCATATATGACTTTAATCCTTGAATCTCTGATTGATGCCCTTCCAAATCATCATAAGCAATTTCTAATGCCTTTGCTAATCCTACAATTCCATAAATATTTTCAGTTCCTGCTCTCATATTACGTTCCTGAGCCCCTCCGGTAATCATGGGTTTTAACTGAACATCACTACTCATATATAAAAAACCAATTCCTTTAGGACCGTGAAATTTATGCGCTGCACAGGTTGCAAAATGTATATTTAATTCATTAAAATCAAACGCATAATGTCCCATTGTTTGGACCGTATCAGAATGAAAGAAAGCATCGTATTTTGCGCACAACTCTCCAACTTCTTTTAGCGGTAATTTAGTCGCAATTTCATTGTTAGCATGCATCAAGCTCACTAAGACTTTACCTCCTTGCATCAGTAATTCTTCCAAGTGATTTAGATCAACTTTTCCTTTATTGCAAACATTTACTAAACTTAATTTAACTCCTTTTTCATCTCTTAATTCTTCCGCAGTATGCAGTACCGCATGATGCTCTAGCCCCGATGTAATGATGTGGTTAACACCTAAATCTTCCACACAGCACCGTAATATCATATTATCTGCTTCTGTCCCTCCCGAGGTAAAGAAAAACTCAGATGGGCTCGCATTAAAAAATGCTGCAACTTTTTTCCGCGATTTCTCTATAATACTTCTCGCTACTCTGCCGTCAGCATGGATAGATGAGGGATTTCCGAAATTTTCACTTAATACCGGAATCATTGCTTCAACTACTCGAGGGTCAACAGGTGTTGTTGCCGCATTGTCTAAATAAATGTTATTCATCTATTTCTAGGTTAGGATTTAATAATTTCCTTAATGTCTGAAATAATTTTCATAGCGAGATGATTTGCAGTTGTTTCAGATTCACTTTCAGAATATATTCTAATAATTGGTTCAGTATTGGATTTTCTCAAATGAACCCATTCTTTATCAAATTCAATTTTCACTCCATCAATTGTGTTCACCGGTTGCTTCTTATACTTTTCATGTACCTTGGAAAGTATATTATCTACGTCAATTTCAGGGGTTAATTCGATCTTGTTTTTTGAAATAAAATACGAATTGTAAGTAGATCTTAATTCAGAACAAGCTTTCTTCGTTTTACCATTAAACGTTGCTAGATGCGACAAGAATAAACCGATTCCAACCAAGGCGTCTCTTCCATAATGAGAAGCAGGATATATCACCCCGCCGTTTCCTTCTCCACCAATGATTGCATTTACCTCTTTCATCTTAGTCACAACATTAACCTCTCCTACTGCTGATGCAAAATACTCACAGTTATTACTCTCGGAAACATCACGTAAGGCCCTAGTTGATGAAAGATTGCTTACCGTAGAACCTTTAGTATGATTTAAAACATAATCAGCAACAGCAACTAATGTATACTCTTCACCAAACATTTCTCCATCTTCAGACACCAATGCCAATCGATCAACATCTGGGTCAACTACAATTCCTAAATCGGCATTGTGCTTGATAACTGCCGCTGAAATTTCAGTTAAGTTCTCAGGTAAAGGTTCAGGGTTGTGAGGGAAGTTCCCAGTTGGCTCACAATATAATTCGATGACTTCATTAACTCCTAAAGCTTTTAATAACATTGGTAAAACAATACCTCCTGTTGAATTTACGCAATCAATAACAACCTTAAAGTTCTTTTTGGCAATTGCGTCTTTGTTTACTAAAGCTAAATCTAACACATGTTGAATGTGTTTATCAAAATAGGAATCGTTCGTAGAATAACTACCTAGCTTACTTACAGTTTGGTATTTAATAGCACCACTTTCAGCAATTTTTAATAAATTTTCCCCATCTTCTGCCGAAATAAATTCACCTTTTTCATTCAATAACTTTAATGCATTCCACTCTTTTGGATTATGGCTTGCCGTTAAAATAATTCCTCCATTCGCATTTTCCATAGGAACAGCTATTTCAACCGTAGGGGTAGTTGATAAACCAATGTCCAAAACGTTGATTCCTAAACCAAGTAATGTTCCAACAACTAAGTGGTTTAGCATTTCTCCACTTATTCTTGCGTCTCGGCCAATAACAACTTTTAAAGTTGTGTTTGCCTCATTTCTATTTTTTAACCATTGACCATAAGCAGATGCAAACTTCACAATGTCTTCTGGCGTTAAATTTTCACCTACTTCACCTCCAATTGTACCTCTAATCCCTGATATTGATTTAATTAATGTCATCTACGATTTAAATTTGGTTCAAAATTAGCCATTTTGAAGTCCATTTATGTTCATTAAACAACGAGTTATTAAAATAATTCAATCGAAACTCTTTTCATAATTCGCAGTTATTCTTGTTAATTTCTTTGTGAATAATAATACTTAACCGACCTTTGCCAATCTTTTATTTTTACAATCTTTGTTAAGAGGCGATTAGTTCAACGGTATGGAAAATGAATACGAGTTTTCTTTTGAAGATGGAATGGATATGACTGCTACTGTGCAGCGGTTTGAGTCCATGTTGAATGAAAGAACTAATCTTTTTTTCGACGTAGAAGAGTTTGAGAATCTTTTAGAATTTTATAATTCTAAAAGCAATTTTAAGAAATCGTTATATGTAGCAAAGGCTGCACTAGAGCAGCATCCTGGATCTGCATCCCTTTTGGTTAGTGTAGCACAATTGTATGCTAGTATTCATAAACCTCAAGAGGCATTGAAATTTTTACAACAATCAGAAGCCATAGAGCCATTCAACTTTGATTTGTTTTATACAAAGGCCGGTATATTTAGCCAATTACGGAAATCTGAAAAAGCGATTGAGAATTATAAAAAGGCGCTTAGCTTTTCTGAACGTTATGAACGAGAAGACATCCTTCTACAATTAGCTTTCGAGTATGAAAACATGGATAAGCACGACGAAGCTATAGAGTTTTTAAAGGAAATCTTACTTGAAAACACAGAAAACGAAACCGCCTTATATGAGTTAGGCTTTTGTTTTGATGTTTCTGAAAGAATGGAAGAAGGTAAGGACTACTTTCAAGCCTTTGTAGATCGAACTCCATATTCATATATAGGATGGTATAATCTAGGTATAACATATTCTAAATTAGATTTATTTGAAAAAGCAATTGATTGTTATGATTTTGCAATAGCAATTAAAGAAGATTTTTCATCTGCGTACTTCAATAAAGCACACTGTCTAAATCAGCAAAAGAAATATGAAGAAGCACTTCTTGTTTTTAACGAAACGTTGAAGTTTGATACAGAAGATGCACTTTGTTATCATTATATGGCAGAAAGTTTTGAGAAACTT
This sequence comes from Vicingaceae bacterium, assembly GCA_047627915.1. Classification (GTDB taxonomy): domain Bacteria; phylum Bacteroidota; class Bacteroidia; order Flavobacteriales_E; family Vicingaceae; genus NORP294. The sequence continues at coordinate 6,966 of JBLHTZ010000045.1, forward strand.
GAAGAGTACACCAAAGCAATTTCTTTTTACAAGAAGGCAATATCATTTGACGAGTATTTAGCAGATTCTTGGTATGGCATTGCAGCTTGTTACTTCGAAATGGAAAAAGAATTAGATGCAATATCATACGTTAGGAAAGCGATTAAATTAGATGAATTTAATCCTGAGTATTTTTACCTCTTAGGTGAAGTTCAAACTGAATTGGGGTTTCATACGGAGGCATTAGAAGCTTTTGAAACCGTGTACGACTTAGATCCAGAAAACGACTCTATTTTAATTGATTTAGCGAATACGTGCAAGGAAATGAACAACTTAGAAGAAGCAATGAATTATTTCGTTTTAGGAGTCCGAAACCAACCTAAAAATGGTAAGTTATTGTATAATTTTGTAGCATTTTTATTGCAAAAAGGAGATATTATAAACGCTATGTTTTACTTAGATGTGGCGTTAAAAAATCACTATAAAGAGAAGGATGCCCTATTTGAAGCTTATAACAAGGCAAAGTACCATCCTCAAGTAATTGACTTATTAGAGTATTACAAAAAATAACACATGAATTTTAACCTACCACACATTCCTCACAGAACAACGTCTCCTAGAGACTCTGGTTTAACTATGATGATGGATAAAGGACTTAGCTGGAGACAAGCTGAGAACTTTGTTGATTGTTGCGCTCATTTAACAGACTTAGTCAAGTTGGGTTTTGGAACCTCTTACGTCACAAAAGACTTAGAACGAAAAATCGAAATATACCACAAAGCAGGGATGAAAGTATACCTTGGTGGTACACTCTTCGAAGCTTTTATTATTCGTGGAATGTTTGATGAGTATAGAGACTTGTTGATTAAATTGAATCTCAAAACAGTAGAGGTTTCTGACGGTTCAATTGAGCTTGATCATGACCTTAAATGCGGATACATAAGCGAGTTAAGTAAAGATTTCACTGTACTTTCAGAAGTTGGATCTAAGGAAGAAGGGATCTTAATTAGTCCAAGTAAATGGATTAAAATGATGTCTTCAGAATTAGAGGCCGGTGCTTGGAAAGTGATTGCAGAGGCCAGAGAAAGTGGAAATGTTGGGATATATCGACCGAATGGCACAGCTCATGTAGCTTTGGTAAATAAGATCATCGCAAAAGTGCCTTCAGAAAGTATTCTTTGGGAAGCTCCGAAAAAACCACAGCAAGTTTGGTTCATTAAGCAGTTTGGTACCAATGTGAACTTAGGAAATATTGGTTACGATGAAGTGATTCCTTTAGAAACGTTAAGAATTGGATTGAGAGGAGATACGTTTCATGATTTTTTACCTGAAGACCTTGCAAAAAAGAGTATAAAATGAAATTTGTAGAACTTGAGGCAAAAGCTTTTAAAGCTGAAGTAGAGCTGAACAAAAAGGCTTTTCTACTTGATGTGAGAGAAGAATATGAATATGAAGATTCAAATATTGGCGGCCAAAATATTCCAATGGGTAAAGTACTTTCCCATTTAGATGAGCTAAAGGATAATAATGACATCTATCTAATATGTAAATCCGGTAAGCGTTCGAGAGCAGTTGCCTACCATCTTTCTAAAGAGTTGGATAACTGTAAAATATACTCTTGTAATGGAGGAATTGAGGCATACACACAACTTTAATGAGTAGATCAAAAAAAGATTACTTGGTTATTGGCTTGAAAGGAATGGCTATGGGTGCGGCAGACATTGTTCCAGGTGTTTCAGGTGGGACAATCGCATTAATTGCTGGTATTTACGAAGAGTTTCTAAATTCTTTAAAATCATTTAGCTCTGCCCTATTTGTTCTCAAAAATGACGGCATAAAAGCCACCTGGGAGCATGTGAATGGAAATTTCTTAGTGGCACTCTTCGGAGGTATTGCCGTTAGCCTTTTGTCTCTTGTAAAATTTATCAAATACGCATTAGTCGAGCACCCTATATTACTTTGGTCTTTCTTTTTTGGATTAATTATAGCCTCTGTTTACTTCATTGGTAAACAAGTAAGTAAATGGAATGTTAAAAGTGTTCTTGCTCTTTTGCTCGGTACAGTTTCTGTTTTTTTACTGACAAGTTTAGGACCCGCTGAAACGCCTACAGACCTTTGGTTTGTTTTTATTGCCGGAATGCTAGCCATTTGCGCTATGATTTTACCCGGTATTTCAGGAGCGTTTATCCTGGTACTTTTAGGAAAGTATGCCTACGTTATTGAAGCGCTAAGCGATTTTAAATTTAGTGTCATCATTACTTTTGGTTTAGGCTGCATTACTGGATTACTCAGTTTTAGCCATTTCCTTTCCTATATGCTAAAAAAGCACTTTAACCTTACCATTGCGCTGCTTACAGGTTTTATGATTGGTTCTTTAAACAAGATTTGGCCATGGAAAAACACCTTGGAAACTATGATTGATCGGCATGGTGAGGTAGTTCCAAAACTACAAGAAAACGTATTGCCGGCAAACCTCGAAATTGCCGAACCTCAGGTATTATTTGCAGTGCTCTTAGCTGTAGCAGGTTTTGCTCTTATTTTTGGCTTAGAACTTTTCGCTCAGAAAAAAGAAAGCGCTTCATGAAGCGTTACGGACTATTAGGGCGAAAACTAACTCACTCCTTCTCAGTAGAGTATTTTACCGAAAAGTTTAGCAAAGACAATATACTTGATGCAGAATACATCAATTTTGAAATAGAATCGATTGAAAATTTCACAGAACTTATCGCTCAAAACAAAAATCTTTCAGGGCTAAATGTCACCATACCTTACAAAGAAGCAATTATTCCTTATTTAACTGACTTGGACTCTATTGCTAAAGAAGTAGGTGCAGTAAATACCGTTCAAATTAAAAAGGACGGAAGCTTAAAAGGATGCAATACGGATGTAATTGGGTTTAGAAATAGCATTAAACCCTTTCTCGACCCTAATCATACAAGAGCGCTAATTTTTGGAACAGGTGGTGCTTCTAAAGCCATTGCTTATGTTTTGAAGTCAATTGGAATACCTTATTACTTTGTAAGCAGAATCCCCTCTTCAGAAAAAGAAATTAGTTATGGTGACTTAGATCGTAGCTCTATCGAATCATTTCGTTTTTTAATCAATTGCACGCCGTTGGGAACATTTCCAAACATAAATGAAATCATTCCAATAGATACCAGTGCAATTGGAACAAAACATTTGGTGTATGATTTGGTATACAATCCAATAGAAAGTAGCTTGTTGAAGATTGCTAAACAACAAGGAGCAATTGCCTTGAATGGCCTATCGATGCTAAAAATACAAGCGGAAGAAAGCTGGAGAATTTGGAACGAATAAAAAGTATGTTAATCTCAATACTACGTTTAGCATTAGTAAGAATTTCATAACATTCGATGATTTAAAAAAGGTGAAATTTACTACTTGTGTAAACTGAAAAATAAAACAAATTGCCCATTTTTAATCGAATAGAGTCTTTTATAAACGAACTTGACATTCAAACTATTTCTGCCAAACGTCGAGAAGTTCTTGAAGTACTAATAGATTCTATTCAGCAGCAAATAGACTCTAAACTGACTATTCGATTAAATTTTATTTGCACTCATAATTCAAGAAGAAGTCATTTCACTCAAATTTGGGCACAAACAATAGCCAACTATTTTAACATTGATGCCGCTTGTTACTCTGGCGGAACTCAAGCTACGGCACTTTTTCCAAAGGTGATTGAAACCCTAGAAAAAACAGGTTTTGAAGTTGAGAAATTATCGAATGAGACCAACCCCGTTTACGCGATTAAATTCGATGAAAACGAGCAGCCTATAATTGGATTTTCAAAAGAAATAGATCATGTGTTCAACCCTTCGTCGGCGTTTACAGCAATAATGACTTGCTGGCAAGCAGCTGAAGATTGCCCTTTTATTTTTGGCGCTGACCAACGAATTAGCTTGCCGTATAAAGATCCGAAAGCTTTTGATGACACCGAAATACAAGGCGATAAATACCTTGAAACGAGCATGATTATAGCTACAGAATTACATTATGTTTTCTCTCAAATCAAAAAGAGCCATGCGTACTAAAAAATTAGGTTTCCTAGATCGCAACCTAACATATAGCTTTTTGTTGCAATGGCCCTAAGTGTTGCATTAAGATACTTCTTGCCTTCTTTCCCTAACGTAATTAACTCAACGAGCTCGGGAAGTACGAACATTCCTATTGCAGTTGGTTTAATTCTAATGATGTATCAACCCCTTTCAAAATTAAATTTTAAACTCTTACCAAAGGTTTTTTAAAATGTAAACCTGCTTTCTATCTCGTTGCTTTTAAACTGGGTTATTGGACCAATGTTAATGTTTGTACTGGCAATTGCATTTTTGGGTAGCCATCCTGAATACATGGTCGGATTAATCCTGATTGGGTTAGCGCATTGTATTGCTATGGTCTTGGTTTGTAATGAATTGGCAGATGTAAATTCAGAATATGGAGCAGGTTTAGTTGCATTAAACAGTGTTTTTCAAGTTTTTGCCTATAGCTTTTATGCTTGGCTATTCATTACCATTCTTCCTCCCTATTTTGGTTTTGAAGGTGCAATTGTAGATGTATCGATTGGCACCATTGCCGAGAGTGTCGCAATTTATTTAGGAATTCCCTTTGCCCTAGGAATTTTAAGCCGTCAGATATTGGTAAAAATGAAGGGCCCTGATTGGTATAACCAGAAATTCATTCCTAAGATATCTCCTATTACATTAATTGCCTTGTTGTTTACCATCGTTGTTATGTTTTCTTTAAAAGGCGACTTAATCATTGAAATACCAATGAATGTCTTACTTATTGCAGTTCCATTATTGATTTACTTTGCCATCATATTCGTTATTGGATTCTTTGTTACGAAATCCATAGGCGCTAGTTATGATCAAAGTGCATCAGTAGCCTTTACTGCGGCAGGCAATAATTTTGAATTAGCCATAGCTGTTGCTATTGCTGTCTTCGGAATAAATTCTGGTCAAGCATTTGCTGGAGTTATCGGCCCTTTAGTAGAAGTTCCTGCATTAATATTGTTGGTCAAAGTTTCATTTTGGCTGAAGAAGAAGTATTACTAACGCAGGACCATAAAACCTTAAACTATATAGAGAGTTGGTTTGAGGTGGAATTAATTGGTAAAATCAGATGATGGCCAAGTCCTTGCACAACAGAGAGCCATAGAATTTGAAATTCTTAAAATCAGTTGATTCAATTTCTACGATAGGATTGTCCTAAAAAACCAATTCTTCTCTTATAAAATGTCCTTTTAAGGTAATTCGTTAAAAGTAAAAACCCTTTTGCTTTGCGCACTAACGCAAATTACAAAAGGGTTTCACCATATAAATTAATTCTTCTATTACTTGGCGATGTTCACCGCTCTTTTCTCTCTAATTACTGTCACTTTTACCTGACCTGGGTACGTCATGTCTGATTGAATTTTTTGTGCAATGTCGAAAGAGATTTTATCTGCTTCCATGTCACTTATTTTCTCAGATTCTACAATTACTCTTAATTCTCTTCCTGCTTGTATGGCATAGGCTTTCTCTACCCCATTGTGAGACATACCCAAAGTTTCAAGCTCCTTAATTCTGTTAATATAAGACTCTACCACTTCTCTTCTTGCACCGGGTCTTGCACCAGAAATAGAATCACAAATTTGTACAATTGGTGAAATTAAATAGGCCATTTCTATCTCGTCATGGTGAGCACCAATAGCATTACAAACCTCTGGTTTTTCCTTGTACTTTTCAGCCAGTTTCATTCCTAACAAAGCATGTGGCAATTCTGGCTCATCGTCAGGCACTTTACCAATATCGTGTAATAGTCCTGCTCTCTTTGCCATTTTTACATTTAATCCAAGTTCAGCAGCCATAGTAGCACAAAGGTTGGCCACTTCTCTACTGTGTTGTAAAAGGTTTTGACCATAAGATGAACGATACTTCATTCTACCAACCATTCGCAGCAATTCTGGATGTAAACCGTGAATACCTAGATCGATACAGGTCTTTTTTCCAATGTCTACAATCTCATCCTCTAGTGATTTCTTAGTTTTTCGAACTACTTCTTCAATTCTAGCTGGGTGAATTCTTCCGTCGGAAACCAATTGGTGTAATGCCAATCGCGCTGTTTCCCTCCTTACAGGATCAAAACAGGAAAGAATAATTGCTTCAGGAGTATCATCTACAATCACTTCAACACCGGTAGCAGCTTCTAGTGCTCTAATGTTTCGACCTTCACGACCAATGATTCTGCCTTTCATATCGTCAGACTCAATGTTGAAAATTGAAACTGAATTTTCAATAGCTTGCTCGGTCGCTACTCTTTGAATAGATTGAATAACAATTTTACGAGCCTCCATGTTGGCGTTAATCTTTGCTTCTTCAATGGTGTCTTTAATGTGAGCCATTGCGTCTGTTTTGGCCTCTTCCTTCAGTACCTCTACCATTTGAGATTTTGCCTCATCAGCTGATAAGCCAGCCGTCTTTTCAAGCATTTCTACTTGTTTTCGAAAGTTTTTATCTAACTCAACTTGTCGACTATCAACAACTTCTAACTTTTTATCTAAACTCTCTTTTAAAGCTTTTAAATCCTTGTCCTTTTTATTGTTTTCATGCAATTTATTGTTGAGTGAAGTTTCTTTTTGCTTTACTCTGTTTTCTGCATCAACAACTTTACGCTCCCTGCTTGCAATTACTTTTTCATGCTCTTCTTTCAAGCTCAAAAACTTTTCCTTAGCCTGTAAAATTTTGTCCTTCTTAATAACTTCAGCTTCTGCTTTAGCTTCTTCAACGATAGTATTCGCCTTCTTCTCATTGCTCTTTTTTATAATAGCTATAGCAATTCCCACACCAACGGCAGCTCCTACTATTAGACCTATAACAATACTTACGATATCCATATTTTTAATTTAGTTGTATAAAAAAACCCGCACATTTTGTTATTCTGAGTAAACTCCTAAATATAAGGATTAGGGTTTTCCGGATAAATCAAACTTCCAACGTCCTCCCAAAGGAGAATCCTCCCAATAAATTGGGGCTAATTAAAGGCCTGTTTTCTTCACCACTAAGTAAAACCCAAGGTAATTAAAACGTTGAGTTTACCAAACGATAACAAACTGTACGGGCAGGGTTTTAATGTCGACTACGTCGACAAGTTTCTGCTTTTATTTAAAGAACTTCCAATATTAAACCGTTCAACACTTTCAATTGGTCGTTTAAACCTTTATCTATAGTAGTGCTTTTATCATTGAGCTCTAAAGCTTGCGTTGCATACTGCAATGCTACCATGGCCAACAAATCTTGTTTGTCTTTTACAGCATAGTTTTGCTCATAGTCTCTCACCATTTCATCAATGGCTTTTACTGCTTTTCGAATGTTCTCTTCTTCGCTCTGCTGAACGGTTAGAGGGTACATTCTCCCTGCGATATTCACTTTTATAGATAGATCCTTCACGGATAATTTATTGGTTTAGTTGAGCGATACACTTATCTACTTCCCGTACTATTTCGTTGATTTTAAATTTAACTTCACGTGAACTCCCTTCGTTTGAACCGCCTGCAATTCGTAAAATTTTATTCTTTTCCACCAACTCTTCTATCTCCTTTTCTTGAATAATTGACTTCTCTTTCAACTCTTCAAGCTCCTTTCTAAAATTACTTAAACTTTGCTCCGATTGTTTATTTTTCTGAATTAATAGCCGAACATTTTGCTCTAACCTTAAAAAATCATCAGAAAAACTACCCATTCTTGTTATTATAATTCTACTAAAAAGACTTAGAACAAAGCTAATACTTTTTTCAAGTAACTGTATAACTTCTTGAACACTTTTCCACTTTTATTTCCACAGGCTGTTATCTTTGTTCTTTTAGCGTAAATCTTATTTACATTTCTTATATGACTCAATTTTTTCTTTTTACAATACTAACAATCAATAGTTTAATTTTATTTTCTCAAGAAATTGTTACGAACTATTTTCGGTCCCCTTTAGACATTCCTCTGTTTTTATCAGGAAATTTTGGAGAATTGCGATCGAATCATTTTCATGCCGGGTTAGATATTAAAACACAAGGGGTCGAAGGACAAAATGTATACGCTATTGCAGATGGTTATGTGAGTAGAATTAAAGTATCTCCATATGGTTATGGCACTGCTATTTACATTAATCATCCTAACGGCTTCACTTCAGTTTATGGTCACTTGCAAAAATATAACGATAAAATACATCAAGTAGTTGAGGATTTTCAATACAAGAAAGAAGAATTTGAGGTGGAATTATTTCCTACTCCTTTTTCTATGCACGTTAAAAAAGGAGAACTCATTGCTTATTCTGGAAACTCAGGAGGCTCCGGTGGGCCTCATTTACATTTCGAAATTCGGAATACAACTAATGAGCACCCTATGAACCCATTGTTTTTTGGGTTTAGCGTTACCGACCGAGTTAAGCCAGACATTTATGCCGTTACCATTTACCCGCTTAACGATACCTCTTACGTGAATGGAAGTAACCAACCGCAGCGATTTGTAGCAAGGGGCGCCAATGGTTCCTACTCAATTCCACTGAAAAGCACAATAAAAGTTCAAGGAATAGTTGGCTTTGGAATTGAGACAGTTGACCGAATGAGTGGTACATCAAACAAATATGGACTTCACAACATTCAATTGAAACACAATGATGAATTAATCTTTGAGCAACAAATAGATGAATTTGCATTTCATGAAGGTCGTTATATTAATTCGCACATCGATTTTGAAACATATAGAAAAACGAGAAGACGAATTCAAAAAAGCTTTGTACAAGAAGGCAATCAGTTGAGAATTTATAAAAAGAAAAGTGGCGAAATCAATGTTTCTGATGGGAAGGAACATAAGATAAAATACACTGTAAGTGATCTCAACGAAAACAATTCTACGGTATTATTCACAGTTCAAAGTGTTGACTTTAAAATTCAAGCCAATTTATCTTCAAAAGATGAAAAAGACATCACCTTCATGCCTTACCATCAAAAAAACACCTTGTTGCGGCCTAATCTCCTTTTAAACATTCCTAAGGGTGTATTGTATGAAGACACTTATTTTGAATACAGTGAGACAGAAGGAACTTCAAAAACTGTCAGCCCTGTTTATTGGTTGCACAATCACTTTACGCCTATTCACAAGAATATGACAGTGGCTATAAAAAACAAAGGTTTAACACCCTACCAGAAAAGTAAGGCATTAATTGTGAATACAACCGATAAACGCTCATGGTACGCTGAAGGGGGAGTTTGGAGTGGAGATAATATTTCTGTTCGAACGAGGAGTTTTGGAGGTTATGCTATAGCATTAGACACTGTTGCACCTATAATTACTCCAATTAATATATATCCGAACGCAAACATGACTAATAAATGGTCGATTACTATGAAAATTACTGACAACCTTTCCGGTATAGGCTCGTACAGAGGCACTGTCGACGGGAAATGGGTGTTAATGGCTTACGACGCTAAAAATGATAAATTGAGCTATTATTTTGATGATAAGGTTACCAAAGGAAATCATACATTTAAGTTATTGGTAAAGGATGAAGTTGGCAATAAGTCAGTTTATGAAGCAGATTTTGTTCGTTAACATTTTTTACATTCCTATTTAAAAATCAGCACTTATTTTTGAAACAATGAAAAAGGTTTATTTCTTTCTATTCGCTTTTCTTACGTTAAGCGCAACATGGGCACAAGAAGAAAGTAACAATTTAATTCAATTTTCAGGTGTTGTTGTTACAATGGATAGCTTATCCCCTGTTCCATTTGCCACCATCATGGTAAAAAACACCTCTAGAGGAACTACTTCTGATTACTATGGTTATTTCAGTTTTGTTGCACAACCGAACGACACATTAATTTTTTCATCAATCGGGTTTAAAGATTCAGACTTCATTGTACCAGACGATTTAGAAGGAAATAGATACTCCTTAATTCATAGTATGCTACGAGACACGGTTGAATTAGATGAAGTTGAGATTTTCCCGTGGCCCACGCCTGCTCAGTTTAAAGAAGCTTTTCTAGCGTTAGACCTACCTGATGATGATCTTGAAATAATGCGTAGAAATTTAAGTGAAGATTTAATGGCCGATAAAGCAGCTGCAATGCCCATGAATGGAAGCTTAAACTTTAAATTTCAAAATCAGCAACGAGCAAACCAACTTTACTTTGCAGGTCAATACAGACCTAACAATTTACTAAACCCTATCGCCTGGGCACAATTCATTCAGGCTTGGAAAAGAGGTGATTTTAAGAAGAAAGACTAAAAAGTCAATTCGAATCTGGGAATTACAAATTATTAAATTTCTTAACTCTTAACCGAGTTTTAGTAATTCATCATTCATAATTATTCAGTTTTCTTACTTTTATTGACTTAAACGAAACTATTGGTCAATCAGATAAAATCTTGGATTAAGAAATTCCTGCTCTTTTTAGGCGGCCTTAGTGTGGTATTCACAATTTTATCGTTTACTAACCTGCCCTATTGGGCCTATTATGGCTTAGCAGCCACTGATGATCAATTAGAGGTGCCACCACGTACAATAGTTATTATGGGTGGTGACGGGATGCCATCTCCTTCAGGTTTAATGAGACTATACAATGGAACTGAAAAAGCGCTTCAACATTCTAACGCTAAAGTAATAATTGCACTACCCTTCAACGAATACGATAGCACTTACCAATTAAGTTTAATGGCGCATGAATTAGTAAAAGAAGGTGTAGATATAAATCGAATCATATTTGCCCCAAAGGGTTTCAATACAAGGAGTCAAGCGTTGGAAATAAAAGAATTAGCAGACACTTTAGCACCTCTCTTAATTGTAAGTTCCCCTGAACATATGTACCGTAGCATTCACAGTTTTAGAAAAGTAGGTTTTCAAATTGTTGGTGGTTCTCCGTCTTTCGAAAAACCCAGTGATGAAGAGAAATTAAAAGATGAAACCGATAAGGACGAAACTAAAGTTCGAAACTTAGCATTGCGCTACAACATGTGGAGTTACATGCAATATGAAATTATTGTAATGAGAGAGTACACAGCAATTGCGTACTATTGGGTAAAAGGTTGGATTTGAAATATTTATTAATTTTTAGAAGGTTGAGCATTATACATGTCTCCATTTAACAATTTACACTCTTCGTTGCTTAGAGAAGAAGATTTACTTAGCATTTTAAACTTTTAGCTTTCATATTCTTTTATCATTCTCAATTAAGCCTGTAACAAAACTTCAAACTGATTCGTTACATTGCCGACCTGAAAAATGAATAGACTATTAACTTTCTTCTGTATTTTGTTTTCGCTGACTACTGTAGCTCAGGACTGCGAACTGAGCGGAATAATCACAAACTCTGAAGGTGAGCCAATTCCTTTTGCTAGCATTTATATTTCGTCAATTGCGAAAGGAAGTATGGCCAATTTAGATGGAGAGTTTTCTATAACCGTTCCTTGCAATAATTACATCATTCAAATTCAAAGTTTAGGATTTGAGAAAAAAGTAATTAAAATTGATCTAACTAAATCGACTGAATTCCCCGTTACACTAAAAACAATTTCTTATGCCGTTGGAGAAGTGGAAATTGACGCTTCGCAAGAAGATATTGCCTACAGTTACATCCGCAAGGCAACAGCTATTGCTGAATATTATAAGAAACAGATTACTGCTTACGAATGTGAATTATACATTCGTAGTTTTTACGATCCCGAAAAAATTCCTTGGCTTGCCAAAAAGCTAATTCCCAAAGAAGACTTAGCAGAAATGTCGACTGGGAACATATCTGAAACACTGTTAGAATATTCATTTAAGCGACCCAATACGGT
>JBLHTZ010000046.1:0-18468 GCA_047627915.1 Vicingaceae bacterium
ATTAAATAAACCCCTAAGGTGGTTTTTTTATACGTCAGTATTACTATTAATCATAACCTTTGGGAATTTTGGTAAAAATGAATTTATTTACTTTCAATTTTAAATGAAAAAGTTTTTAATTAACTCCACTATTTTTTTAATTATCGTTGTTGTAATTCATTTTGCACTGGCTTTATTGGCAGATAATACCATTGACGAATACTACGGAAAGGTTTCAAATGGAAAAAGAAACAGTTTAGTTTTAGGAACTTCTAAAGCATTACAGGGTATTATTCCTCCAGTTATTGACTCAATATTAGGATTACCCAACAACCAACTCTATAACTTTTCATTTACCCTAACCTCCTCCCCTTTTGGAGAAGTTTATTTTAATGCAATCGACAACAAAATTGATCCAAACTCTGTAGGAAATTATTACATTATTGCAATTGATCCATGGTCAATTTCTGAAAAAATAGACAGTAGCAATTTTGAAAATCTTGACAAAAATAGCGTGTTGCATAATCTAGATGATGTCACTTCTAATCCCAATTTTCAGTACTTGTGGAAGAAGTATCCTTCAGGATGGGGTAGCTTTATTTTAAAAAAGACCGAAGTTTTTTTCCTCCAAAAAAATGCTGATCGATTAAACGAAAGCGTGAAAGGTTCCTTCTCAATTATGAAAGAAAGTGGCTGGTTGAAGGTATACACCTCATTGGATAGCGGTTTTGTTAGAAAAAAAGAAACAGAAAAATTTAATCAGTATAGGAAAGAAGCTGTAGAGAATAAATTCTCTACCTACAGATATAATTACTTCATTAAAACAATAGAAAAACTAAAAAAGCATGGGTCTGTCTACCTAGTTCGACTGCCAGTACATGAAGAAATGCTAAAAATTGAAGAAGGCCTTGTTCCTCAATTTACTTCAAAAATTCAGGATGCAATTCAACTAAGCGATGGTTATTTTGACATGACTAAAATGGAAAAAAAATATTATTTTACCGATGGAAATCACTTAGAAAAATCATCTTCAAATATAGCTTCGATGAATATTGCGCAATGGATTAAATCTTTAAAAGCAGAGAATCAGTAAGTAAATAAAATTTATATTTTGAAAAAAGTTTTACTCATATCTTATTATTGGCCTCCAAGCGGAGGTGCAGGAGTTCAACGTTGGTTAAAACTTTCAAAATATTTAGCATTATCACAAGTTGAAGTTCATGTTTTAACGGTAGACCCTAAGAAAGCAAGCTATACCTCAATTGATCTTTCATTAGAAAAAGATATAGATAGCAATGTCACGGTCCATACTTCTGACAGTTTTGAAATAATAAATTATTATTCAAAACTAGTTGGGAAAAAGAATGTGCCTACCGCAGGCTTTTCCAATGTTAATAATAAAAGTATTCTACAAAAAACAGTCAATGCAATAAGAAGTAACTTTTTTATTCCCGATCCAAGAGTTGGCTGGAAGAAATTTGCAATCTTAAAAGCAAAAGAAATAATTGATCAATATTCGATAGATACAATAATTACCACGAGTCCGCCCCATTCTACTCAATTGATTGGAATGGAGCTAAAAAAGCTTAGAGCAATTAAGTGGATTGTTGACTTTAGAGATCCTTGGACAGATATTTATTACTACAATTTATTAGGCCATAGCTCAATCTCAAAAAAAATAGATAAAAGATTAGAAAAAGACGTAATTGAACAAAGCGACTTGATCATTACAGTAAGTTCTGGATTCAAGGATATTTTCCTGACCAAGTCTAAGCAAATTTCTCCCGATAAAATAAAAATTATACCGAACGGCTATGACCCTGATGACTTTAACATCAGTTTAGTCAAGAAAGTAGACAAACAAGTATTTAAAGTGTGCTATACCGGTACAATGTCTTCACAATATGACCCTTTTATATTTTTTGAGGCTTTAAACCGTTGCGACAAAACAGCACTAACTATTATTCTTCAAATAGTTGGAAATGTTTCAGATGAAATTATAACCTTTTTAAAAACAATGGACTTTGAAGTGGAGTTTATTTCTACTGTTCCACACTCTGAAGTAAGTCAATTTCAAAAAAATGCAGACGCTCTGCTTCTAGTAATTCCTAATACCGCTCTAGCTAATGGAATTACCCCCGGTAAACTATTTGAATACATTGCCTCCGGTAATCAAACCATTGCGATTGGACCTTTAAAAAGCGATGTAAATAGAATTTTACAGCAATGTAATGCAGGCCAAAATTTCGAAAGAGAAAATAGTTTAAATGATATAAAGAACCACGTTCAAAAGCTAATTGAGTTAAAAATAAACAACAAATTACCCATTACCAACCAAATTGAGTTGCAAAGTTATTCTCGTAAAAATCAAGCTATTCAGATTGAGAAACTTCTTTAATCTTGTTGTCTCTAATTTTATAAACTATTGCTCCTGCAGTCAATAGCAAAATTATTATAGAACTTATCAAACTAATAATTTCGCCTGTTCTGTACGAGGAAGGTTCAAATCTAAACTCAATTTCACCAGAACCTGCAGGCACCTTCATTCCTCTTAAGATATAGTCTACTTTAAAAAATTTGTCTTCCGTTCCATTCACGAATACTTTCCATCCATCTTTGTAAAACACTTCAGAAAAAACAGCAAATTGTTCTTGAGAAGTTTGATAATTGTACTTCATCACATTTGGCAAGTAGGACGATAAAGAAATTCGATCAGTACCAGGGTTTGGAGTGTATACATTTTTAACAGGAGCATCTTCTGTAACCTGAATTACAGCAGTCCTTTTAGAGTTAACACTCAACAACGTCATCATTTCCTTATTAGCTGACTCAACTACTCGAACTGAGTCCACAAACCAAGCGTTACCATTCACATATGGATTTTCCACGTAAGTAAGCTGTTGTCCTTGTTGAGTATTTACTGCTCCTATAACGTATTTAGCGTTCAACATGTTGGTGATTGACATCTGGGGTAAATATCTTCGAACCAAATCTGCCCCACCTTGTGCAAAGGCTTGGCGCAACTGGAAGTGCTCCTGACCTAATCGAAAGTCTATCAACTCTTGATATTTCTTCATTTTAGCTGCATGGTAACCTCCCAATGTTTTATGAAAATAGGCCGTGCCTGCATCTTCGTCTAATCTTGAAGCTGTATTCAACACTCGATAATGAGTATTTCGCATCAAAGTAGTAAACTGAATTTTTTCTGACTCTAATCGCGTTAACCTTCTCTTTTCCTGCTTCTCAGCAGATATTCTTTCGTTAATTCTTTGAGAAATTTGAGGATTTAGTGTACTCTCTCTTTGCAGTATAGCATTATCAACTGCACTGGCTTGGTATGGGGAAGAGCTCGATTCAGGCAGTTCGTACTTTTCGTATTTATTGTTCGCATTCCTCCCTGCTCCTGCTACTTCTTCGTTATTAAAGTACCTTTTATCTACGGTCCACAAATCGACTAGAACTAGCACACCAACCAACATAATAAAAATGTTTCGATTCACTTTATTGTACAAGTACAATCCAATTAGTAGAAATAGACCTAAAACAAATTGTAATGATCTTAGAATGTCAGATTTAACTACATCAACCCTGTAATCAATTAACTGACTAATACCTATATCTATTGCACTTTTTTGAGCGGTATTTTGACTTATTTGCTGCGCAAAAATGGCATTTTCCTTATCACTTATAAAGTCTAAAAAAGTATCAGGAGTCATCCATAAAAGCAAGAGCATGGTAAAAATTGACCCTGAGACAATAAACAACTTCTTCTTTTCCTGTAGTATAGCTTCTCTATTTTTATAGAGTTCAGATAAAAATAATACGGCAAATACAGGTAGAGTAAACTCAACCACCACTAATAACATAGCAACTGCTCGAAACTTATTATAACCGGGAACATAGTCAATAAAAAACTCTGTGAAGCCCATAAAGTTCTTTCCCCATGAAAGCAGCAACGCCAATATTGTAACAACACCTAAAGCATAAATCAGTCGATCTTTTACAAAAAAGACTGAGAGAATAGCTAAAACAAAAACAATAATTCCAATGTATACAGGGCCTGAAGTGAAGGGTTGATTTCCCCAGTAAGTGCTCACTACATGTTGATTGTTTTGATATTGATTCACTAGGAAAGTAAAGAAACTTGGGTTCTCCCTTCTTAAACGCTGAACTTCGTCCTCTAATCCAATAATAGCTCCTGAGCCTCCTCCTTTGACGTCAGAAAGAAATAGAGATAAGCTCTCTTCTTGCCCATAACTCCACTGTGTAATGTAATCTTTATCTAATCCACTGCTTTTAACCGCATCGTTTGGTGTTCCGTCAGGCTGAATCGTTAATTCAGATTTACTCCGGGTAGATGACTTTGAATATTCGTAGGTGGTTAGTAAATTCCCAACATTCGCTCCTAAACCTAGCAGCGCAGCTACAATTAAAAGTCCAGACCGCTTAAAAAATAAGCCTATTTTTTTCTCCTTAGCGTATGAAATTAAATTTACTATGGCAATACCTCCAATAATCAATGCCGAATAATAGGTGATTTGAAAGTGATTGGCGAATAATTCTAGTCCTACAAAAATTGCTGTTAATAAGAACCCAAGCAATTCCTTTCCCCTGTACATTGTAATAAGACCGGCTAGCATAGGCGGCACATAAGCGATGGCAAGGGCTTTTGTATTATGCCCCGCTTCTAAAATAATAATAAAGTAAGAAGAGAACCCGTATGCTACCGCTCCAACAATAGATATTAGCGGACTAATTCTGAGGGACAGTGAAAAAATAAAGAACCCAATCATGTAGGCAAAAACAATTCCAATTGGGTGTGGAACTCCTTGTGTTATAGCCTTACTAATATATTGTAATAGATTGTTCGGAAATTCAGTTGAAACTTGAAAGGTTGGCATACCCGAGAACATATTTCCCAACCAAAGAGGCTCTTCATCTAATACTTTTCTGTGATCTCGAATTTCTTGAGACATTCCCTTGCTCAACTTGATATCCGATTGTTTAATCCGATAACCTTCAATTACGGGGTAAAAGTAAACTGCTGCTAGAACAAAAAAAACAAGAACACCGCCCAAGTACGGGAAGTATTTTTTAAAATCAACCTTTTCCATATTCAATTTATTATTCTACTTCTTCGTAATCAACATACTCTCCCAAGTTATCCTTCTTCTCAGGATTTTTATTTTCCTCTGTAGAGGCGCTATTCTGAGTAGAATTATGAGATTGTGCTTGCTGAAACTTATCTTGTTGCCGCTTCATAAACTTCTTCATTAAAATTGGAAAAAGTATTTTAAGTAAAAACTTAATCCCATAATAAACCAAGACAATTATTATAATTGTCCGTAAAAAAGTAATTGGCCCTGCTTCAAAAATCATTATTACTTGCTAAGGTACAAGTTTCTCTCTGAATATATCTCCCTAAAGAATGGGTCTTTTAGATCTTTTATGAATTGTATTGCTTCTCCAGTAGATTTCATTTCAGGACCTAATTCCTTATTTACGTCAGGGAATTTATCAAAAGAAAATACTGGAATCTTAATTGCATACCCTTCTTTGTGTGGATTGAAGTTAAAGTCTTTCAGCTTGGCGCCAAGCATCACTTTAGTGGCGTAATTCACATATGGCTCTCTATATGCCTTAGAGATAAAAGGAACAGTTCTTGATGCTCTAGGATTCGCTTCAATAATATAAACTTCTTCGTTTTTAATTGCAAACTGAATGTTAATCAAACCTTTTGTTCTCAATGCCAAAGCAATCTTCTTTGTGTATTCTTCTATTTTAGCAATAACGTGATCACTCAAATCAAAGGCAGGAAGAACAGCATAAGAATCTCCTGAATGGATCCCTGCAGGTTCGATATGCTCCATTATACCAATAATTTTAACATCCTCTTCATCACAAATAGCATCAGCCTCAGCTTCAATTGCTCCCGATAAAAAATGGTCTAATAAAATTTTATTTCCAGGTAAATCCTTGAGAATATTTACAATATGTTGCTCTAACTCCGTTTCATTGATTACAATTTTCATACCCTGCCCACCTAAAACGTAAGATGGACGAACCAATAATGGAAAACCTATTTCTTTACACAGTTCCAATGCCTCATCTGCGGTCTCAATAGAACCATACTTCGGGTAAGGAATATCATTTGCCTTCAATAAATCAGAAAAGCTACCTCTATCTTCCGCTAAATCCAACGCTTGGTAACTAGTACCTATAATTTTAATGCCGTAACGTTCTAACTTTTCTGCTAACTTTAACGCTGTTTGTCCTCCTAATTGTACGATTACACCCTCAGGTTTCTCATGCTTAATAATATCGTAAATATGCTCCCAGAACACAGGTTCAAAATATAATTTATCAGCTGTATCAAAGTCTGTACTTACCGTTTCAGGATTACAATTAATCATGATGGTTTCATAGCCCATTTCTTTAGCAGCCATAATTCCATGAACACAACAATAGTCAAACTCAATTCCCTGACCAATTCTGTTTGGACCAGACCCTAGAACAATAACCTTCTTTTTGTCGGTAACAATTGATTCGTTTTCCTCTTCAAATGTGCTGTAATAATAGGGTGTTTGTGCCTCAAATTCTGCGGCACAAGTATCTACCAATTTATACACTCTATTAATATTATACTCTTCTCGCAAAGAATAAACCTCACTTTCTAAACAATTCAATAAGTGAGCAATTTGACGATCAGCATACCCCTTCTGTTTCGCCTCCATCAATAAGTCTTTCGGCAAATCTTTAAGCGAGAACTTTTGAATTTCTCCTTCTACAGCAATTAACTCTTCAATCTGCTTTAAGAACCACATATCAATCAATGTAGCCTTATAAATTGTTGAAAGAGGAATTCCTAATTTGATTGCATCATACAAGTGAAACAACCTGTTCCAACTTGGGTTTTTTAAACTATGAAGAATCTGTTCTTGATCTTTTAACTCCTTGCCATCAGCTCCTAATCCATTTCGTTTTATCTCTAAAGACTGAGTTGCCTTTTGCAATGCCTCTTGAAATGAACGTCCAATTCCCATGACTTCACCAACAGACTTCATTTGTAAGCCCAAAGTCTTATCAGGACTATCAAACTTATCAAAGTTCCATCGTGGAATTTTTACGATAACGTAATCCAATGTTGGTTCGTGGTAAGCGGATGTTGTTTTAGTAATTTGATTCTTTAGTTCATCTAAATGATAGCCGATTGCCAACTTAGCGGCAATTTTAGCAATTGGATAACCAGTTGCTTTAGATGCTAAAGCCGAAGATCTAGAAACCCTAGGATTAATCTCAATGGCTATAATGTCCTCTTTTTCATCATTACTAACTGCAAATTGCACGTTACATCCACCGGCAAAATCACCAATAGAACGCATCATGTGAATTGCCATATCTCGCATTTTCTGATACGTCGTATCCGACAATGTCATTGCAGGAGCTACTGTTATTGAGTCACCAGTATGAATACCCATGGGATCCATATTCTCAATTGAACAAATTATAATAACGTTGTCATTAGAATCTCGCAACAATTCCAATTCGTATTCCTTCCAACCCAAAACAGCTTTATCAATCATCACCTCATGAATAGGTGAAGCATGTAACCCTCTAGTTAATAATTTGTCAAACTCTTCAGGGGAATGAACGAAAGATGCTCCAGTTCCTCCAAGGGTAAATGAAGGACGAATTACTAACGGAAAACCTATCTCTTGAGCAAAGTTCTTTCCTTGAAGAAAAGAATTCGCTATCTTTTGCGGAGCCATTCCAACTCCAATCTTCAACATCAATTCTCTAAACTGCTCTCGATCTTCGGTAATGTTAATGGCGTCAATATCTACACCAATCATTCGCACATTGTACTTTTCCCAAAGTCCAATCTCATCACATTCTATCGCCAAGTTCAAAGCAGTCTGCCCCCCCATTGTTGGCAACACTGTATCAATATCCGGATGCTCTTCTAAAATCTTTTCTACCGACTTAGGGGTCAACGGCTCCAAATAAACAAAATCTGCCATAACAGGATCGGTCATTATTGTTGCAGGATTGGAATTAATCAAACTCACCTTAATTCCTTCTTCTCGCAGTGATCGGGCAGCTTGAGAACCAGCATAGTCAAATTCACATGCTTGTCCAATAATAATGGGACCACTTCCAATTATTAACGTATGTTTTATTGATAAATCTTTTGGCATGAATATAGTTTTTGGAGTGCGAAGATAATATTACCTTCATTAGTGCAGAAGTATATTTAAAATTTTTTATACAAAAAAAGGGACTGTTTTTCAACAGTCCCTTTTAAAATTGTTACAATTTTCATTATCGTTTAATGAATTTTCCAGTCGTTGAAACTCCATTCATAATAGTTCTGATAATATAGGTTCCTTGAGATAATTCCTCAACATTAACATTCATAGTATTTACACCATTAATGGTATTCGTTGGTTGAACCTCTTTCACCAACTGACCACTTAAGTTAAATATTTGAACATTCACTAATCCATTCGAAATACCTTCAAACTTTATGTTCAATTTATCAACTCCAGGATTCGGATATATTGTTAAGCTATTTTTACCTTGTTTGGCCTTTGCAGTCTCTGGTACATTTTCTGAAACTCCAACCAACTGATCAGACTCGAAAATTCCTCTACCGTGCGTTCCAATGTAAACTTTACCTTGATTGACGGCTCCTTCATTCCAACCAAAAGTCATTTGTTTCACTGACATAACTGGTGCTCTACCAATTCCGGTATTCTCTTCAGTCCATTGAACATCAACAACCGTTGAACCATTCTCAACAGCTGTATTGGTTGTAAATGCATTGTCAGTTGCAAAAACTCCTAATTCCGTACCAATGATAACTTTGTTGCTATCTCTAAAATCAATAACTGCCTCATATACAGGAGAATTTGGTAATTTATTGTTTCCAGCACCAGAAATATTTACAAATTGAACTCCACCTATTGCCGTTGCATTTGTAGAACGCTGCACGTATTGGGCTGAACCATAATTTCCTAATGTAACGATTACATTATCATCGTTATTCGGATCTACTGCAATACCTGTAACCGATCTATTTCCAAAATCAAATATTCTACGATGAGCTGTCGTGTTTTCCATTGTATAATCATTCGGCAAGGCTATATCAAGTTGGCTTAAATCGATGGAGTTTAAACTATCTATTCGATAAAGTTCTCCATCGGTAGTTCCGTAAAATAATTTATCCCCATCGTTTGAAAATACTGCTGAAATTGTCGCATTTTGATTGTTACCTGATCGACTAGGTGTTGAAATTGACTGACGCGCAGTATCAACACCACCAGGGCCGGCAAGATTCCCAGCAACTTTAATCCATCTTGGTTCAGTGACTGCACTACCTTTTTGAATATCTTTAGAAATCCAAACGTGTCTTTGAATAAACTGCGTAGGTAGATTTCCTCTAACATTAAACAATGCTACTGTGCTTTGAACTAAATCAGGGAACTCAAGTCGGTAGTTAAACTTAACTTGAGGGTTAATATAAACTACTTCAGACTGTCCTCTTGCTGTATCGAGCTCAACTGTAATACTCAATGGTCTTCTTGGAATTGCAACTCTAGAAAGGTCATTGTGAAAAATATTAGTATAATTTACTCGACTACCGTAAGTGAAAGGCTTTATTTCAGAAGCTTTCCCTCTGTATCTGAATTCAATTGTCATTGAATCTTCATTAACAGTTATGGTGTCAAAAGCATTAATAAAGGTTAAAACTCTTAAAGAATTATCAATGCCTATACTCAACGTATCCTCTTCATTAATAGGATCTATTGTAGTTGTATCAGTCGGTAAAGTAGCCGCAGCTAAAGTAGCCTGTAAGGGTAATTTATTATTTTTACTTGCGTAAGGAATAACTGTGTTTGCTGCCAATGGCGGTAAATTCGTTCTAGACTCTCTAACAACAACCGAATCTTTTGTTGCAGTATGGTTGAAAGACTCCCACTTTGCTACAGTTGTGTAAAAAACCTCAGAACATCTGTCGAAACGACTTGTACTAGCGCAAAGAGCAGCTAATGTTCCACTATAAACTCCTGCATTGTTAAAGGTTGAAGTACCTAGAGTAGCTCCAATTCCCTGAACCCTTGTAATGCCACCAAAATATAGAGAAGCAATACCCAATTCAGGATTAATAGTGAACAACTCGGTGTCAAACCCGTCTCCACCTCTTATCTCAACTGCACTTTTTCCAGTGTTAAAGTTTAACCCTACTAACTGCGTACCGTTATCCTGAGTACCACCTGCAACTATATCCTTCGGACCTACACCAATATCATAAAACTGGGTTACATTATAACCTAGATTATACTGCCCGAAAGTTGGTTGAAGATCATTCATGTTATCTGAAAAACCAATCCCACCATCAGAACCAATGAATAATTTATTTGCATTTGTCGGGTGAAAAAGAAAGTAATGTTTGTCAGCATGAACATAAAAAATATTTCTAGATCCATTTCCAAAAAACTCATTTGTGGTGGATATAACTTTCCATTCTCCCTGCACAGGCGCCGGGTCAACTGAACTTTGTCTCCACTGAAACATGGTTACTCCACCAACAATAATTTTTCCTGGATCATTTGGATAAACTGCTATGGTATTGTCGTAAAATCCTTGACAACTTATCGGATTACCCATGTAATTAGGAGTATTCGCCAATTTTGTCCAAGTCAAACCCGCATCAATACTACGATAAACCCCCTCTGTACAAGCAGTTAGCGTTGAATTTGCTGCATACATAATGTTAGAATTAGTAGGAGCTATTGCCATTTCAATTCTAGCCCGTTGTGATGATGGAAAGGTGCTTGACGTCCATGTTTGACCGTTATCTCTTGAACTCCTTATGGATCCTGCAAATGACGCAATAATTTTTCCATCGGCTGTTATGTGAACATCTTGACACGGAGAAACAAGCCCTAATGGATTTGTCCAAGTTTGCCCTCCATCAGTTGTTTCTCTTAAACCTCTATTCATTGCAACAAATATTCGCTGCGAATTATTCGGGTCAATAGCTATTTCCGCCATTGTTGACCAATCTACACCGTAATTAAATTCTGCAATTGGTCCTACAATTAAATCAGAATTTCCATTTCCAGTCAATTTCCATAAACCATTTCCTACAAAATCGGAACCAACTGCTTTTTCATTAGAACTCCCGTCAAAATAAGGACCTGTTGCTACATAAACATCTCCATTCGCCGCTTGAGCCATTGCTGCAACATTCTGAATTTTGAAGTTATTATCGTAAGCACTCCAAGTTAAACCGGCATCAAAAGATTCCCAAACACCCCCTGACACAGAACCTGCGTACAAGTGATTTGTATCTGCGTTGTCGATAACAATTGCTCTAGTTCTACCACCTACATTATCTGGCCCCTTAAAGTTCCAAGTTAAGTTTAGTGCCTTATTCCCACTTCGCATTTTCGAAGCCTGCTTCATAGCAGCACTTACTTCAGCTGAAGAAATAGTACCTGTTTCTCTATTGTTTCTAATCGAAGCCATGTACTCTAAATACCCAGAATGGATTTCATCTTGAGTTTGGAATGCAGTCGATTCTCTAGGGAAATACTGCTCTTGGGGAGAAGAATTAAGTAAAAAAACACCTGCAACAGCACATAGACATGATGCGGCCAAAAGAGTTATCTTTCTGATATTCATAATGATACGTATTAAAATTAAACTACAGTTAAGTCTCACAATTTATGAATAATATCATAATGATAAAACCAGACATTGAATTATTGTTGTAAACTAATGAATAGACAACAGAACTATACTTTTTGTTGCCTCGTGCTCAAAAAATTAATCCACACTTCTGCTACCAAATAAAATTGCAATGTATAAATTGGGATAGAATTGTCGGTCATCATTAAATGCCAATATAGGGACTTTAGCCAAGTATGCGTCAATTGTTATACCTATTTCTGCAGATTTAATCAATTCTCTTTCATCGCCATAATCAAAATGCAACCCTACCTTTCCGAACAAGCCAGGATAAATTTTAATTTCTTCAAATCCATTAAAAAAAGAGGCCCTACTATAAATGTTGTTCGTGCTATGTTTATCAGGGTCGTAACGCTCTTTTGACACTATTCTAGAAGTGATAGACTCCTCTTGAATTATGTTAAGATACACTGGCTTTGCAAATCCAAGGGAAGGACCAAATTGGAAAAGGGAAGTAATAGATACTCCTTTAATTGATTGCTTAGGAAATATTATCTTTTGACTTCCTATGGATGGGCGCAAAGCAAAAAATGAATTCAACTTTCCAAAAATATAACCTCTAACATCCTCTTCAAAAGGGTAAATACTCTTAATCTCTCTTGGGTCTTTGATGTTCGCAATCTCAAATTCGTAGATTCGCTTTGAAAAGGCATTTAAATAATTACCATATCTAAATGTTGCTTGAAACCCATTGGTATGCATCCCTACCCCAAAAGATTGTTCTGTTTTAAAAATGGTAGTCTTCTCTTCAAAAATAGTTTCTTGTCCAATTAGCTTTATGCTGAAAAGACTCGCAACTAAAAAAGTTAATATGTAAATTCGTATTCTCAACTAGATTACTTTAAGAACAAATTTAAGCATTACAATATCAAATTAAATGGGAGTTAAAATAAAAGGAAAATATGCTAGCGATTTACGCTGTATACTGACCCACCAAACAGGTGAAAAAATACAGACTGATGCGCCCTTGGATAACCATGGAAAAGGAGAAGCATTTTCTCCAACAGATTTAGTTGCTGCCGCTCTAGGTTCATGTATGCTGACTATAATCGCTATTCGAGCCCAAACTAAAAATATAGAGATAGGGAATCCTACATTTAATGTTACAAAGGAGATGAACGGGTTGCCACGAAGAATAAAAGAAATAGCAGTTAAAATATCTTTCTCTCAAGAATTAACTACCAAGGACAAACTTTATTTAGAAACCGAAGCCAGAAAGTGCCCCGTTGCTCTAAGCATTAGCCCAGAAATAAAACAAAGTATAACGTTTATATATACTTAGCAGCTTCGCTTGATTGAATCATGTTGTGCGAAGCGTTGTAGATGGACTTACCACCTTCAACTAAAATCAATTGAGGCGAAGCATGATCTACAGCAAGTTCACTGGCTATCTTATTGCTTAATTCTCTGTACTGAATTAAATCTAAGAAAAAAATTGCTGTTCCATTTGTCTCTTTATCCCATGATTTTTCAAGGCGATTTTTAGCCATTGAACTAACGGGACATCGAGTTGAGTGCTTGAAGAGTGCGATTTTACCTGATGAAGACAATGCATTTTGCAAATCTTCATCTGATTTGATATACGACCAATTCAATTTAGGATGGCTTTTGAACAGTTTGAACATCTGCTTTGCTATATGCTGCGCATCTATGAGATGATTTACAAGAGAATAATAGAGAAGCTGAAAACACAACTACTATAGCTACTGCGACCTTTTTCATAATATACAATTAATTAATTACCACAAAAGTAGCTAAACCAAACCAGCTTTTTGTTCTTTTGCCGAAATTTGTTAACAATACTTTATTCATATCCTAGTCATACTTACCAATGAAAATAAAGCAATTAAGTTTAGTTCTTAACGATACTTGGGAACGTTTAGTATCGAATGAACTGAATGAAAAGTATTTTCAAGAGTTAATGATTTTTTTAAAAACGGAATATGAAAATGAAACTATTTTCCCCCGAAAGGACAACGTATTTGCGGCATTCAATTACAAAAGTCCTCAAGAAATTAAAATTGTTATCCTTGGCCAAGACCCCTACCACGATCACTTTCAAGCCAATGGTCTTGCATTTTCAGTTACCCAGGGAGTTAAACTCCCACCCTCGTTAAAAAACATCATTAAAGAATTAAAAACCGATGTAGCTCTAACAGAGCCAATGCATGGAGACTTGTCTCATTGGGCAAATCAAGGTGTTTTACTTTTAAACACATGCCTTACCGTTAGAGCTCACCAACCCCTTTCACATCAAAATAAAGGCTGGGAAAAATTTACAGATCGTGTAATCCAACTTTTAAGCGAAAGCAATCAAAACATTATTTTTCTTCTTTGGGGAAAGAAAGCTGAAGCTAAAAAAGAACTGATTGCTGATAATAATTTTATCCTGATCAGTCAGCATCCCTCCCCTTTATCGGCTTATCGTGGCTTTTTCGGTTGCAAGCACTTTAGCAAAGCCAACAAAATATTACTTTCACAAGGAAAAGAACCTATCGATTGGGAAATAATTTAAGATTTGAACGTTGTATAACTATGAGGTATCTCTTGAGCTTCGTTTTTACTTTTTTTGTAACGATATTTAGCTATTCTCAAAACAGCAATCTAGATATTAACGGAATTGAAGGTCTTAAGATTAACTACAAAACTGTTGTTAAAGATTCTTCAGAAAGTAAAGTAATCGGGAATGGGGTACTGAAAGAACTCTACAAAATGGGTTACCTAACTGCCTCAATCGACTCGTTCAGTTTCAACAAAGAAGCCCATCAAATCTACATTTCTAAAGGCAAAGAAGTTCAATGGACGCAACTTAAAAAAGGGAACTTTGCTGAAGAAGCGTTGGAGGCAATAGATTTCGCTCCAAGTACATTTGAAAGTAAAACATTCAACATAAAGCAACTCAATAAACTTTTTGAAAAAGTGATTAGCTTCTACGAAAACGGAGGTTACCCCTTTGTTTCCATTCAATTAAAAGATGTGGAGTTCATCAATCAGAATCAAATATCCGCCCAATTATTTCTGGAGAAAAACAAACTTTATAAAATTGATAGTATAAAGGTATTGGGTAACTCTCAAATCGGCAAAACGTATCTATTAAACTACATCGGTTTATATGAGGGTGACTTGTACCAAGAGAATAAAATCGGCACGATTGAAGATCGAATACGTGAAATTCCCTTCGTAACTATGACGGCAAAACCTGAAATTCAGTTTTTTGAAGAGGGAGTTAAAATTGTGCTGCGGTTAGATGAAAAGAAAGCAAGTAGATTTGATGGAGTTCTTGGGTTATTAACGAACGAAAATACTGGAAAAGTTGAATTGACCGGTGATGTTGACTTGAATTTAATCAATGGAATAAAAAGAGGCGAAACCTTTGGATTAAATTGGAGAAAATTGAAAGGTAACAGTCAAGATTTAAATCTTGACATCATCTATCCTTACCTCTTTAAAACACCTTTTGGAGTAGCTTTGGACTTTAAACTTTTTAAAAGAGATACTACATTTTTGGACATAGAGGCCAAAGTTGGTATAAATTACCTATTGGAGCGAGGCGATTTTGTTAGTTTGTTTGTTGAAAATAAAACCTCGAATTTACTTTCAAGAAACAATTTTGCAGATGCTATTCAAATTCCTGAATTAGGAGATGTGCGGGTTAATTCGTTTGGATTAGCCTATGTGAGAAATAAAACAAATTATAAATACAACCCAACAAATGGATTATTAATCAACTTAAACTTCTCGGCAGGACGAAAAGAACTTAAGAAAATTGGAGTCTTGGAACAAAACAAACCAGAGCTTTATGATTCTATTCAGCTAAAAACCAACCAATTTAAGGGTGGGATTTTACTGGAATATTACATTCCTATCGCGCAAAGAAGTACCATTAAAATTGCCAATAGAAGCGCCTCAATATACTCTGAAAGACTGTATGCAAATGAATTGATGAGAATTGGAGGTTTAAGAACACTAAGAGGTTTTGATGAAGAATCAATCAGTGCATCAACCTACTCTATCTTCACCTTAGAATACCGATTTCTATTAGACCAGAACTCCTTCTTCTCTATTTTTTCGGATTATGGTTTGTATGAAAACAACACTACCGGCATTGAATACGTTAACGACACCCCTATTGGTATTGGCGCAGGTGTTAGCTTTGAAACTAAAGCCGGAATATTTACTTTTAATTATGCCGTTGGTAGTCAATTCGACAACCCTGTTGATTTAAGGGCTGCGAAAATTCATTTCGGATTCATTAATTTCTTTTAAACAATAAAAATTGAGCGAAAACACATTCATTATCACATTTATCATAGCAGTTCTATTGAGCATAATTATTACGTACCTATTTATGCTTCAAAAGAATAAGTTAAAAACTAATGAATTTCAGAACTACTTCAAACAACAACAAGGAACCTTAGAACAGGATATTGCCCTTGCGTCTCAAAAGGATAAAATGTTACTCAACGAGTTGGAAAAATTCAAAGCGTCGGCAGCAAAATGGGAAATAGAAAAGATTAAATTAAATAGAGATTTGAGTCAAGCGGAAACCAACTTGAGTAATTTGTCGGAAAAACTTGAACATCAAACAAAAGAACTCGAAAAATTACAGGAAAAGTTTCAAAAGGAATTTCAACTCATTGCCGACAAAATTTTAAAAGACAATGCGAACGAACTTTCTCAGCAGCATCAAAAAGAACTACAGCAACTGCTACAACCGCTCAAAGAAAAAATAAAAAGCTTTGAAGACAACATAGAAAAGAAATACATTGACGAAACAAAGGAACGAACGAATCTGAAAGCAGAACTTTCGAAATTATTAGAGCTCAACACCACGCTAAACCTTCAAGCGCAAAATCTAACTACGGCTTTAAAAGGTGAAAACAAAACACAAGGCAACTGGGGCGAAATGATTTTAGAGCGAATTCTAGAAAGTTCCGGACTGCAAAAAGGCGAGGAATATTTAACCCAAGTCAGCGATACAAATGCTGAAGGTAGAAGAATTCAGCCAGATGTAATTGTCAACTTGCCTGAAAACAAACACCTCATTATCGACTCTAAAGTTTCGTTAGTTGCATATGAGAGTTTTATTTCGAGCTCTGAAGTGGTGGTCAAAGAGAGTAGCATGAAGTCTCATTTACTAAGTATTAGAACACACATTAAAACGTTAAATGAAAAGAACTATCAAAGCGCCAGTAAGTTGCAGTCCCCAGATTTTGTGTTGCTATTCATGCCCATTGAAGCTGCATTTAGCCTGGCACTTCAACATGATTCTGAACTTTTTAATTATGCGTGGGAACGTAAAGTAGTTCTCGTGAGCCCTACCACTCTTTTAGCTTCACTTAGAACAATTTCTTCGGTTTGGAAAAATGAAAGACAAACAAAAAATGCACAAGATATTGCAGAAAAAGCCGGTAATTTGTATGATAAATTTGTTGGCTTTTTAAAAGATATGGAAAACATAGACAAATCTTTGAAGAGTGCTCAAAATCATTACAATGAAGCTTTCAACAAACTAGGTTCAGGTAGAGGGAATTTAGTAAAAAGAGCAGAACAATTAAAAGAGTTAGGTGCCAAAACGAACAAATCCATTCCAAGTAATTTACTCGATGAAAGCTAATTCATTTTACTTTTTCATTTCCGTTGCGCTCCTATTTCTATCTTCTTGTTATACAAGCAATGAAGTAACTAAATACGACTACAGCTACCTTTACGATGAAGATCAAGCTATTATAAGTCCTAAATATAAAATTTTCCATCACTCTCAAGACTCCAGCACCCTGTTTTACGAATTAAACTCTGGAGATATTTTATATGAACGCATTTTAGGAGATTCTACTAAAGCTGCCAACATAAGAATGAAATACACTTTATTCGCAGATAGAGATTTAACGATTGTGTTAGACAGTGGAGGACAAAACTTAGCCAACTATGGCGCGAATGGACAACGTAAGTTATTGCAGAATGCCGTCCGATTTAAATTTGCTAAAAGAGAAGTCGCTTGGATTACTGTTCGCTTCAGAGATGAAAACAAGGATTTTAATGTCATTAATATTTTAACGGTAGACAAAAGAGAGAATATCAATAACCAATATTTTAACTATCTGAATGGTGAACAAGTGCTATTTGATCAAAGAAGTATTTCTTCTAAATTGAGTATTCAAAAAAGCAACTTAGTTGCTACCGATGATTTTATAATGGAGACAAGCGAAAAGAGTTTTAATATGACGCCACCTCCTTTTGCTAGGCCTATGGATTCTGAATTAAGAGTAACTGCTGACGACCGTTATTCCTTTTCATTTAGCAATGATTTTTTCGAATTTGAGAACCCTGCTTTTTACAATAGATTTATAGCAAAAAATGATTCAGGCCTTTACAATCAAATTTTCTTTTTCGGCACTACATTCCCTAAATTAAATCAAATTACCGAATTTATTGATCCTATTCGCTACATTAGCACAAGCACGGAATACAAAAATTTAAAAGCAGCTGTAAATCCTAAAAAGGGATTGGATGCTTTTTGGTTGAAATTGGGGAAAAATGAGGCTAACTCGAAAGAGTTGTTAAAAGAATATTATCACAGAATAGAAATCGCGAATCAATTTTTTACGAGTTACAAAGAAGGTTGGAAAACCGACAGAGGTATCATATACATTATATACGGTATTCCAAGTTCGATTCGTAAAAATGCAGAAAATGAAGTTTGGTTATACGGAGAGGAAAACAATGTACTTT
>JBLHTZ010000047.1:0-17970 GCA_047627915.1 Vicingaceae bacterium
ATACTTTCCCTATAGTTTTAATTAAAAAAAGGCAGTATTTGGTGGATCCGTCAAATCCATATGTCTTTTACAATCAGGAATTAAATCAAATTTTAGAGTTTGATGAACTAGCAGATCATCTTGAAAAAATGATTCCAATTCAGTCCAACAGGTACTTTAGAAAAACTCGGTCATTAATTTCAACCGAGTTTTATAACCACTATTTTTCTGACAGTAGTAATTTGAAAAATAACCTTGTAAACTTTTCTGCCCAACAAAATGAACTTATAAAAATACTGTTGCCGAGCTGCCTAGATATGCAGTTTGAGCCTTATGTGGAGTACTCCTTTTTACTCAACTCTGCGAACAAAATTGCAATGGGTTGCAATCAGCAAAGTTTCGGAACCTTTCTTTCCAAAATGAGCATTCGAAGAAATTATTTGAATGTAAATTGCGAGCTCTAATGAATACCATAGACAACTCATGTGCGGAATTGTAGGACATATAAATTTGCATGAAAAAATAGAGGTCGAACTTTTTGAAGACATGCTTTCTACTCTAAGGCATAGAGGTCCTGACGGGAAAGGGTTGTATATTTCAAAAGATCAAAAAAAGGCACTTGGTCACCATCGGTTATCGTTTATTGATTTAAGTGAAAAGGGCAGTCAACCATTTTCCAACCCAGAGAAAAATTGTTGGGTAACATTTAACGGAGAAATATATAACTATTTGGCATTAAGGGTTGAGCTAGCAGGCAAATACTCATTTGTTACTGAAACAGATACTGAAGTAATACTTGCAGCCTACACCGTTTGGGGAATAGAATTCGTGAATCGCTTAAAAGGCATGTTTGCTATTGGTATATTAGATGAATCAAAGAATCAATTACACTTAATTAGAGATCGATTTGGCATTAAGCCATTATATTACGGTGTAAACAATGGTCGGCTGGTATTTGCATCAGAACTTAAGGCTATAATGGCATCAAAAGTCTTTGTTAAAGAATTAAATAAGAGTGCCATTGCAGATTATTTTGTGTATCGATATGTGCCATCTCCAAAAACAATTTGGCAGGGGATTAAAAAGGTTTCACCGGCAAATTTGTTAACCTTTGATTTGCAGGATTTCTCTGAAAAGACTGTTGTATATTGGGATTTACATTCATTCGAAAAGGTGCTTAATGAAGAAGATTTAGTTCGGGAAACTAAAAAGAAATTGAAAAACTCTGTAAAGCAGCATTTGCAGTCGGATGTTCCTTTAGGGTCATTTTTGAGTGGAGGATACGATAGTAGCGCTTTGGCGTTATGGATGAAGGAAGAAAATTGCCTGCCTAAAACGTTTTCTATAGGGTTTGAAAATTGGGAAAAAAGCGAACATCATTCCGCTAAAATTGTGGCAGATTATTTGGGTTTGCCAAATAGATCAACCATTGCCAATTCCACTAGTTTGGATTTATTGAGCATAATGCCTGAGGTGTACGACGAACCCATTGCCGACATTTCAATTATTCCAACTTACATGGTTAGCGCTTTAGCTAGAAAAGAGGTAAAAGCTGTGTTTAGTGGAGAGGGGGCCGACGAGATTTTTGGAGGATATACTTGGCAGCATGAGTTTTTTAGTCAAACCTATACTAAGAACTGGTTGCAGAAACTTAAGAATACTCTTAAACCGAACGACCCAGTTGATTTTTATGCACAATCCATGGCAATGGGTTGGTTCGATTCAAAGGAGTTAAAAAAACTGTTGCATCCAAACTTACACGCATCAATTCCTAAAGATGTGCACTGGTTTTATAGGTCAAGTTTTAGGAAAGATTTAAGCCCGTTCAAAGCGATTCAGTACATGGATTTGAAATGCTTCATGGGAGAATTAGTGTTAACCAAAGTTGACCGTGCTAGTATGGCCAACTCTTTAGAAGTGAGAGTTCCATTTTTGGATCATGAATTAGTAGAGGAAATTTTTAGTGTTAACGAGTTGTGTTACATTGACAAAAATCAAACAAAAAAAATTCTATATCAAAGTATCAAGGGAGCTTTGCCTAAATCTATTTTAGAACGAAAAAAACAAGGTTTTGTAGGTCCTGATGCGTATTACATGAACATGGATTTTTACAAAAAGCACTTGAAAGATTCTAATCTGGTTAAGTATAACATTATTCAAAAAGGGTATTTAGACCAATTATTGAAGGAGCCATACAATTGGAAACTTTGGAAAATAGTTGTGTTAGAAAAATGGTTTACCCATTGGGTGGACGAAGCAAATCACTAAATTGATTTCACTTTTCTTAAGTTTGAAAACTTCACTGGTAAGGTAGAGATTAAATGTATAGCGTTTAAATAGAGTGGCTTACTCTATTTTGTATCTAAATAAAGTGTATGACTGAAATTTATGTTTTTGTAGTTTGTGGTAGTAAAGAACACATTGATACACTTCATTTTTCTCTGATATATTTATCTAAATATTCTCAAAAAGAGATTTTTGTGCTCACAGATAGTTCCAGAAACGAGGTAGGCATAAATTGGAAAAATATTATTGATGTTCAGACACCGAATGAGTTAGACCACCACCAAGCGAGCATATACCTGAAAACCGGCATATTCAAATTTGTGCCAAAAGGCAATTTATACTGCTATTTGGATACCGATATACTCGCTATTACCAATAACTGCGACGAAATATTTAAGGAGTTTACCGCGCCAATAAGCTTTGCTACAGATCATTGCGCTATGAGTAGCTTTAGTGCCTACGCTGTAAATTGTAGTTGTTTGGCAAGAAATGAAAGTGATCGAATAGTGTTTAACGAAGTATTCAAAAAACTAGATCGAAATAACCAGCTTAATTCTTTC
This sequence comes from Vicingaceae bacterium, assembly GCA_047627915.1. GTDB lineage: Bacteria > Bacteroidota > Bacteroidia > Flavobacteriales_E > Vicingaceae > NORP294. The sequence goes on from JBLHTZ010000047.1 coordinate 2,826, forward strand.
GATCAACGGCTTGAAAGAGCTGGGATTAGGAAAGTGTATCAAAACATTGAAAATGCCTTGTTAAAAAAGCTGACCTTAGCTTTGCGGTATATGATTAGTTTTAAGTATTTTAAATTGAATAAAAAATATACGTTAAATAAATCAACTAAAGAGTGGAGTTTATCAAATGGAGAAGTGGTTAAATACGAGCTCAATTATTCGAAGCTAGAAAAGGCGACTGGAATTCGACTTAATAAATGGAAAGGGACTTGGCTCAACTCCCAAAATGAAAATATATTTGACACCCGTTGTAATCATTTGCAACAACAAATAAAGGAAACGTTTGATGTTGATGTTGTTAATTCTAATTTTCGGCATTGGAATGGAGGCGTTTTCTTATTTGACGATTCTAGTCATAAATTTTTGGAGTCGTGGCACTTTAAAACTATGAGTATTTTCGATTTAGAAAAATGGAAAACCAGAGATCAAGGAACACTTATAGCAACGGTTTGGGAGTTTTGTTTGCAGGAGCATGATGTGTTGCACAAGAAATGGAATTTTATTGCAGACTATTATAACGAAGATTTATTTTGTGATTTGGAAAGGGGCATCATAAGTGACAATGCGTTCCAGTCCACTATTGAGCCAAACTTTATTCATGTTTATCATCATTGGGCTGATTCAAGTTGGGATGTGTGGAAGTGGATTAAACAGAAAATGTAAGAGAATCATACTGGATTTTAAGCACACCCTAATTATTTTTCGGTTCAGTAACTTTATAACCGATGTTTGTGAATTCAGAGTACTTATTTGTTCGATAGGCTTACTTTTATCAACGGACGAAAAATTGGCAACACAACAGAATTCATGAACAAAAATGCTATTTGCACCATCACCACAATTTCTCACCTGTACAAGGTTTTTGCTCTTGCAGAAAGTGTACAGGAGTTTGGTTATGAGCTGAATGTTTTGGTGGTAGATGCAGATGATCTTGAGCAGGTTCCCGCTTCTACTTCAATCAACTTTTTTACTTTATCTGACATAAGTAGTTCGAAAAGTAAGGAGATGGCAATAAAGTATAAAAACAACAAGAATAAATTGCGCTGGGGCTTAAAACCTATTTTTTTAGAATTTCTTTTAGAAAATTATAATAGGGTTATTTATAGTGATAACGATGTTTATTTTTTTCAATCCCCTTCTATGTTTTTTAAAGAGTTAGAAGTGCATTCAGTGGTACTCACACCTCATTTTTATTCCTCTCAGACAGAAAAAAATCAAAACTGGTTAGAAGCAAATTTTACGGTTGGGTTATTCAACGCTGGCTTTATCGCTGTTAACAGAAATGGTATAAATGCTTTGCAATGGTGGGCAAAATGTTGCTTGTACAACATTAAAAAAAGCTATTCAAGAGGTCTGTTTGATGATCAAAAATACTTGGACTTATTTCCCATTCTATTTGAGAAAGTTAAGATATTAAAACAACCAGGCTCCAATTTGGCAGGCTGGAATGACGAGGTACTTCAACCCACAGGGGCTGAGGTGAATTTTATTCATTTTGCCGATTTAACTATGAGCAAGTTTCGGAATCCTCAAAGCAACTATCATTCGTTTTATAGAAAATACATTGAAGTGCTCAACAAGTACAATTCAGATTTTAAGTTTAAACTGGTGTATTATTCAAAGTATTCAATATTGAATTACATAAGGTTTGTTTTGTGGAACATAAGTAGATTGGTTGAAAAGTAACGAATGCGATGATATACTGGAAAAAGGATATTCCATTTTATTTTATAATTAGTTTGTTGGTAGTGTTGGTTTACGCTAACACCATTTCAAATGGGTATAATCTAGATGATGAGCTGGTAACCAAGAATAATCCTACAACATCTAGCAAAGGAGAAAATTCTCTTCTAAACCTTTTCAAATCAAATTATGACACCCAAGTCAATATTTCTTACGGATACAGACCAGTAACCCTAGCTACTTTTTATTTAGAACACAAAATTTTCGGAGAATCCCCAACTGTTAGCCACACTTTAAATGTGATTTTATTTGCCTTGCTAATTACTTTGCTATTTAAAGTGCTGCGTCTAGTATTTCAAAGCACAAACCCCTATGTTTTACTTTTCATTACACTGCTCTTTGCAGTTCATTCGGCACATGCCGAGGTTGTAGCAAGCATAAAAAACAGGGACGAGGTACTTTCTCTTTCCTTTTTTCTTTTAGCTGTCTGGAGTAGTTTTAGCTGGTTAAAAAACCGAAAGATTCATCAACTTATTCTTACAGCTGCACTTATTTCTCTTTCCATTCTGTCCAAAAAAACAACCTTACCGGTAATCTTTCTTTTACCTTGTTTTCTTCTATTCAAAAATCAGTTAAAGTTTCCACAATTCTTCATTTTTTCATTTTGCTGCAGTGTGCCATTAGCACTCTTTGCATTCAATTTCAAATTATTGGAAGGGTCTCTAGTTCTTTTTACTTCTCAGCTGCTCTACGTAAGCCTGTTTTTTACCCAACAGCATATCATTTTGCAAAAATGGAAGTTAGAGAAGACTCTTGCCTATGTCATCAGTGCAGCAATAGCAATAGGTTTGTTTGCTTTTGGGCTCGTGGGCAATGAAATTGTACTTTGGATTGCTGGTTTGATTGTGCTGTTAATGTTTATCAAGGAATACTTTAGCTTCTCACACGTTGTGATTGTGGTTTTTTCACTATTAGGATATGCTGTTTTTCAGAGAATTGAAATACTCATGTTTGCTATAGTACTCTGGTCATCTTTCATTTTTAAAACTGATATTTCTCTTCGTCGCCAATTAATAGTTGTTGTTATGGTTTTCGGCTTGACCGGATTAGCAGCGGTAGTGAAGGCGGATGCAGCATTTGTGCTGGTGTACGCCACACCTTTACTTATTTTCTTGTCTAAAAAGGCGAATCGCTATTTGCCATTCATACTTAGTTGTAGCTTCATTGTAGCTGCATTAATTTTTGGATTCTTAAATATTTTTTTAGTTGCAATTTTTATTTATTCTTTAATCCCTCTTATAAAGCGCAGTAATCAATATTATTTAAATCAAATAATTACGTTAATTTGGGTAGTAGTTTTTTCGTGCTTTACAATGGTAAGCCACTTTTCAGCGAATGATACGTTTTTCAAATCTGGAGAAGTAGCAGAACTAGTTGAAAGTTCAAAGGTTGATAAAAGTTTGTCCAACATAGAAGAAGGCCGGAAATTGGAATTTATTGAAAATACCTTAGTTGCAAACCATAGTTCAGCACAGCGTTTAGCTACTGGATTGTTAACATTAGGAGAGTATTTGCGACTAATGATATATCCAAAAGAGCTCTCATTTTATTATGGTTATGCTAAAATTAACACCACAGATTTTTCAGACCTAAGAGTTTGGACTAGTATATTGCTTCATCTGGCTTTGTTCTTATTATTGATTTTTACCTTTCAGAAACACGCCTTAATATCAGTCGGGTTACTTTGGTATTTGGCAAGTATTTTCATTTTTAGCAATATTCCGGTTTTAGTTGCTGGTATGGTAGGTGAGCGACTTTCTTTTACTGCCTCATTGGGTTTTTGTATGTTAATTGGGGGAATTATAAATTGGGCGAAACCAGATTTTAACTTTAAAAGAATAAAGGGCGTTGAGGTTTTATCTATACTTGTTTTGTTAGCTCTAGGGTCAAGAACTTTTGTGCGCAATCAACAATGGGAATCGGCAACAAAACTCATGAGTAATGACATCAAACATCTAGACAATTCGGCTCAAGCAAACTATTTGTTAGCCATTCACACCGTTAAAGAGGCGGAGCGAGGACCGCAGGTAGATATCAAAAAAGTAAACCAATCCATTAGATACTTTAAAAATGCCATCGAGATTTACCCAAAATATTATAACTTTTATTTTGACTTGGGTAGAGCATATCTAGTAGCAAGTGAGTATAAGCTTGCCAAGCAAAATTTTATTGCAGCCAATGAATTAGAACCGAATGCCCTTTTGGGCTTATTTGAATTGGCGAAAGTTAGTTTTACACTGAGAGAATACGCGGAAGTTACACGCTATTTTAAACTCTATGTTACCCAAAGTAAATCCAACCCAATTGTGTATGAGTTGGCTGCATATAGTACTTACTACATGGACGATTTCCAAGAGTCCATTCGGATAACGGAGGCGGGTTTAAGTGAATTTCCAAACAATGAAGCATTGACTAAATTGTTGGTTGACTTAAGAAGGCGAATGCACTAAAAAACCCCTCAAAGTCTTTCGTCTTTAAAGGGTTTTTCTCGTGGTACAATAAAGCGAAACACTTATTCCATTCTGACTAACTTTTCTGTAATTACGGTCTCCCCATCGGTAAATTTCAATGGATAAACACCTCGACAAATTCGAACTACTAATTAAGTTGGAAATCTTTTAACTTAGTAAATAAACATAAAGTAGAGCACTTTAACTCCAATGAACTCTGCATTAATGGAAAACCGATTCCAATAAGCAGGAACTACAAAGAGAATTATTTGAATGAATTATAATCGAAGTCAAGTAGGAAAACTGGTGAAGAAGTGCGGGCTCTATCCTTCTAAATAAAGCGTATTTAATTAAATGTATATTTCCATTGTAAGGTAGAGCCTAAGGTCTTTTATTGGAGCTAACTAAGAGTAGAGAGTCGATTTGAAGTCTTACTTGTTGTGAAGAGCAGTTTTTTGATTTAAATGACACAATAGACTATTTTTTTATCCAATAGATTAGTTAACCTTTGTGCATCTGCGAAAAACTACATTTGTTCGATACTATTAATGCTAATTTGTTGCCTTTTAGGAGGGAATAGTTTTGCTTTTTATACAACTCCTCAAAGTGACAGCATACGGCAGGCACTCAAAGACGGAGACTACCAGAAGGCGAAGTTTTTCCTTCTTCAGGTAAGAGATTCCATCGCACCGGATAATGATTCCATGCAAATAGAATGGTTGTTCCGTTATAGCGTTTTTACTTCTGTTCTCAGAGAGTACGATAGCTCGTTCAACACGTTAACGAGGGCGTTAAGTTTAGCACAAAGAAGCAATCACTTAGATCAGGAGCACATGATTAAAGTGCAAATGATTGAGTGGTATCGAAACATTGGGCAAATTGAAAAGGGCAAGCAAGTAGTAAGAAAACTTGTTCCTGATTCTATTCGAAGTGCTAACGTAAGATGCCGCTACTACCATAGAGCTGCTGCCCTTTACGACGAAAACTCTTACAGAGACAGTGACTTAACCTTGCTAGATACTGCTTTGAATTTTTCGTTGGTTGCCATGGAGATAGCAAAGCAAAATAACTTGGCAGATCATCAAGCTACTATCTACAATGAACTGGGCAATATTTACGAAAAGCTGGAAGAGAATAAGTTGGCTTTGGAAAACTATCAAGAAGCAGCTCATCTATTACGGCAAACGAACTTTTTATACTATATGAATGCTCTGAAAAATATTGGAGGCTTATATTTAAGAATCGACCAGTATGACTCTGCTATCGTGAAATTTAATGAAGTAATAGCAAACTTAGATTCGGACCAACAACTGCTGATGCAAGCGGATACATACTGGGGTTTAAAAAATGCATATTTCGGAAAAGGAGATTCTCTAAAAGGATTATTGTATGCTGTAAGTGAAGCAAAATGCAATGAACTTTTGGCTAAAATAGAAGTAGAAAGAGGGGTGTATGAAGTTACCGCAGAATATGACATTAAAGAGAAGGATTTACTATTGATAAGCGCTCAATCTCAAGTTAAAAACGAAAAGAAAAGAAACAAGATTTATCTTTTTATCTTCTTTTTACCGGCGCTTCTAATTATTGGTCTCTTGCTTTTTGTTTGGAGTACCTCTAAAAAAATGCACTGCTTAAAAAGTTAATGGAGGAAAATCAATTTTTAGTTGGAGAGTCGAATCATAGAATTAAAAACAATTTACACTAATTATATCCTTAATTGGAAGGGAAATATATAGAGGTAAGGTAGCGAAAAAGACATTGGGTGAAATGTCTGAAAAAATCAACTCTATTGCCTCTTTGCACCAGCAATTATACTTGGATAAATCCAAAGAAGAAATAGAGCTTAAGAGTTATATCCTAGAGATCTTCAAGAATTTTGAATCTCACTTTACAAATCAAAAAGTAAACCTTCATGCAAACGCAGAGCCTAGTTCGTTAAATATTGATAAAGCAGTTTACTTGGGCTTGTTGATAACGGAGCTAATTACCAATAGTCTAAAGCATGCGTTTGAAGCGGTCGAAAACAAAGAAATCGCCATTAATATTTACGCGGAAGAAAGTACGATTCTGGTAGAATATTCGGACAATGGTAAAGGGCTAAAGAGCGGTCAAGCTCCTTCTTTGGTGGTGTTGTTAATGAAGCAATTACGGGCTAGTATTTTAGCTACAGATCAACTTGGTTATTCACTAAAATTTAAATTCAAAAAATGAAAGTAATAATTGTAGAGGAAGACTTTATTGTTGCCGATCATTTTAAAATGATTCTGGAAAAGCATGGGGTGACCGTCCTTGAAGTGGTAGACTCTGCCGAGGAAGCGATTGCAAATATAGAACCCGATGCGGACCTATATTTCGTGGATATTCGTTTGAGAGGGAAATTAACAGGGCTTGATCTTGCAGTGGAGCTGCGCAAAAAGGGAATAAATTTTATTTATGTAACCGCCAACAATGAGATAGCTACGGTGAAAAAGGCGACCCAAACCTTGCCAAACGGTTACATTACTAAACCGTATAAAGAAAGCGACATTGTGGCAATGTTGGAGATTTATAAGGCAGAAAACGCACAAGTAATGGAGATTCGAACGAAGCATGGTAAAAAGCAAATCAAATTATCTGACATTCTCTACCTGGAAGCGGATGGATCTTACGTGAAAGTGGTTACGTTAAAGGAGGAGTATATAGAAATAGGTACCTTGACAGAAATAGAAGAGGAGTATAACTCCTATTTCACTAGAGTCCACCGTAGTTTTTTAGTGAACACAGATAAGATTGAAGAGTATAACTCTAAAGAAGTATACATTCACGGGAAAGCTATTCCAATAAGCAGAAGCTATAAAGATCTGTTGACAAAAACCAATAATTGAGACTTCAGATCTCCAAGGAAACCTGAAAAGTAAATTATTTTAATACCCAAACCATTGTTAATTAGTGCAATTAAAAATTTAATACCCAGTTAACAAAAAATTGATGTATATACATCTATTTTTGCAGTATTATGAAAAGAAAAGATTTTTTGAAACGAGCACTTTTAGGGGGAGCGGCAGCGGCGATTAGTCCAACCTTTGCTTTTGCAAAATCAGAAAGCACTTCTACCTATGATAAATTAATGGAACGAGTTGGGTTTAATCACCTACCAAACAAAGAATTAAAAACGATGAAAACAGTAGTACATAAAGCAGCAACAAGAGGTCATGCCAACCATGGTTGGCTGGACTCGCACCACTCTTTTAGTTTTGCCAACTATCATAACCCCGAAAGAATGAATTTCGGAGTGTTACGCGTACTAAATGATGACCAAGTAGATAAAGGAATGGGGTTTGGAACACACCCACATGACAATATGGAAATTATTTCTATTCCATTGGAAGGGGATTTAGAGCACAAGGACAGCATGGGAAACACCACCGTTATAAAAAGAGGTGACGTTCAAGCGATGAGCGCAGGAACCGGAATTCAACATTCTGAATACAATAAGAGCAAGACGGAGGACGTAAAGTTTTTACAGATTTGGTTGTTCCCCAATCAAAGAAACGTAACCCCGCGATACGATCAAATTTCAATAGAAGATATTAAAAAGAAAAACGAATTGTACCAAATCCTTTCTCCAAATAAGGATGATGAAGGAGTTTGGATTCATCAAGATGCTTGGTTTCATTTAGGCGAGTTTGACAATGAAACGACTTCTACCTATCAACTTAAAAAAGAGGGGAATGGAGTATACTTTTTTGTTTTAGAAGGGAATGTACAAATACAAGGAGAAAATTTAAACAAAAGAGACGGCTTCGGGGTTTGGGATACAACCACCATAGCCTTCAAAGCAGAGAAAGGAGCCAAATTTTTGGCAATGGAAATACCAATGAATATATAACTATGAGAACAATAGAAGATTTAAAATGGCGATACGCCACAAAGAAGTTTGATGCTACAAAGAAAATAAGCAATGAAGATTTAGATAAGTTAAAAGAAGCAATTCAATTGACTGCAACTTCTTACGGCTTGCAACTTTTCAAGGTGTTAATTATTGAAAACCCTGACACTCGAAACTTATTGAAGCCGGCATCTTGGGGACAATCTCAAATAACTGATGCTTCGCATTTGTTGGTGTTTTGTAATTTTTCTGAAGTTACAGAGGATCATTTGAATCATTTTGCAGCAATAAAGTCAAAAGCGAATAATATTCCAATGGAAGATTTATCAGGATATGTTGGATTTATTCAGTCTAAGTTAGGTGAATTAAACGCAGATCAAATCGACAACTGGACGGCAAAGCAAACATACATTGGCTTGGCTAACTTGATGAATGCTGCTGCTGAACTTCATATTGACACGTGTCCTATGGAAGGCTTTGATAAGGATCAATACAATGAGATTCTAGGCCTTTCTGAAAAAGGATTATCAGCCGCAGTACTTTGTCCAATAGGTTACAGATCAGAAGATGATGCTTCACAACATTCGGCAAAAGTTAGAAAATCGGTAGAAGATTTATTTGAAGTAGTTTAGGAAGTAAATTGAAGATTTTAAAACTCTCCAAGTTCAGTTTGAGCTTGGAGGGTTTTTTGTTTTAGGTCATCTTTCCCGTTCATCAAGTTTCACTTTACACGTTTCACTTTCTCAACGAACTTGTGTTTGAATTAAAAAACTAAACATGAATCAGCAATTAAGATTTAGCTGCCCCAAATGCAGCAACGTAACTTAACTTACAACAAAGGTGAAATAAGAACAACCGGAGGGATTTTTAGCAAAATTTTCGACGTTCAGAATAAAAAGTTCTCTTATGTTTCTTGTGACAGGTGCACCTATACAGAGTTTTATAAAAGTAAGAGTAGTGCTCTTGGGAATGTGTTTGACTTCTTTACAGGGTAAGAATTAGCAACAAGGGCTACAAATTTCGAGGACATGCAACATACATGTATTTTTTGTTTTTAATGATACTTTTGTGGAGATAAAGGCTAAGTCAAAACCCTAAAACATCATTTTTAATGTCACTTGATATTAGCAAACGTTTTCAACTGAAATCGAGTGATCCAGAATTAGGAAGAATGTTGAGGAGAAGTGAGCTGAAAATGGACTAGCGATAAATTATAACTCTGTCTTGAGGCATACAGTTGGAAAGATACCTTCTTCCGTATATTGCAGTAAATACTTGAAAGTTTGTCAAACCAGCTAAGTGCATTTAAAACAGCAGTTTTACTATTTAATTCCACAAGCAAGCAGCATGCTAGTTTGATGCAATTGGCTCCTAATATGCCGACAAAAAAAGTTGCTGGCTTATTGGAAGTGTTTAATAGCAGGGCAACTGCTTTAGTGAAAAAAACGAAGTTGCCATTATTTCAGGTCGACATCAACAAACAGCTTGACTTTGGCGCTCAAACTTATGAGGCATATCAAAAGCTATTTGATCAAGGTTTTCAATCGGTAATAGGAATTAGTAACGATTGTCCTGCATTAAGTTCGCAAGACATTCTGATTGCAGCCAAGGCACTAAAAACAAAGCAGGTGGTTTTAGGTCCCGCCAATGACGGAGGGCTATACCTTTTTGGACTTCGAAATAATCAATTATCCAAGAAAGAGTTTACTCGACTAAATTGGCAAACCAAATCACTCAGTGCTGAGGTAAAAAGGGCCTGCACGAGTAAATCGATAGTGACTCTAACTGAAAAAGCTGACATGGATACAGCGGCAGATTTTATAGCCGCATTTAGGTCAAAATTTGAACACTTAACGGACTTCTTTACGCAACTGTTTTCATTTACAGAAAGAGTCGTAAAAGCGTTAGTAGAAATTAAAATTGCTTTTTTCTTTAAAAGTTTATCACTCCGCGCTCCGCCTGAATGGGTAATTGTGAGATAACTCTCAGAACTCTTCCCACCTTTTTACCACACAAATTTTTCATGAAATATTACTTTTTGATGTTGGCGGCAATTTGCTGGTCACATACCGTGTTTGCGCAGTTTTCCATCACAGGAACTGTTTACGATCAAAATAAGTTGACCTTGCCAGGAGCGTCCGTTGTACTGAAAGACACGGAACGAGGTGTCTCAACTCAAGCAGATGGAACGTTTACAATTGAAGTCCCGCTGAGTTCTGCAACTTTAGTTGTTTCTTTTTTGGGTTATGAAACTCAGGAATTTCAAGTTGTTTCAGGTGAGCCGGTTGAACTAATATTGCGAACTTCAAGTAAGCAAATTGACGAAATTGTGGTGACAGCTTTAGGCGTTAAACGAGATCAGAGAAATTTGGGGTATGCTCTTCAAAAAATTGACAACAAAGATGTTACCGAAGTGCAGGCAGTAAATTTTGTAGATAATTTAGCTGCTAAAGTTGCAGGAGTAACAGTTTCTCAGGGGGCTACAGGAGTGGGTTCTACTTCTAAAATTACCATTCGCGGAGAATCTTCTTTCACCAATAACAATCCCTTGTTTGTAGTGGATGGCACACCGATTAATAACAATACCATTGTTCCTTTTACCACTGATGCAGCGGCTGGTTTTCAAGAAATTGATTTTGGCAATGGAGCGATGGAAATTAATCCTGACGACGTAGAGTCCGTTTCCGTATTAAAAGGTCCTTCAGCGGCAGCTTTGTATGGAACAAGAGCGGCAAATGGGGTAATTCTAATCACTACCAAAGATGGTAGCGGAAAGAAAGGAATTGGGGTAAGTTTTAATACGACTAACTCCATCGAAACAGCTTTCAGATTGCCACAATTTCAAAATTCTTACGGTCAAGGAAATTCAGGAGAATTCGAATTTGTTGATGGTCTTGGAGGTGGAACTAACGATAACATATCTTACTCTTGGGGTCCAAGAACAGATGGGCGATTAATTCCACAATTCACAAGTCCTGCAGGAGGAGTGAGAGGAGGGGATGTTGCCATTCATGGCGGAGCACCAATTACTGCAACACCGTTCTTAAGTTATGCCGATAACTTGAAAGACTTTTATCAAGTCGGAAATACTCACATTAATAACTTGGCCATTACAAATTCTTTTGACGGGGGTAACATGCGTTTGTCATACACCGATTTACGCAGTAATTCTATCATTCCCGGAGTGAATTTGGACCGAAAAAATTTGGCAGCAAGATTAAATATTAATGTTACTGAACAATTAAAAGTTAGTTCGTCAATCAACTATGTTAACTCTAATAGTGACAACCGGCCTTCAAATGGTTATGGTTCGGAAAATGTCAATTATTCATTGGTGGCTTGGGGTCCAAGATCACTAAATATAAAAGCTCTAGAAGATTATTGGCAACCCGGGTTAGAGGGAGTTCAGCAATATAATTTTAACTATACTTTTTTCGATAATCCGTATTTTATTTTGCATGAGAATAGAAATTCATTTAACCGAGATAGAATATTTGGGAATGTAATGGCGAACTACCAGGTTGATGAATATTGGTCGTTTTCGTTTCGAAGTGGAATGGATTATTCAACAGAGCTGAGGCGTTTTCGAAGAGCATTTAGCTCCAATCGGTTTAAGCAAGGAGCCTACGCTGAACACCAAGTAGGCTTTAGAGAAAACAACACCGATTTCTTATTGAACTACAATCGGAAGTTTGGAAAAATTACAACTGATTTTTCTGCAGGAACGAATCGATTAGATCAAAGAGCGACTACGGTTCAAACCCAAACGACTCAGCTAGCGCAGCCAGGAGTTTATAGTTTAACAAATGCAGCAGTTCCTTTGCAAGTGTTCCAAATAGATGGAAGAAAAAGAATTAACTCGGTGTACGGAATTGCCAAGTTGGGTTACGAGAATTATTTGTTCGTAGATGTAACGGCTCGAAATGACTGGTCGAGTGCTTTAGCCACGGTAAGTTCTTCAGAAAACACTTCGTTTTTTTACCCTTCTGTTTCCTTGAGTTTTATCGCTTCAAACAGGTTTGATTTACCAGAAAAGATATCATTTTTAAAGTTTAGAGCAAATGTTGCTCTGGTAGGAAACGATACGGATCCTTATCAAACGCAGGGAGTTTTTAACGCACAAATTCCGGTAAATGGTCAGCCAACTTTGAGCGATCAAAATGTCATACCAAATCAAAACTTGAAGCCGGAACAAACTACTTCTTATGAGACTGGATTTGATTATAGAATGTTCAACGATCGTCTGATTATCGATTTTACCTACTACAATGCACTGACCAAAAATCAAATCATATCCTTGCCAGTTTCTGTTACTTCGGGTTATACGCAGCAAGTAGTTAATGGTGGGGCGGTTCGTTCTCAAGGAATTGAAATAATTGTAATGGGAAAGCTCATAAATAAGAAAGATTTTGAGTGGTCAACAACCTTAAACTTTAGCAGAAACATTGCAACGGTTCAGTCATTACCTCAAAAGGATGGTCGCTTAACTTTAGGTTATTCAGGAATATATGACAATACAAACCAGAGAGTGTGGTTTCAAGTTGAGGAACGCGGACGAGTAGGAGACATGTATGGAACTGGTTATAAGACCACTGCAGATGGAACACTGCTGATTGACGAGAATGGTGGTTTAATTGCCGATAATGAGTTAAGAAAACTAGGTAATTACAACCCAGATTTTATTTTAGGAATAGGCAATCGCTTTAACTATAAACGATGGGATGCCAATGTATTGCTAGACTGGAGACAGGGAGGAATTCTTGTTTCAAGAACACAAGCTTTGGCTGGTGTTGGCGGTCAGTTAGAGGAAACTGAATTTCGACCAGAAACAGGTTTTGTAATATCTGGCGTTGTGAATACGGGTACGGAAGCAAACCCAGTTTATGAGCAAAATACAACTGCTGTTAGCGCAGAAACATTCTACAGACAGTATTACGACAGAAACCATGAGGAGAATAACACTTTTAATGCGAGCTATTTAAAAATAAGAGAAGTAGCCATTGGGTATAGCTTCCCTACCAATAAAAATACCGGCTTTTGGAAAGGAGTAGAGTCCATGAAAATTTCACTGGTCGGACGCAATTTGTTTGCCTTCAGTGAAATTCCACATTTCGATCCGGAGCAAGTTGCCGTTCAAGGTCAGCAGTTTTTTAGTGGTGTTGAGGACATGTCTTATGCTACCTCTAGGAGCGTTGGAATTAAATTAGGTGTTAACTTTTAAAAAAAAGAACATGAATTCTTATAAATACATCTCAATCATTTTGGTTTTAGCAACTTCTTTGGTGGCCTGTACAAAAGATTTTGAAGAGATAAACACGAATCCACATGCACCCGTCGAAGCTCAACCTAGCCTATTATTGAGACAAGTAATTTACAATACTGGAGAGGAAATGAGTTACGAAGGATTTGTTGCCGGAAACTTGCTGAGCCAACATTTTACCATGGTAGATTTTAACCTTTTTGATCGGCATAATCTGGCTCAACCACAATTGGGTGGAAATCCTTGGTCCATTTTATATCAAAACTTACGGGACAACGAGATTTTGTTAAGTAAAGCCCGTTCTTCTTCCGCTTTTGAAGTATACGAAGGTCCCGCAATGATTCTGAAAGCTCACCTGGCAGGAATGCTGACTGACATTTATGGCGACATGCCCTACTTTCAAGCATTTGATGGTAAAAATGGAACTACAACTCCTGTCTATGATTCGCAAATGGCCATTTACTCAGCTGAGGGTGGCATTTTAGATTTGCTAGCCAAGGGAGTTGAAAAAGTGGTGAATTTTAAGGGCTCGTTTAACTTGGAAGGGGATGTTTTATTCCATGGAGATTTAACTGCTTGGCAAAAGTTCGGGAATTCGTTAAGAATTAAATACCTGATGAGGTCATCTACTAAATTGTCGAACAGTGTGGCATTACAAGAAATTGTAAATGATATGCAATACCAAAACAACAACTTTGAAAATGCAGTTTTTGACTTTACCAATGGTCAGCCAAATAATTTTAGAATGGCAAACTTGAGAGATGGAGACTTCAACCTTTATATCATGTCGGAAACTGCTGAAGATATTTTTACAAAATACAACGACCCAAGAGTTGAGGTGTTTTTTAGACAAATTTCAAATAACACAACTGGAGCAATACTTTACAAAGGATTATTGAATGGGCCAGATGCATCTGCAACTTCTATTTCCATAGCAGATTACTCCCTTGCGGGAAGAATTTTTAGAGAAGAAACTGGACGTTTGGATGCGAATTACATGACCGCTTGGGAAACGAATTTTTTACTTGCCGAAGCAGCTGAAAAAGGAATCATCAGTGGTTCAGCAAAAGGTTATTATGACGGAGCAGTACAACAAGCATTTGACTATTGGGGCATAGCCATGCCAACGGATTATTTAACGACAGGAGCCGCTGTTTATGGGACAAATAACTTGGAGCTAATAGCAGAACAAAAGTGGATCGCCAACTGCATTAATGGTTACGAAAGCTGGATAGAATTTCGAAGAACCGGATTTCCTGCTTTAAAAACGGTCTCAGCTAGTTTAAACGGTGATTTAATTCCGGTTAGAATGCCTTACCCTACAAGCGAACAGGCATTGAATGCAGATAATTACGCTGTAGCAGCGGCAAGCTACGGTGGAAACAGTGTAAACGCAAAAACATGGTGGGACCGGTAAATTTTTTTCTCTAGTAAGTTTTTACAATTGAGAAATGTTAAGCAAGAAAAAAATTGAATTACGAATGAGGGAATTATTTATTACGAATTATTTTAATGTTCGTAATTCTCAGATTCGTAATTCGACATTTAAAAAAAATTAAAAAAGTAAACTTTAGTTGGAAACTTTAACTCTTCAGTGGGCTCTCGTACTTCTCTTCGGTGCTGTCCTTTTCCTTGTTTCTCCATTGGCGAAAAATAAGGAGATATTTTTTCGCGCAGCATCTGCTAAAGGGAAAACACCCGGTTTTTGGTTGTTAACTTCAAGCCTAGTTATTTCTTGGATTTTTGCCAAATCAATCACCAACGCTGCCAACTTAGGGTTGAGTT
>JBLHTZ010000048.1:0-17824 GCA_047627915.1 Vicingaceae bacterium
GTAGCTTTTTCGATTTTGTGACTCGTCTGGGGTTCGAACCCAGGACCCCATCCTTAAAAGGGACGTGCTCTACCAGCTGAGCTAACGAGTCATTTTTTTTCGGACGGCAAAGATAACCGTCAAGATTAATATGACAAAGATTTTTGGTCTTTTTTTTTCAAAAAAAACACTATTTTTTTGACGTGTTGAAAATCAGACTAGTTAATTATTTTTGCGCGAGTAAAAACAGCCTCCCGATCCATTAAAAAACGATAAGTCGCAAGGGTTCTTAGTTTAGTTGCGCCCAGGTTTTCAATAACATGAATCATTTTAGGGTTAAAATCGCCAATCCAGGTAATAACTACATCCTTATAGCTTCCATTTGCATTTACGACGCGTTTACACTCATCAAAAATGGCACCTTCTAAGCCTTTTCCTTGAAAGTCTGGATCAATGCCAAATGCCAAGCCAAAGAAGGTAGTACAGGTTCCTTTAAGTTTATGATATAAAAACTTCAATTTGCCCCACCAGTTTAGATTACCATTAATGTATTTGAATATTTGATTGATTTCAGGTAACGCTATAAAAAAGCCAACAGGGCGACCATCGTAATAAGCAAAGTGAATTAGTTCCTCGTCTAAAATGGGCTTAATCGTTTTCATAATGGTCATAGCTTGACGCTTTTCCATTCCGGCAAATCCTTCGTGTTTTAACCAAGCCCTATTGTAAATGGTTCTGAAGTCCTCAGCATACTTTTCCAAGTTGTTTTTTTTGATGGTATCAAAAGTGAATTTTGGATCTCTTCGAATTCTGTTAGACTTTTCTTTGAGCAGTGGAATTAATTCATCAGTTGTATTACGATAGAATATAAACTGTTCGTAGTATTTCTTAAATCCATAGTTTTCAAAAAATGGAACATAATATGCAGGATTGTAATTTTGATTGTAATAGGGAGGAAAGTCAAAATTTTCAGTAATCAACCCCCAATACTTATCCTTTTCTCCAAAATTTACAGGACCTTCGATGGTATCCATTCCTTTGCTCTCTATCCATTTCTTAGCAGTATCAAATAAAGTAAATGCTGCTTCTTCATCTTTAATACATTCGAAAAAACCGACGCCACCAATCTTGGTATTTGACTTTTTATTCGCTTTTTCGTTGATAAAGGCCGCAATTCGACCTATCGTTTTGCCTTCTTTTTGAAGAATCCAACGGACTGCTTCCCCGTGTCTAAAAAACTTGTTGTGTTTTTTATTAAACACTTTATCAATATCTTGCTTCAGGTGAGGTACCCAATTTTTATCATTTTTGTAAATGTTAAAAGGCAGTTGGTAAAATTCTTTTTCAGTTTTCCCGTCATTAACCGTTGAGATTGTCATGCTTAGTTTAAATTTGAAAATACAAAACAAAACTAAGAAAGCTTAGTTTAGTAAAGAAGTATGAAAAACAAGGTTGTAATAGTTACAGGCGCTTCTTCCGGCATAGGAAGGGCAACTGCGTTGTATTTTGCCAAAAAGGGCTCCAACGTAGTACTTGCTGCCCGTTCGGCAGGCAAATTGAATACTGTAGAGGAAGAAATTTCTAAATTAGGTGGATCTTGCCTTTGCGTACCATGTGATGTTTCAAAACCTGCTGATTGTGAAAATTTAATTTCAAAAACAATCGAAACGTTCCAACAGATTGATGTACTAATTAATAACGCTGGTATTTCAATGCGCGCCATTTTTAATGAAACGGATTTGCACGTTATTCGAGAAGTAATGGATATTAACTTTTTCGGGATGGTGAATTGCACGAAGTATGCGCTACCTTATATTCTGAAAAATAAAGGAAGTGTTGTTGGTGTTTCTTCCATTGCAGGGTATGTAGGTTTACCTGCAAGAACAGGGTATTCTGCTTCAAAGTATGCCATGCATGGTTTTTTAGATGCCTTGCGCATTGAAAACATTGAAAAGGGGTTGCATGTCTTAGTTGCCTGCCCCGGGTTTACTGCCTCAAATATCAGGACCTCAGCATTAACTGCAGACGGAACCGCTCAAGGGGAGTCTCCTCGGTCAGAGGCAAAAATGATGCAACCAGAGGAAGTAGCTGAAGATATATACAAAAGCATCGTTAGTAGAGACCAAAGTTTGGTGTTGACTGGAGAAGGGAAATTAGCTGTTTTTCTTTCAAAATGGGCTCCAAAAGTTTTACAACGGGTGGTATTCAGAGAAATGAAAAAGGAACCCGATTCACCATTGAAATGAATTATCCCATTTTTCTAATTGGGTTTATGGCTTCGGGTAAGACGTCGAAGGGGCGAAAATTAGCTAGAAAAGTCAACATTCCTTTCGTAGACTTAGACCAAATAATTGAAGAACAAGAAAACCTAACCATTTCCAGTATTTTCAAAAACAAAGGAGAGGAGTATTTTAGACAGGTAGAAGCCGAAGTTCTAAGATCAATACCAAAAAACGAGAAAGCAATTGTAGCTTTAGGAGGAGGAACACCTTGCTTTCATGATAATATGAAATACATCAACAGTGTAGGAGCCTCAATTTACCTGAAACGATCTGAATCTAGAATTCTTGGTCGGTTGCGACAAAGCAAACAAAAAAGGCCTTTGGTAGCTAATTTGTCAGATGCAGAACTGAAGACATTTATAACGGAAAGATTACTTCAAAGAAGTGCTGATTATGAGAAAGCGACGGTAATTTTTAATGCAGATGATAATCAATTATCTGACCTGTTACAAGTGCTAATGGATTAGCTCACTTTTTGAATGCTGTAAGCAGTCTATTATTAATTTTTATAAATCCAACTGATTGGGTCCAATTTTATCGCCTTTCCCGACCCCTGTGCTTTCCAAATTTCGAAGTGCATCGTTGATGTGTTTTCGCCACTTTCGTTCATTAGAACTCCTAAATCTTGTTTGGTGGTAAGTTTATCTCCTGAAGAGACAAAAACTTCTTTGAAGTAAGAGTAAAGTGTGAAATACTCACCGTGGTTAACTAACACCACTTTGCCTTGGCCAGGAATAATTATAACATTTGAAACGGTTCCGTTAAAGCTTGACCTTCCTATATTTCCTTTTCTAGTGGAAATGTCAATTCCATTGTTTTGCACGGTAACATTCGCTAGGGTAGGGTGTGCGTTATCTCCAAACTTAGAAACAATAACACCTTCTGTAACCGGCCAAGGTAACTTTCCCTTATTTGTTGTGAAAGAGTTGCTCAATTCACGTGCTTCGGGTGTCATAGGGAAACCTTTTTCCGATTTTCCTTTTTTTGCAGCAGCTTCTCTTGCTTTTCGAATTTCTTCTGCAATTATTCTTTCAATAGCAGCATCAACCTTCTTTTGATCTCTTCTCTTTTTATCCAATTGAGACTTCAGTTCCTTTTCTTTTCCTTTCAAGCTTGAAACGACGTTTTCCTTTTTAGACTTCTCTGAAGCTAAAGCATTTCTTTCGTTCAACTCCGCTTTTAGTAAACCCTCGTTACTTTTTCGGATAGCTTCCAATAGCTTGATTTGCTCATCAATTTCAAGTTGTTCTTTCTTAATTCGCTCGGCTTGCTCTTGACGAAACCTTGCATACTGCTGAAAATATTTGAGACGCTTGTATGCCTGATTAAAGTTATTTGCAGAAAAAAGAAACATTAATTTGTTGTAATCGCTCCTATTTTTATAGGCTTTACGAATCATTTCAGCATATTCAGACTTTAAATCTGTTAAGTTAGATTCAAGACTGTCCACAGTTGAGACTTGAGTTGCGATGCTGTCATTTAATAGTTTAATTTCCTGTTCAATGGTTTGAATAAGTATTTGCCGTGAAGAGATCTTTTTATTCAACTGTTGCAATTGACTTAAAGATGTTTTCTTTGTTTTTTCAGTCTCTTCCAAAAGCTTATTGGTGTACTGAATTTCTTGTTGGAGCTTTTTTTTCTTATTCTGCAACGAACTTTTAGATTGAGCAAAGCTGTTCAGTAGGATTCCACCAAACAAGAAGAACAATAGAAATACTTGTTTAATAAAATACCTGTTCATATTTGGATGAAATGTTGAATGAGAATTTTAAAGGACCTTCCAAAGATACTTTAGAATATTGTAAATTGACCTTCGCAGGCCTTTCAGATTGGAAGTCAAAGTTTAAAATACTAGGTAACGACTGATTTTCGACGGCTATAAATTTATCATACTTGCCAGTCAGAAAACGATTTGCTGTTAAATCTGAAAAAATAAAATTACTCACCTTGAAACTACTCTGGTCTACCCAAAGGCTGACCACTTCCTCTTTTTGTTTTTCAATTCGCTCAGGCTTTTCTTCCACATTCTTAACTTTTCTCTTTTTCAAGTTACCAAGGTAATATTGGTTTTTATCAATTGAAAGCTTAACTTTTTCATCGTGCTCAAAATCGATGGCGTTACCTATTAAAATCGCTTGAATTGTACTGAATTCCAATTCTAAATTAAATCGCTTATTGATATACTCATAATCTCCAACAAAAAAGTTACGGTCTATCCTGTTCATGACTTTTATTGAATCTCTAGTAATCATTACCCGAGCAACTTCAATGCCTAAAGCAGGAGTGATGGAAACCCATATTAAGCTATCCTTTCGAATGCGAATATTTGCTTTAAAAGGTGTCTTCTTACCATCTTGATACAATTGAACTCCTGCTTTTAAAGAAAGATGCTCAAATTTAAATTCATTCAGATCCAATTGCTGAAGAAGATATTCAGTTTTATTCACTTTTAGGTCCTTCTTCTTGGCTTTTTGTTGCAGTTTACAAGCGGACAAAACCAAAAGAAGAAGAACAGGAAATAGGACTTTAAATCGACTATTCATAATAAGTCTTATCTGTTATCTTTTTATCGATTGTTTTCGAGGTACTGCCTGCTTTTTTTGCTTTTTCCCAAAATTCTACGGCATTCTCAACCTCTCCTAGGTGAAATAAGATGTCTCCTTTATGTTCCAACACCTCACCGCTTGGTTCAGAAGAATTGTCAATGGCTTTGTTGATCCAAATCTTAGCATTTTTATATTCTTTTAATTGAAAAAGAATCCAAGCATAGGTGTCTTGAAAAGAAGCCTGATTTGGTGCTAAATTATTTGATTTAGCTGACATTTGTTTCGCTTTATCCAAATTTTCATTTCGCAGTGAAAGGTAGTAGCTGTAATTGTTTAGTACTATTATATTTTTGGAATCAATGCTTAATGCTTGGTCGTAATTCTTGTCTGAATTAACATTGTCATTTATTGCATGATATGCATCTCCCAAAGAGCTGTAAAATTGACTTTTCATAGCGGGGTTGTCCAAAACTAAGTCTTTACCCAATTCTAAATACTCGATGGCATTCTCGTTCTTACCTTGTTGACTTAAGCCTATCCCATAGGTTAAATAAACGGTTGGTTGATTTGGAAAAAGCTCAATTGCTCGCTTACTGTAATCGACTAATTTAGCTGTATCTCCTTGATCTGCAAAAATGTAAATCAATTGATTCCATACTGGAAAACGACTACTATCAAGTGAAATGGTTGTTATGTACGATTGTTTAGCAGCTGCAATCTGATTGTCAAAATATTGAAAGTCTGCTAATAGGGCAAATGATTTTGCATTTTTAGGATGTGCTAACGCTATTTTATGACATAAATCAATCCCTTCTTGCTTTTGTTCTTTATTCCTACTGTCAACATCATAAAACGTGAGTAAATATTTTATTTTCTCATCAATGTTCATTTCCGGATTTAAAAATGCCTTACCCAAACTTTCCAGGTATTTCTCATTTTCTCCATCTTGCCTGTAAAATTCTGCCATAGAAAATTGCATTCTGTAATTGGTAGAATCCAATAGTTGCATTTTTTCATACACCTTTAAGGCTTCTTCTTTCCTTCCATTTAAGGCGTATGTGTCGGCTAGCGCACCGTAATAGTTGATTTCATTAGGGTAGGTGTCAATCAGTTTTTGAATTTCAGCAGCTGCGGCATCTACATCGTTATTCGATAGGTGAACTCTTTGCTTTAAAAAAGAAACTTCTTCCGTTACTCCTAATTCTTCCTCAATTTGATTTATAACGACCAAACCTTCATCTTTTTTCCCATTGTTTAATAAAAGTTGGGCTAACTCATATTTTAACTCTATTCGTTTGGGTTCTTTTTCTATCAGCCCTTTAAATTCCTCTATGGCCTTATTGGTTTGTCCCAAATCCCTGAGAGCAGTTGCATACGAAAGACGAAACCAGTAATTTGATTCGTCATATTTTACTGCTGTTTCATATTGCTCCAATGCTAATTGAGGTTTTTCTTGTAGGCTATAAATATTTCCTAACTCATAGTGCGCAGCAGCACTATTGGGGTTTAGGTCCAAGGCTTTTTGGTATAACTTTTCAGAAGACTCAAAGTTTCCAAGAATCTTTTCCTTTGCAGCATCGGCATACGTTTCACCAAATAAAATACTGCGTATCTCAGATTTATCCTGCCCATTTTCCTTCGGCAATTGAGCCGCATTTTTAGAACTGGAGCATGACCACAAGAGAAATACCGTAAATATGGATAGTATGAGTTGTCGCATTTAATTATAGCTCGTTGTAATCACCTATGCTAATCTGTTTTGCTGATTTATTGATCTTTACCTTGTTTCCAACCATTGAATTGGTAAAGTTCAGGCCTTTAATAGATGTATCGTTCTGTATAATGGAATTTGAAATTATTGCATTTTCTATCGTGGTATTTGTACCTACAGAAACGTGAGGTCCTATTACGCAGTTTTTTAAACTCACGTTTTCTCCAACATAACAAGGTTCAATAATGATGGCATTTTCAAGTCGAACCGAAGAGGAAACGATATCTTGGTCCTTAATAAACTCCAAAACTCTCTGATTGGTATTTACAGTTGCATCTTTATTTCCGCAATCTAACCATTCTATTACTTGGCCGGGAGCAAATTTAGTTCCGGCAGCTTTCATTCTTTCTAAGGCATCAGTGATCTGATATTCACCCTTGTCCATCATTTTGTTATCAATCAGGTACTGTAGGTTGTCTCTCAGGTATTCTCCATCTTTAAAATAATAAATACCAATAATCGCTAAATCAGAAACAAACTCCTGTGGTTTTTCTATAAAGTCAGTAATGTTATTATCTGCATCCAGTTTTACTACTCCAAATGCTTTTGGGTCAGCAACTTGTTGAACCCAAATTATACCGTCTTTAGAATCGTCTAATTTAAAATCGGCTCTAAATAGTGTGTCAGCAAAAGCAACAATTGTTTTTCCTCCCATCATTTCTTTAGCGCACAAAATTGCGTGAGCTGTTCCCAAAGCTTCTTCTTGGTAATAGATGTTTCCTTTTGCTCCTAAACTTTCTGCAACTTGAATCAAGTGCTCTTCTACTTCTTTTCCAAAGTCCCCAATAATAAAACCAATCTCTTCAATTGGCTCATCACAAACTCCTGCAATGTCTTCAACTAAACGCTGAACAATTGGCTTTCCTGCTACAGGAACTAGCGGTTTTGGGACAGTTAGGGTGTGAGGTCTTAAGCGGCTTCCTCTACCAGCCATGGGTACAATAATCTTCATGCTATAGCTTATTCATTTTGCGCATTTAAGTTACTTAAGCTCTTATGCGTCAATTCGATTGTTTCTTTATTTAACACCTGTAGATCCAAATCCTCCGGCTCCACGGTCTGTATCATTTAATTCTTCTACTTCGACCCACTCAGCTTGCTCATGGGCAGCAATTACAATCTGTGCAATTCGTTCTCCATTTTCAATTACAAAGGTTTCTTTCGATAAATTCACTAAAATGACTTTAATCTCGCCGCGATAGTCAGCATCGATAGTACCTGGTGAATTTAATACTGTTATACCATGTTTGAACGCTAAACCGCTTCTTGGTCGCACTTGAGCTTCATAACCAATTGGAATTTCCATAAAAAGTCCTGTAGCAACAACTACTTTTTCAAGAGAAGCAACACTTATAGGTGCTTCAATATTCGCTCGTAAGTCAACTCCCGCAGAGGCTGTGGTGCCGTAGCTTGGTAAAGTATGCTGGGATTTGTTTATAATTCTAATTTTCATGTAGATAAAATTACTTTGCAGCCTACGAAATTAGGGCTTTTTTAGGTTTTTCTAAAACGAAAATTATAGAAAGAAAAAGAATTAAAATCAAGCTATTAACGCCAAATTTCAAAATGGATTCGCTTTCTAAATTTAAAAGTGTCGAAATCCAATAAAAACCAAAGGCAACACCCAAGTAAAAGAAAATGGACTTTAGTGAGTAATTTATTTTATAGTGCTTTTGACCGAGCACGTAGGAAACTGCCGCCATACTAAAATAACATGCAAGGGTTGCCCAGGCGGAGCCTGTATAGCCTAGTCTTGGTATCAATATTATATTTAAAACAATGGTAATAACTGCGCCCATAACAGCAATATATGCACCGTACTTTGTTTTTTCATTCAACTTATACCAAATGGATAAATTGTAGAATATTCCAAAGAAAATATTGGCAAAAAGTAAAATGGGAACGATGTTCAACCCATTCCAATAGGCTTCGTTATTTACAAAATACTTTAATTGATCTAGGTATAACATTACTCCGAGAAAAATAATGGAGCAAACGATTACAAAGTACTTCATAATCAAGGCGTACGTCTCTTTTGCATCTTTTTCTTTTTCGTTTGAAAAGAAAAAAGGTTCAGCAGCATAACGAAAAGCTTGAATGAATAAGGAAATAATAATGGAGAGTTTATACACTCCTCCATAAATTCCTACTTGCTCTTTTACTTCGTATAAGCTCATTTGATCCAGCAAGAGCCATTTTAATAAAATTCTATCAGAGGTTTCATTGATAATGATGGCAACAGAAGCAATAAGTATGGGGCTACTGTAGATCAGCAGTTCTTTTAAAAGAGGTTTATCGAAAACCAATTTTGATCTAAAAAAAGCAGGAGTAAGCAATAAGAACTTAACAATGCTGGCAAATAGGTTTGCAATAAACACGTAACCAATTCCAATTTCCGAAGAATAAAAATTATCAATTAGAAAATTGGATTCACCATTTTCAAAAGCCGTCATACAGTAGCCGATCCAAAACCAGTTTAGCCCAACATTTACGATGATATTGCATACATTGACGGAAACAAAGCGCATTGCTTTGTTTTCGATTCTTAGTCGAGCTAAAGGAATGGAAGATATTGCATCTAGGCCAACAATAAATGCAAACCAAATAACATATTCATGATTATCGGAATACTTTAGAAAGTCAGCAACCTCATGCGAAAAAAAAGTGGCTAGGAAAATGAATAGCGTAGTACTGCCAAATAAAGAAAGAATTACGGTACTGAAAACATTATTATTCGGGTCCTTGCTTTTTGTTTGAAATCGGAAATATGCAGTCTCCATTCCATAGGTCAATAAGACAACTAGAAAGGATACATACGCATACATTTCAACAATCTCACCATACTCACTGGGTAAAAACTTTGAGGTATGAAGAGGCACGAGGAAATAGTACAGCAGTCTCCCAACAATGCTAGGTAGGCCATAAATTGCAGTTTGCCCTGCTAGTTTTTGCAGTGCCTTCAAATGAAATGTTTTGGTTGTAGATCCAAAAGAGGAGTTTAGTTGTTCGGAAAATTTGCCTTTCGTTTTTCTAAGAATGCGCTAGTTCCTTCTTTGAAATCTCCGGTTGCAAAGCAATTTGCAAATTCCTTTATCTCAGTTTCAAAACCATTTTCTCCGTCCTTATAACCACTATTTACAGCCCTTATTGCAGCGGCAATAGCAACAGATGAGTTTTTTGACATTTTTTCACAAATCTCTAAGCATTTATTCATCAAATCAGCTTGCTCAACTACATGGTTTACTAAACCACACTGTAAAGCTTCGTCAGCTTTCAACATTCCTGCAGTGAAAATTAATTCAAAGGCCTTTCCTTTTCCTGCTAATTGTGCTAAACGTTGCGTTCCTCCATAACCGGGAATAACTCCTAAGCTAACTTCTGGCAACCCCATTCTAGCATTCCCTGAGGCCACTCTAATATGGCAACTCATGGCTAATTCTAAACCGCCACCAAGAGCAAAGCCGTTCACTGCTGCAATTACCGGTTTGTTAGACTTTTCGACTAAATCAAATAAAATGTCCTGTCCATTTTTTGCCAATTCGTGAGCCTCTTCTGCTGAAAAATTATTGAACTCAGAAATATCTGCACCTGCAACAAAAGCTTTTTCACCAGAACCGGTTATCACTATTGATTTAATGGAATTATTGGTGCTAGAAGCTGTAATCGCTTCACTCAACTCTTTAATTGTCGCTCTATTTAACGCATTTAATTTATCCGGTCGATTAATGGTTATAATTTGGGTAGTTCCTTTAAGGTCGATAAGTAAATTAGACATAAATGTAATTTTGTTTACTACAAATTTAATTGAATTCTCAGGCTTTTGGTAATTCGATTCGGAAAGTTGTTCCCACATTCTCAGTAGAAGTGAATGTGATTTTACCATTCATCTGGTCGACAATGCTTTTTGACATGGCTAGGCCTAATCCTGTTCCCGATGACTTGGTGGTAAAATTCGGCTCAAAGATTCGTTCTGCCTGTCTTTCAGTTATTCCTGTTCCATTGTCGCTAATCCTTACTAAATAATAGTTTTCAAGATCTTCAATGAACACCTTGATTGCTGGGCTTTCTATATTTTCGGTAGCCTGAACCGCATTTTTAATCACATTGTTGAAAACCCTAAGTAATTGATCTTTGTCTCCCATGATAACAGCAGAAGTTAAATTTTCAGGCACTTCTAGCTTTATTAACAAAGAATGTGCGTACAGCTCTACTGCATTTTTCAAAATGGGGATAACATCTAATAGTTGAAGTTCCTTGCTCGGTAATTTAGCAAAAGAAGAAAAGGCCGTAGCGATGTTACTCAAGGTCTCAATTTGTTCAACTAGGGTAGTGGTGGTTCGTTCTATCCGTTCTTTTAATTCAGTGCTGTCCATGTTTACTGAACGCTGGAGGTGTTGAATACTAAGCTTCATTGGTGTAAGTGGATTCTTAATTTCATGAGCCACCTGTTTTGCCATCTCTCGCCAAGCTACTTCTCGCTCATTTTTCGCTAACTCTTCAGCACTTTCGTTCAATTCGATGGCAATGCGATTGTACTCCTGTACCAAGGCGCCAATTTCATCTTTGCTGCTCCATTCAATTAGTTCAATATTAGACCCTAGTTTCAGTTTAGAAATTTGTTGACGTATGAGCAACAAAGGCTTTGAAAGCTGATTGATCAGTAAGACAGAAATAAGCAAAGCCAGCGCAAATATTCCAACATAGATATTTAAGGTAGAGACCAGAAAGTTAGATATTTCCTTCTCCAAAGCTCCTTGTTTAGCGAAATAGGGCAGGTTTAGGTAGCCAATTACTTCATTGTCGAAATTTTTAAAAGGAATATAAGCTGACAGGTAGCTTAGCTCTCCAATTGTTTCTTCTTGAACCCATTGAGCTTTATTTTTATTCTGCAATGCAAACAATGCTTGGGGGTTCATACGTTTACTTTTAATTCCTTTGTCAAATAACTCAGCACGAGAGGTCGCATAAAGTTCCCCTCTAGTCGTGTATAAGTTAATGTCAGAATAAAAAACATTTGAAAATTTGACTAAATAGGCAGTAACGTAATCGGTTAGTTCTTCAGCTAAAAATTCTTCAGCACCTATTTTAGATTCTAGCTCAAGATTCACGGAACGCAGTTTCTCTTGCAGCGTCGTTTCGTTCTTCGCCTGATATTGTTTTTTGATGTAAAAAGTTGTTCCCCAAGCTAGAAAAATCAAAGAGGTTAAAATCGAACCGATTAAGAATAGTTGAATCTTAGTGGAAAAGTCGTGAACACTTAATTTCACGTGAAAGGGAAAGTACTTTAAACCTATTGCAGCAGGCAGAAAACAACAACTGGTAATCACTAAAATATAGGCCAAAGAGGTCAGAAAGTCATAAAAACTATATTGTTTTCGACTAAGCAAAATGGTTACATTCTTATCTTTTTGATAGGCAAAATGCTGATGGTCTTCAGAAGGATATTGATAAAAGCTTCTTTGACCTAGTTCGCTTATTTTTAACTGCGTAGAAAAGTTATAACCTCCAGTTTTGTAAACTAATTTCTTTTCATTGTAAACCGCAAAAGAATAGTCGTCAAGTGATAGCGAACTTACTTTCGTTTTTTCATCAATTAATAATTCAGGATACCCTTCATTTTCATTCAGGTAAACGGTACTAAACTCAATAATTAGCTTTCTTAAAACACTGTCTCCTAAAATTGGAATCTCGGCAATGTAATCTATTCTACCAGCATAATTATTGAGTTGAAATAAATTGGATGAACTGACTCTGCTTCCCTCTAATCGAAGTCTGCGGTTGAAATAATTCCAACAGTCTGTTTCTTGTCCATCCGCCAACAATAAGTCTTCTTTAGCGCAGAGCACAAAACTGATTTGATATTTTTCCCAGTATCCATTGAAATAGGTATCAAATAAATACTGATCTATTTCTTCCTGTTTGTTCCAATAATTGTTTGCCTGGTTTTGGAGGTACTGATCTTGCAAAATTTCTTGTTGAAGACCATTAAACATAAACTCGGCAACGGGGTCTCGCTCTTCTGCTAGTTTTTCAGCAATGTGTTTTTGTTGTAACTGTTTTCGTTCTTCAATCGACTTACTGATAGAAAATGAAATAACACTGCTTACATAGATTAACAATAATAGAACTACAAAAATATTTTTAGAAGAACTTTTATGATTTCGAAATGCAAATAGTAGCACGATTGGAAGGATCCAGAACAGTTCGAGTTTAGCTGAACTTACTAGCAAAGAAGCAAGAATTGACAAGGTAAAGAAGCCTGCAATAAACCAATTGTAATTTTTTGAATTGAACGTTTCGGCTGCTAAAGAAAAGGCTAGATCAATTAAAATTAAATTACAGCATACAAGCAATGAGAAAGAAACAAAAGCGATAATGCTCAAGTAATTTAAATTAAAGAGGTTGTTGAAGTTAAAATTGATTTGCGATGAATAAACACTCTCATGAAATACTCCAATTGTGATGAGACTTAATGCGATTGATGCTACCTGAATAAAAACACTTAACAACACACTTTTTGTTAAGCTCAATGAAACCCGAAGTTGATAGAGAACATAGAACAAGAGAAGCACGTGAAAAAGTAAGTCCCCAAGACTAGGCACTGCTTCATTTATCGCAAAGAACTTCGGTTGAAAAAGCAGGAGTTCATAAAAGATAGAAGGGAGTTGAAAAAATAACAACAACCTTACCCCAAAAGCTAAAAAAATGGAGACAAGTAATTTGTTTGATTTTAATGTGGAGGGAAAGATGTAAAAGATGAAGTAGATACTGATTAGAAACAGAAAAATGAAAAAACCAAGGACTGAATTGGAGGTTTCATGGTTTTTAAAATTGACATAGAAGTCAGGTTTTGAGCCATCAATACTAACTGCTGAATCTCCACCTGTTAAATTGATGGAACTTAATGCAGGGAAATCTAGTTTTTTTGAAAAACTATTTTGAAGTGACTTATTATTAATTGGATAACGATATTGTAAAAGGTTTAGACAATATAGAGTGTTGTTATCTGATTGAATTTTAGTCTTTAAGTAGATTGCATTTGAAGAGATAATACAACTTTTGTTTGAGTTTAATTCTTTTCTATCAAATGTAGAATGATCATCTGTCCAAAAGATTAAACTGTCATCTTCGTAAACCAAAAATGTTTTTTCATTTTTATTGAAATCATACTTTGGGTTAAACTCCGCTCCGTTTTCAAGTTTAGTTTTTAGCTCCGCTAAATCTGTTTCTGCTTTCTGTTGCATGGAAATCACCAACTCTTGAATCTTCTCAGCTGTTTTTGCATTCGACAGTTGAAATATTGGCGGCAGAACGTAGCAACTAACTAAAAACAGAAGTCCTATACCTAGAAGATAAAGCGATTTAAATTGCTGCATCATGTGAACTTACAATAATTAAGCCTTAGTTTTAAGGTGACTTATAAAAAAACAAATATCAACATTCAAAATACTATATTTTCCAATGAAAAATATACCTCAGAGGAAGTTTGTACTGACTTTCCGGAAGAAAGATAGAGTAAGATATGGAAGAAGTTAGATCTTATTCAAGCAAGGGAACCTGTTCTATTTAAGAAATCAAATCAAGAAGGCCGAATAGTTCTCCTTTTCAAAAGTTACTTCTATGCGCTCTTTCATAGTTGTAGCGAGATTCATACCCAAGTAATTTGCATGAACGGGGAAACGTTTGTAGCTTCTATTTACTAGAACCGCTGTTGACAGTTTTTTGACAGGAGCCACTAGAAAATGTTTCAACCCATACATCATGGTTTTACCCGAATTCAATACATCATCTACCACAATTATGACTTGGTTCTTAAAATCTTTCGCTTCTAATCCAAGGGTTGTTTCATTGATGATCGGATTCTTTTTATCAATTTGTAGTTCCTGTAATACGATTTCGAAATTAGAAATTGATTTAAGCTGCTTTGCAAGCAATTCGGCGAATATGAAACCGTTATTTGCTATTCCTGCAATGATCAACTTTTTCTCCGTGTAGTTGTCTTCATAAATTTGAAAGGCAATACGAGTTATTTTTTGCTCTATTTGCTGATGAGTTAAAATTTGAGTCTTGTTTTGCATAGCGTCGTTTCTAAAAACTAAAATTAAGCCTTTCGGTTATTTCTTTTCGGCCAATAAAAACAATTCCCTTCCAGACCTGGGTTTTATTGAATTGAATGAATTTCCAAAATGAACGAAGTTAAAATATTCATCAAAATAATCATGGTATTCCTCTTTACTTCCGCCAAATGGGGGGTGAGTGTCATTTAATTCCACAGACCACAGCAAACCCATTAATTTGCCTTTTGGCAACAACAATTCATGTACTTTTTTAGCATAAGCTTGACGATGCGATGGAAGAATAGCACAGAAAAACGTTTGTTCTACGATTAGGTCGTATTGACCCGAATGTTCAAAAAAGTTTTCCTCTATTAGATGTTTTTTTGGGAAAGACGGATGTTCAGCACTAAAATTATGAAGTGGAGAAGGAGCGAGGTCCAATAAAAAAACATTCTTAAACCCCCTCTTATGCAAATAAGAAGCTTCATGTCCTTTTCCGCAACCAGGAATTAATATTTTAATTGTTTTGTCCGTTAATTGGTCAAAGTACTCTTTCAAAGGTGTACTTATTTTACCAATGTCCCAACCAGTGTCTTCATTTTGATAACGCTGTTCCCAATCTGCTACTGGCTCCATAAATATGATTTAAGCTGTAATGAATAATTCGTAGTGTAAGATTACCGAATTCCCTGTAAAATTCTGGAAGCTATTGGCAGAATTCATGGCCGATTAAAACTGTCTTTAAATAAATTCAACATATCGTTGGAACAGCATAATTCTAGCATAATATATCTATTAGGGTACGAAAATAAGTTTTTAAAACGTTATTTATCAGAGATGTAATGTATGTTTAGTTTGTTTCAAATCAATTATATTAAATTATTTCAACTCAATATTTAACCACTCTGTTTAGTTTATCTTCATTTCATAATGTCCCACTAGTGCGTGGCGTTCAAAAGATAAT
This sequence comes from Vicingaceae bacterium, assembly GCA_047627915.1. Classification (GTDB taxonomy): domain Bacteria; phylum Bacteroidota; class Bacteroidia; order Flavobacteriales_E; family Vicingaceae; genus NORP294. The sequence goes on from JBLHTZ010000048.1 coordinate 15,600, forward strand.
AACCATAAATGAAGTGTTTTTCTTTCATGGTCTGAAAAGTGAAATATTGGCCCATCAATGCCAATCTTATGACTGTCCAACCACTTACTGTTTTCATCTAAGAACATGGCATAATACGATGATTGACTAGACTTGTTTTTAAGATGCGCTTGGTAGGATTCATAAAAAGTATGGTTTCCAATTCCAATGGAACTTTTCCAACCATTATTAGCTTTTTCCTCTCCAAGAACGGGGAAGTTATCTAAATCAATTCCACCAATTACAAGTTGTGTCTTTTGATCAGTAATTCGATGTTTAAAGTGTAAAACAATCTCATAAAGTGTCTTAATAGCTAATTTTGTTTTGATTTTAGTAAGCTCAATATTTTTTAGATGGTAAAGTCTGCCCAACTCTGTTTTTCGAGGGTCTTTCTTGTTATAAAATCCTGGAGGAGAAAATGTAGCAAACAAGGTAGAATCAGATTGTAGGTCCCTCATTGTTGTAAAAGTTTTAGGACTTATTATTTCCTTGTACTTCTTTTTTCTTGCTCCGGTAAGCGGATACATTTCATCCGACCGATCGTTAGATTGAATCGAGATTGTATCTATTATTGTTCTGAGTATATCTAAGTCTATTTTTTCGCTTTTTGGATCTACCCAATTCTCTAGCGGTTCCTTATAAACAGCAAACGGAATATTATTTTTTTGCTCAAATAGTTGGGCATATTGTTCATGAGGAAAATCAAACCAACCGTGGGCATAGGGCAACGGTTTTCCGTCTTCATTGATGTATAAAATAACTTCCCACAAATAAGCGTTGAGACAATTTCTTGCAAGATCTATTCTCACAATTTGAGGTAGGGTTGAAAAGAATTCATCGCGCTTGAAGTGGATTTGATTTCTATTCCATTCTTGATTGACACACGATATGTAGCTTAGGTAAGGTTGAGATTTTACATGTGCAGGAATAGTTGGAATAAGTTCCGAGACATCCATATTTCTCAATATAAAAGAATCCCTTTTTGCCGTAAAAAAAGAAACGTTTAATTTGAAATTTTCTGAAGTACTTTCGATTTTACCCTCTGTAAAGAATAAATTCTGGTAATTAGCTGACCTGAATCCGATATCTGGATTGTTAGGGTATTCCGCATCAGACAAATTTGTAATTGTGAAGGTGAGTGCGCTCGCATTTTTTGTAACATCCTTTTTTTTAGGACTTGCACTGCAACTCGTCAATAACTGGAATAGTATAAATACGTGTAAAATAGTTTGTTTATTCATTTATTCAAGTTTGTTAAATTCTTAATTAAGAATTTAAATTGTACAACAAAAAAAAGAGACACCTGATTTACAATCAAGTGCCTCTTATCTATGTGTTAAATGCTATTTAAACTACTTCAACATCAATAGCGTTAAGTCCTTTTTTACCTTCTTCTGTATTGTAACTTACTTTGTCGCCTTCATTAATTTCATCAACTAAACCGTTAGCATGGACAAATATATCTTTACTACCGTCTTCAGGTGTGATGAATCCAAAACCTTTTGAATTATTGAAGAACTTTACTGTACCTTTATTCATTATGTATTATTTAAAAATATTAAGAAAGTACAAGGATAGGGCTAACTTTTTACATATCAGTATTTTTTGCTTATTAAAATATTTATTTTTTGTATAAATCATCAGGTCTTCCTCGGTTTTACTTACCCTATAAATTAAAAATCTCAGCTAATACTTGCGGTAATTAAATTTTTAAAGTGATGCAGATGTTAGATAATTAAATAGTTAAGCTCAAGTTTCCGGTTTTACGGTTGGTCAATAGGTAAGTTGAGTTTTGTAAACTAACACGCTCGAAATGATTTATAGTAAATTAATTAAAAATGGGGTAGTTTTTTATCGAAAAGAGATTTCTACAACAAAGTGAATATCATAGTTAGACTGAAATGATCAATTGTGCCATGATAAAAATTCACAATTAAGATATTTAGGTTGGTGAAAAATCGTATTCAGGATATTTGCCAACGTTTAGTATAAGCGGCGGTTTTAATGCTTTTTATATAGTGTTAGCAAAAGTTTTTACTTTATAGCGATTACTGCACTTGAAGGCCCTGTCAAAGGAATTATAGAAGTTTGTGTAAAACCACATTCCTTTGCCCAGCCATCAAAGTCTGCTGCGGAGAAGTCATAGCCTTCTGGTGTTTCTATATTCATATTTAATGACATCATTAGACCAAAAGCATTTTCACTTC
>JBLHTZ010000049.1:0-17664 GCA_047627915.1 Vicingaceae bacterium
ATTGATTTGTAGATTGTCAATTCTCTTCCACGGTCTTAAAATTATCCTTTTCGTAAACTCTTTCAATTAAAATTCGTTTTGGATCAATAGCTGCCTTGGCAGGAATTGTATCTACCGTAAATGTATACGACTGCTCATTCCCGTTAAACTTGATTCTTTCTATCGCTAAGAGTTCTTTTCCTTCACTGTCTTTAAACAAGCCAACATCTACCCAATCATTCATAGGAACTTCTACTTCATTTCCGATCGTGTCGGCCTTCAGTTTTCTATTTTCCATTTGCAGGGTTACGTCATATTTTCCAGCCTTGTTTTTCACGTAGGTAGCTTCTTTTAACCTAAAATCATAGAGAGTAATGCTCTTAAACCAATCTTCAATTAAATAATTCAAGCTGTCTGGAACCTGTGGCTCTAAATACCTAATAAAGTCTAACGAAGTAGGGTAGGGAGGGGCTTTGTATCTGAATTCAGCTAAGAAGTTACTCATGGCTTTATTCACTTTGTCTTCACCTATATAGTCTTGCAGTGCATACAAAATCACACTTCCTTTTCCGTAGTGAATGTATTGTTGGTTTTCAACTTTATACAAGGGCAACTCTTTTTCTAATTCGCCACCTCGTCCTCGTAAATAACGGTTAAAGTCATACTTCAGAAATTCTTTCATTTCCAAAGGAGATTTATTTTGTTTCATGACCATTAGGGAGGAATATTCAGAAAAGGCCTCAGAAAGCATGGTGCCACCTTGCATGTTGGCGCCCACCACTTGATGTGCCCACCACTGATGCGCCATTTCATGTGCTACAACAGCATCTATTACGTTGTTTTTAGTGCTGTCTTCCAAATCAATAATAAATCCAAAAGATTCGGAGTATGGCATAGTTCCCGGAAATGCCTGTGCAAAGGTGGCGTAATTTGGAAATTCAATTATACGAGCTTGTTTGTGGTAGTAAGGACCAAAATTTTCAATGTAATACTCTAGCGATTTTTGAATAGCATCTAGCATTAAATCTATGTTGTAGGCATGTTTCTCGTCGTAGTAAACTTCTAATGAAATACCATTCCAGTCTCGTTTTGCCACTTCGTAATCTGCAGAAATGAACGAGCAAAAGTCTTGAGAAGGCACGTCAACTTTATAGTGATAATAGTTTCGGTCTCCTTCTTTCCATTCTTTTACCAAAGAACCAGGAGCAATTGCAATTTGGTCGGATGAAGTGGAAATGAATGTTTCCGTTTTTATCCAATCTGATCGACCTTCAGACAAGTAATTGGTCATGCAGCCTGTTGTGCAAGAGTCGCCTTCATACAATTCAGGCATTCTGTCTTTAGGAGGCAATTCAAATTTAATTCTATCGTTTTTATCGGAAATTTCTGCACTTGAATTATAACCCATTTGAGGTATAACTCTATTGTTTAGAAAGGTTCCATTTCTTACAATGCTAGTGTTCCCAGTTCCGTTTTCAAATCCTTCAGAAATGTAGTCGATTTCAATTTTTATCTTGGTCGATTCACCAGGTTGCAACGGAGTACTTAGTTCGTAAATGCGGTAACCTAGTCGCTCGTCATCAAAAATCAATGAGCCATTTGGAATCGTAATTTTTGGATCCGTATCAGAGTTTATGTTATAGTGTATGGAATCAATTGCTTTGTTGGATTCGTTTTTGACAATCAAATCAGCTTTAACTTTTACATCTCGATTATTTGGATAAATGTCTAATGTATACACTACTTCCTTTACTTTTGGTAAGATGATTTTCTCATACTTTTTGAGCTCTTTTTCATAATCAACAGAGATTTGTTCTCGCTCGTCTCTTGTATCGTAACTGTTCAATACTTGAGTGTTATAGTACACAAAGGATGCTGTTGCAATCCAAAGTAAACTCACGCCGCCGAGAATGAGGCTGTTTCTTCCTCGTAAATTAACCAGTGCTAATTTCCATCGAGTTTTAGCATTTCCTCCTGTTGAACGCACCCAAAAAATAGCTGATAGAATCAACAGGATTGCCCCAAACAATAACCAATAGGCAGAGAACCACATGGCACCATTAAAACCTGGACCAAATCCGTTCATGTCTGAATAGCTCAAGCTTGGTCTACTGCCCAAACTAATCATATTCGTATTTACATCAAGCGCAAACAATATAATGTCTAGCAAGAATGACAGCAGAATGGCCATGAAGTAGCCCAAGTATTTGTTGTTCACCAGTACTTGAATGGCAATAAATAAAACACTGTAGAATAAATAATTCGGTAAGAAAACATATAAATAATTGGAAAGGTATAATCCGAATTCGATAAACGTAAAACCTAAGATTAACTGATAGACAATACCAATAACAGCAAATATGGTATATAATAAAGTAGATACCCCAACTAGCGTAGCAACTTTCGCTAAAAGTGAAGAAAACGAATTGTGTGGAGTTGCGTTTATGACTTCGTCAATTTTTGAGGAGCGATCGTTCCAAATAAGTTCTCCGCTAAAAAATACAATGATGATGATGAAAAAGATAGTGGTGGAGCTGTTAATCATATCCACTACAATGTAAGTGAGCGGATAAGATTTAAGTCCAAAATATTCATACCCTCCTATAATTTCAACCACCAATAAAATCAGTGCAAACAAAAAGATGACCTTGAAAACAACACTTTTGATAATGTTTAGAAAGCTGATTTTGAAAAAGCTGTTAAATTGTAACCAATTGCTAAAAGCTGCAGAAACTTGTGGCTTTTGAATCAATTGGAAGTTCGTGCTTTTTGCTTTCTGTTTTTTTGCTTTAGACTGTTTTTCTTTAAATGAAAAACTGAAGTAGGTAACCATTAATAAAACTGCTCCAATCCCTAACCAAATCAAACGATTTAGAAAGAAGATGCCGCTGAATCCCGGAGAAAGTGTGTTTTTTTCCATTGGTGTGAAATACCTTGATTCTACTGACCAAGCGCGTACTCCAAAGGTGTCGGCGAACGCGGCAATGGTTTCATTATCGACATCAGAAAGTAAAGTGCCTGCAATGATGTAAGCGATGATTAAACCCAAAGCACCAACAAAGGAGACCACCGTGCTTTTAAATTTTATAGCAAGTGCGAAAATGATTACTCCAACAAAAAACATGTTGGGTAAAATAAAGAGTAAGTAGTTATTTACGAAGGTTTCAAGGAATAATGGACCAATTCGTTCCGCACCAATCGTTCCCATAATAGGCCCTAGCACTGAGCCTAAGATAACTCCTAAATAAACACCTAGAAGAGGAATGGTAGCAAGCACTAATGCTCCAAAAAATCGCCCAAAGAAAAAAGAGGCTTTGCTAATGGGCGTGCTGAATAAAATTTCATTGAATTGATTGTTGTAGTCTCTTAGCGCCGCATTGTTAAAAAAGGCGACAGCCGCCAAAGCCCCAATGATAATGGATAAGATGCCTACAAACTGAGTGATGACGTAAGGAGCGTTTTTCATTACATTACCTACTGATCCTCCTATTTGTACATTGTCTGAAACAATGGCTCCAAAACTTAGCAATCCTATACTTACGAGGAAAATATAAACCATCGGCCGCTTGAGTGCCGATTTAATCTCTAAGAGAAAAAATTCTTTAAACATGACGGTTGGTTTTAAACGGATTCAAGAACTTGATTTAACTTGGTCTTCACGAAGAAAACATCTTCTAAGGTCGGTTCAACCAAGTGGAAATCATCTCCAGGATTACTTTCTGCAAAAGCATGAATGACAGGTTTGCCGGCAATCATTTTGTCAGAAATCACTTGATGATTTTTCTGATGCTCTTCTAGTTCTTCTCGCTCTATTTGTTTTTGCCACACTTTTCCTTTTAATTCTGAAATGGCATCTTTTGGCGTACCGTGATAAACAATTTCACCTTGGTTCATGACAGCAAACTTGCTACACAACTCGTGCACATCATCTACAATGTGGGTAGAGAGTAATATGATAACTTCTTTACCAACGTCTGCTAATAAGTTATGAAAGCGGTTGCGCTCTCCTGGATCTAAACCTGCAGTTGGCTCATCTACAATGATCAATTTAGGAGTGCCAATTAACGCTTGCGCAATTCCAACTCTTTGCTTCATTCCACCTGAAAATCCTTTTACACTTTTATTCCGCTTATCGTATAAATTCACTTTCTGCAACAAGTAACCTACTAATTCTTTTCGCTCTTTTCGATTTGAAATGCCTTTTAACACACACAGGTGATCGAGTAATTGCTCAGCGGTAATTTTGCTATACACTCCAAACTCTTGAGGTAAATAGCCCAATACTTTTCTTAATTCCGCAGGCTCATTTAAGATATCGATATCATCTAAAAAGGCACTTCCTGAGTCAGCTTCCTGTAAAGTGGATAGCGTTCTCATTAACGAAGATTTACCCGCTCCATTTGGGCCTAAAAGGCCGAACATGCCATTTTCAATTTCAATACTAACGTCGTTGAGAGCCTTTACCCCATTTGGATAGGTTTTACTGAGATTTTTAATGCTAAGTGTTGCCATGGTTTTAGTTTTTTAGATGAAACGAAAATATAAAATACAAAGTCTGTTGTTGCATATTTGTGTTGGACGGTTGAATGTTGTGATTTGTTACTTTTGGGTTTTAAAAAATTACAAATTGAAGACGTAGTCCATATGCAAAAGAACGCGCTTTATGAATTTAAAGTCTATTCGATAATGCTGAAAGCTACATAGGATGAGCAGCAAAATGGAGAATAACTTCCTTTAACACATTTGTAACGATGATTTAAATGTTAAAAAAGTAGAACGATAGAGGGAATTGGAATTTTTTGCAGTCTAAGTTGTATAAAACGATAAATTATGAAAACAATAATATTGACGATTATACTTGGATTGTCCTCTTTTCTTATTCAAGCTCAGCCACCTGGAGGAAGACAAGCGGGAGGGCCTGAAGTGATGATAGCACGAGAAAAGCAAAATGTTTTAGAAAAGGTTGAAAAGCTTACGGAAGATCAGAAACTGTTGGTAAGTGGTATTTACGACGAGTTTGCCGTAACCCTAAAAGAGGCATTTGAAGAGGCTAGAGAGAGTGGAACACGAGAAGGTATGAGAGAAAAGATGCAGGGACTTCGGGAAGAGAAAGATGCTCTTATTAAAGATGTACTAAATGAAGAACAGTTTGCAACTTATCAAGCTCTAACTTCAAGGAAGAGAGAGCAAGGTTCACGTCCCTCTGAAAATTAATTTGATTTAGCTTATTTAAGTAAAAGATGAGAATGACTCTGTTTATCATTGCGATGTCTATTTTGCCCATTAGTAAAGTTTTTGCTCAAGGCGATTCATTAAGTGTCGAAGGAATAGTTTTAACTAAAAAAGGACAAATTTCGCTACCGGGCGCAACGATTCTGCTTATTAATATTAAAGATTCTACGAAGTCTAAATATTCATCTACTGCAACGGATGGATCTTTTCAAATTCAAGAATTGGAGCAAGCTTTTTACAAGTTAAGGGTTTCAAGTATTGGTTACAAATCATTTCAAAAGTTGATCCGCATTCAGTTAAAAGAAAATAAGTTAGGAGCAATTTACTTAGAAGATGATGCAGTTTCACTTGAAGAAGTGACAGTTGAAGGTCAAATTGCTGCAGTGCAGCAACGAGGAGACACAACCGAATATAACGCATCTTCTTTTAAAACAAATGTTGACGCTACTTCGGCAGATTTGGTTAAAAAAATGCCAGGTATTCAAGTCACAAGTGACGGTGTTTCGGCAAATGGTGAAAATATAGAGCAAGTGTTGTTAGATGGAAAGCGTTTTTTCGGACAAGATCCATTACTGTCCTTAAATACAATTTCTGCTGAGGTAGTAGATAAGGTTATGGTTTACGACGAGCAAAGTGAACAATCTAGGTTAACCGGGTTCGACGATGGAAATACGACAAAAACAATGAACCTAATTACGAAGAGTGGCAAAAAAAATGGTCAGTTTGGAAAGGTTTATGCTGGTATAGGAGAAAACGAAAGATATAAAGCGGGTTTAAGTTTAAATGCTTTTAATGGTGATAGAAGAGTTACGCTATTAGGCATGTCGAACAACATTAATCTTCAGAATTTTGGTCAGGAAGACTTAGCAGGTATTAGTGGTGGTGGAGGTAGAGGTGGTTTTAGAAGAGGAGGCAATAACACATTTATAACCGGTGAGCAAAGTGGTATTACTTCTACGAATTCCGCAGGAATAAACTTTACAGATCAGCTCAGTAAGAAACTTTCGATGGAGGGGAGTTACTTTTTTAATGCTACAAAGAACCAAACACAGCAGGAGTCTGTTCGGGAAACTTTTCAAACAGAAGAGAGTCAATTCTATGAGGAGTCAAATAATTCTTCTACCGATAACTTGAATCATCGATTAAATATTCGATTGGATTATGATATTGACGACAACAACAAGCTACTTTTTCGTTCTAGTTTTAGTTTGCAAGATAACAGTGCTACAGAATCAGTCTTAGGCGAAACTTATCGTTTAGGAGAGCAGGTGGAGAATTCAGTGAACAATCAATTTAAAACGGATAACGATGCTATGTCCATCAGCAATCAGTTAACTTATCAGCATAAGTTTAAGAAAATAGGTAGAACTATTTCTGCCGAATTAAACCATCAAACTCAACCGACGGAGCGGGCTGTCTTGTTTAAGGATATCGTGAATAACACAAATACTGATTACGTAACTGATGTAACGAATCAAAAAATAAACCCATCTTTAACATATACTGAACCTGTAGGCTCTGCAGGGCAACTTGCGGCATCTTATCAATACGGCTACACGCAGCAGGTTTCTAATAATGATGTGTTTACTGTGAATGAATCTCGTGAGAATATTAGTAAAATTGACGAACTATCGAACGAGTTTAAAAGTGTATACACTTATCATCGACCTTCATTAATGTACTCCTTGCAAAAAAATGGAAGTCATTTTGCGGTAGGAGCAGAGTTTCAAAGTGCGGAATTAAAAAACACTTCAGTTTCCTTGCTAAATGGCCAAACAGGTAAAACATTCAATTCAATCTTACCTTCTATATTAACACGTTTTGAGTTGAATGCTAAAACAAGATTTTTTGCGAGGTATAGTGCTTCAACAACAGAGCCAACAGTTAGTCAGTTGCAAAATGTGATAATAAATACGAACCCTGTTTTTGTGACCATAGGAAATCCTGATTTGAATCAAACGTATACCAATTCATTGAGAATGGGGATTCAGTTTAACAACACCGATAAGAATAGAAGTTTTTCAAATTTTAGCAGGGTATCGCATAGTTTGAACTACATAACAGATCAAACTTTTGTGTTAAGATCAGACTCATTAACTCCCTCAGGTATAGTTTTAGAACGTGGTGTTCAATTAATTAGTCCAGTAAACTTAGACGGTTATTGGCAAATTCAAAATAATTCCACCTATAGCTTTGCCATTAAGCCTATAAAAAATAATGTAAACCTTTCTACCAACTTAGCCTACAGTAGAATACCGGGCCTTTCGAATAATCAAATCAACTATTCCAATTCTTATTCAGCAGCATTTAAAGTTGGCTTGACGAGTAATATTAGTGAGAAAGTTGATTATAATGTTTATTATGAGTTGAATGGCACTAAAGTGTTGAATTCAGTGCAAGGTGGTGCAGTAAACCAATACAGCACGCAAACCATTGCGACTGAGTTGAGTTTAACATTTAAGAAAGATATAGTTTTTAGATCTGATACATATTTTCAAAAATACAATGGGGCTTCGAATTCGTTTAACTCAATTTACACGCTATGGAATTTAGGAGTAGCTAAAAAGTTTTTAAAGAATAAGCTAGGAGAGCTGGAGTTTTCTGTATTTGATTTATTAGGACAAAATCAAAGCTTTAATCAAACCATAAGCGCACAATACCTTGAAGAGACAAAAACAACGGTTCTTCAACGCTACCTTATGTTAACGTTTACCTATCAAATAAGGAACTTTAAGAGTTTATAAATTTGTCTTAGCTTGTTTATTGAAGACAAGGGTTTTTTTACAGAGAAAGTATTTTGTCTCGATCAACTAAATCTTGCTCATCAGTAATTCGCAAAAAAAGAACGCCACTTTTAAAGTGGCGTTCTTTTTTAATAGTACGGCTTCAAAACATTGCTGAGGAATACTACAAATATATCAGAGTTTAAAGTAAAACTATTTTCCGTGACACTGCTTGTATTTCTTACCGCTTCCACATGGGCAAGGTTCATTTCTTCCCACTTTTGCTTCAACTCGCACTGGTTGAGACTTTGGTTTAGGCGCTTCAGGGTTTCCACCTTGCTGTCCGCCATCACTACCTTTGCTAAAACTAGGTGTTTCAGTTCTTGAAGTTTGAAGTTTAGGCTGCTCTTGTCTTGGAGAAGCAGCTTGTTGAACTTGAGGTTGTTGCTGTTGAGGTAAGTTTCCTTTCATCAAGAAGGTAATAATTTCCTTATTTGTTCGGTCAATCATTTGCTTAAACAACTCAAATGCTTCAAACTTGTAAATCAACAACGGATCTTTTTGCTCGTAAACGGCACCCTGCACAGATTGCTTCAAGTCATCCATTTCTCGTAAATGTTCTTTCCATGAATTATCAATCATGGCTAAGATTACGTTCTTCTCAAATGAGTTAATTAAAGATTTAGCTTCCGTTTTGTATGCTTCTTCAAGTGGCGTTACTACTTGAATCGTTTTCTTTCCGTCAGTAAATGGAACAACGATGTTTTCGAAACTATTTGATTCGTTTTCATAAACATCTTTTATTACTGGAAAAGCTGTTCTAGAAACGATCTCAGACTTATTCATGTAGCTTTTGTAAGCAATGCTGTAGATGTTTTCTGTTAACTCATCTTCTCTTGAATTCATGAATTCCTGCTCAGTTACCGGACTATCCATGCTAAAGTTTCGAATCAACTCAAATTTGAAGTCTTCAAAGTCCTTTCCTTCCAACCCGTATTGAACGATGGTACCGGTAGAATCATACATCATGTTTGAGATGTCAACATTTAGTCGCTCACCGTATAAGGCATTTCTTCTTCGTTTGTAAATTACCTCACGCTGAGAGTTCATTACATCATCGTACTCCAACAATCGTTTACGAATGCCAAAGTTGTTTTCTTCTACTTTCTTTTGTGCTCTTTCAATGGACTTGGTAATCATGGAATGTTGAATTACTTCCCCTTCTTCTAAGCCCATTCTGTCCATTAATTTGGCAATTCTATCAGAGCCAAACAAACGCATCAAGTTATCTTCTAACGAAACGTAAAACTGCGAACTACCTGGATCACCTTGTCTACCTGCACGACCTCTCAACTGTCTGTCAACCCTTCTCGATTCATGACGTTCAGTACCAATAATTGCAAGCCCTCCAGCTTCTTTTACTTCTTTCGTCAGCTTAATATCTGTTCCACGACCAGCCATGTTGGTTGCAATGGTAACTGCTCCTGATTTTCCTGCTTCAGCAACAACTTCAGATTCTTTCTGGTGCATTTTCGCGTTCAGAACGTTGTGTTTGATGTTTTTCATCTTCAACATTCTGCTCAGTAATTCTGAAATCTCAACAGAAGTTGTACCTACTAAAACAGGTCTACCAGCTTTCACTAAAGTTTCTGTTTCCGCAATAACTGCATTGTACTTCTCTCGAGTGGTTTTGTACACCAAATCCTCTCTGTCATCTCTTGTAATTGGGCGATTCGTTGGAATAACAACCACATCTAATTCATAGATGTCCCACAATTCTCCTGCTTCAGTTTCTGCAGTTCCGGTCATGCCCGAAAGTTTGTGATACATTCTAAAAAAGTTCTGTAAAGTAACGGTAGCATATGTTTGTGTAGCTGCCTCAACTTTTACGTTTTCTTTAGATTCAATTGCTTGGTGTAATCCATCAGAATACCTTCGGCCTTCCATAATCCGACCAGTTTGCTCATCAACAATTTTTACTTTGTTGTCCATTACAACATATTCTGTATCCTTTTCGAATAAGGTATATGCTTTTAGTAACTGATTGATGGTGTGAATTCGTTCAGCTTTAATCGAATAATCTTGAATGATTTGATCTTTGTCTACCACAATTTCCTCATCGCTTTTTCCAGACTTTTCAGCTTGTCCAAGCAACGTGCTTAAATCTGGCAACACAAAGAAATCTTTATCTCCACCAGTTCCTGAAAGTAAGTCAATCCCTTTCTCTGTAAGCTCAATCGAATTATTCTTTTCGTCAATGGTAAAGAATAGCTCAGCATCAACAAGGTGCATCTCTTTCGATTGATCTTGCATGTAGAAATTCTCAGTTTTTTGCAATTTAGCTCGAATTCCTGGCTCGCTTAAAAACTTAATCAATGCTTTGTTCTTTGGCAGACCTCTAAAACTTCTCAATAAAGCCATTCCGCCTTCTTCTGTCAGTTTTTTCTGCTCTTTAGAATCGGTTACGTCTGCAGATAATTTCTTTTTAGCATCGGCAATTAAAGTGGTAATCAGCTTCTTTTGAGCACTCACCAATTGGTCAATTACGGGCTTTAACTCAGCAAATTCATGAATATCACCTTTTGGAGTAGGCCCCGAAATAATTAATGGTGTTCTAGCATCATCAATTAACACTGAATCTACTTCATCAATAATGGCGTAATGAGGCTTTCGCTGAACCAACTCTTCAGGAGTTCGAGACATGTTATCTCTCAAATAATCAAATCCAAACTCGTTATTCGTTCCGTAGGTAATGTCTGCTTGGTAAGCAGCTTTTCGTTCAGGAGAGTTCGGTTGATGGTTGTCGATGCAATCTATCGTTAAACCATGAAATTCAAACAACGGACCCATCCACTCAGAATCTCTTTTTGCCAAGTAGTTGTTTACTGTAACTAAGTGAACACCTCTTTCTGCCAAGGCATTTAAATAGACTGGCAATGTTGCAACTAACGTTTTACCTTCTCCAGTTGCCATTTCAGCAATTTTTCCGGTATGCAGCGTAATTCCACCAATCAGCTGAACATCATAATGAATCATGTCCCACTTGATTTCAGCTCCAGCTGCATTCCACGTTGTATGCCAATGCGCTTTTTCTCCTAAAATTTCAACACTGACTCTTTCGGCGGCAATGTCGCGATCCATTTGAGAAGCTGTAACTTCTATTTTTTCATTTTCAGTAAATCTTCTGGCCGTCTCTTTTACAACGGCAAAAGCTTCGGGTAAAATCTCTAGTAAGACTTCTTCAATTTTATCGTCAATACCGCCTTCAATTTTGTCAATTTCTGCGTAGAGATCTTCTTTCTCATTAATATCAGCAGTTGTATCCACTTTGGATTTTAACTCTTCAATGGTTGATAACTCAGTTGAGATATGTGCTTGAATCCTACCTTTGAAGTCAGCTGTTTTAGCTCTTAACTCATCATTGGTAAGAGGAGCTAAAGCTGGAAAAGCCGCTTTAATTTTCTCCACCAAGGGGGTTACTTCCTTTAAATCTCTGTCTGCTTTACTTCCCATCATCTTTTGGAAAGTCTTTGTTAGTGCTCCGAACATAATTTTGTAGTCAGTTGGGTGATTTTTTTGAAAACGAGAACAAAGTTAATCAATTAAAGACTGCCTTTGGGCTCTAAATGTATCAATCGTACGGCAATAGTCAGACCTTTTTTAAAAGTCGGACAACTTGTCGTTACGGCACAAAAAAAGGCTGCCTAAATGAATAGAGCAGCCTTTGAATAAGTTTGTTATAATTAATACTCGTCTTCATTGAAGAAGAAGTCTTCCTTGGTGGGATAATCTGGCCAAATGTCCTCGATTGTTTCATAGGATTCTCCTTCGTCTTCAATTTCTTGGAGATTTTCAACTACTTCTAATGGAGCTCCGGCTCTAATCGCGAAGTCGATTAACTCGTCTTTTGTCGCTGGCCAAGGTGCGTCTTCCAAATAGGAAGCTAATTCTAATGTCCAATACATTTCCCTTCTCGTTTTTGATTCTTCGCAAAAGTAATTTTTTTGCTTTAAAAAACCATTTATTTAAAAATTATTTTTAATCGCTTAGATTTCTGTAAATCAGCAGATAGCTATTTTTTGGGTACCCAGACGATTTCTTTAGCGTCCAAATCTTTCGTTAATTTTCGAGATAAAGTGAATAAGTAATCAGACAAACGATTTAGATAGGATATGATCTTCTCATCTACTTCACTTTCTTCAGCTAAGTGTACCGTAACTCGTTCAGCTCTACGACAAACACACCGTGCAATGTGCGAGTACGACACCACTGTATTTCCTCCAGGCAGGACAAATGACCTCATTTCTTCTAATCCGTCATCCATTCGGTCGATTTCATTTTCTAAAAAAGTGATATCTGTTTTAAATAATTCTGGTAGAACCATTTTTGACTTACCTGGTTCAGCCGCCAAATGAGAGCCGATCGTAAACAATCGATCCTGAATTTCTAACAACACCTCAATATCTTTACTGTCAATATTCTGATCTCGAATTAACCCAATGTATGAATTCAACTCATCAACTGTTCCGTATGATTCAATTCTCAAATGATGTTTCGGCACTCTCGTGCCTCCTATTAATGAGGTAGTTCCATTATCGCCTTTCTTTGTATATATTTTCATGCCTTAAGATCTTTTCGAGTGTTCAAATTTCGATAAATATAGAGGAATACGCATGTAACTGCGAAATGTTCAATTTTTTTACTTTGAAAAGTTTGATCTATTGAATTGCAGGTGTATTAAGCAAAAGAAGTGATTGAAGTGTTCAGTTCATCACTTTCAATGTTTCCATCTCTTAACCGAATGATTCGATGAGCATGTTGCGCAATTTCTTCCTCGTGGGTTACCAAGATAATTGTATTTCCTGCTTTATGAATGATGTCCAATAGTCCCATGATTTCATTTGAGGTCTGCGAATCCAAGTTCCCAGTTGGTTCATCTGCTAAAATTATTGAGGGAGAATTGACTAGCGCTCTTGCAATAGCAACTCTTTGACGCTGGCCTCCTGATAATTCGTTGGGCCTGTGTGTAACTCGATCACTTAGCCCCACTTCTGTCAAAACTACCATGGCGCGTTCCACCCGTTTTGTCTTCGACATACCTGCGTAAATGAGAGGCAGGGCAACATTATCCAAGGCAGTTGCTCGAGGTAAAAGATTAAACGTTTGAAAAACAAACCCTATTTCTTTATTTCTAATCTGCGCCAATTCGTCATCAGAAAGTTGACTTACATCTTGGTTGTTTAGAATATATTTTCCTGAGGTAGGGGTGTCCAAACAGCCTAATAAGTTCATTAAGGTTGACTTTCCTGAACCGGAGGGTCCCATTAAAGCAACGTACTCATTTTTCTGAATGGAAAACGATATTTTTTTTAGAACCTTAATTTCTTGCTTTCCTAAACGAAAATTACGGACCAGTTTTTCTATTTCAATAAGCGGTTTTGACTCCATAATAGTTCAAAAGTAATTCTTTAATTAGAATGTAAACCGGCTTAATGATAAACGGTAAAATGTTCTTTAGCTTGGTCTTTTTTGAAAAACACAAAACCCATTGCAAAACAATCAATGGTGACCGTCACTTTTGGATGGATTTTTATAGCCCTCCACGCATCAGTCATTTCTTCGGACCAGTAAATGTCGTCGAAAATGAATATACTTTGTTCATCCGCAAATTTTAGTGCTTGTTCAAAATAGCGTAAAGTTGGCTCTTTTCTGTGATTCCCGTCAAAAAATACAAAATCAACTTTCTTCAATTGGATTAACGTTTCTTCAAAAGTTGTGTCAAAGTTGCCATTGATGAGTGTAATGTTTTTGATATTTAGCTTTGTGAAGCTGATCTGTGCAACGTTGGCTAACTCCGAAGCTCCTTCTAGAGAAGTAAGATGACCATTTGGATTCGCTTTCGCTAGATATGCACTGGTAATTCCTAAGCAGGTGCCTAGCTCTACTAACGTTTGAGGTTTAAAATAATGAACAAAACGAAATAGTAGTTTGGCAGTTTTAGCGGGTTTTAGGCTTGTTTTAGCAATGGCCTGCACACTGCGTTGATTCGATTTATGAACGTTTGAACCTGCTCCGAAATCGTTAACTGTTAATTTTTTCTTGGTTAGCAAAAGCTTCGCTCTGATGGACTCGATTTCGTCAAACGCATAGTAGGTTGCCTTTTCCTTAAAAAGTGTACTATGCAGCTCAAATACGAAAGGAGAGTGTATGCCGTGTAAATGAATACACCGCGGTAAATACAAAAGGTATTGCCAAATTTGCCAAAGCTTATTTTTCATGTTTTGGAAGGCTTTCCCATTCTTTAAACTTCTCAATATCTATTTTCAGTGAATTTGTAACAAATGCAATTACTGTAATATCATCTAAGAAACCAGCAACTGGAATAAAGTCAGGAATGAAATCTAAGGGACTAACAAAATAAAAAATAGCAGTTGCTGCATATAATATCGTTTTCCACGGAATTTCTTGATAATCCTTTTTCCACCAAGCTTGCACCAAGCGTAAAAGCGCCTGGAGGTCACTCCAGGCGTCTTTTAACTTTCCTTTTTTTTCTTCAGCTTTCTCTTTCGCTTCTCTTAGCAGTTTTGAAAGTTTTTCTCCGTTTTCAAGGAGTTCTTCTGTTTTCTGCTTGGCTTTAGCAAAGCCTTTGGGCTCTTGGTTTTTTTCTTCCATTTTACCAAATAACTGCTTTTGCAGAATCTGTATTTACCATTGGGTCGCTTGCAGAACAACCAAATGCTTCAGCGAATTCAATCATGTTCGCAAGAGGCCCTTTTACTCTATACTCTCCCGGTGAGTGAGAATCTGTAGCAATTCTTTTTCGTAATTCTTTCTCAGTCATGTTCATGTGCCATACTTGCGCCCAACCTAGGAAAAAACGTTGTTGATAGGTAAAACCATCGATTGGTTCAGGTTTTCCTATTCGTTCTAATTCTTTTTCTAAAGCATGGAATGCCATAGTTGCTCCGCCAAGATCTGCAATATTTTCGCCTAAGGTTAAGCTACCGTTTACGTGTAAATCAGCTAAAGGGAAGTATCCATCAAACTGTTTTACAACAACATCCGCTCTAGCGTCAAATCTTGCTCTATCTTCTTCTGTCCACCAATTGGCAAGATTTCCTTTCGCATCGTACTTGCTTCCTTGGTCGTCAAACCCGTGACTAAATTCATGACCAATAACGGCTCCAATTCCACCATAATTTAATGCTGCATCTGCATCAACAGAGTAGAAGGGAGGCTGTAAAATTCCTGCAGGGAATACAATTTCATTCTGCGAAGAACTGTAATAAGCATTTACAGTTTGAGGCGACATAAACCATTCGTCTTTATCAACAGGTTGGCCTAGTTTTGCCATCATCTCTTTGAAATTGAACTCTCTTGTGTTTATTATGTTTTGAACCTGATTGTCAGCAGTTATTTCTAAACCAGAATAATCTGTCCATTTATCAGGGTAGCCAATTTTCATATTGAAGGCGTCCAATTTTTCTAAAGCCTTTAACTTAGTTTCTTCGCTCATCCAATCCAATTTTCGAACTCTTTCTTTAAAAACGGTTCTTAAATTTTCGACCATTTGACGAACGTCTGCTTTCGACTCTTCAGGAAAATGTCGCTCAACAAAAGCTTTTCCAACTAGCTCTCCTAAACTACCGTTCACTTTTCTAAGAGCTCTTTCTTCACGTGACTTTATTACTTCAGTTCCGCTAAGTGTTCTACTATAAAAATCAAAGTTTTGATTTACAAAATCAGAACTCAAATCTGAAGCATATGCATCAACCAGTTTCCATCTTGAATAGGTTTTCCAATCTTGTAAAGGAACTGTAGCTAATAAATTGTTGAGTCCTTTCATAAATTCCAGCTGGCCTACAATCACATTTTCAACGTTGTTAAGCCCTACTATCTTAAAATAAGCTTCCCAGTCAATATTACTCGTTAGTGTTGCTAAGTCCTCTTTGTTTAGTTTATTGTAAGTTAGGTCTGGGTCTCTTCGTTCAACTCGAGTCATCGAAACTTTTGCTAAAGCATCTTCTATTGCATAAACTTTATTAGCTAATTCTTCCGTGTTATTGTCACCAAGTAAGGCAAATATCTTCGAAAGGTGCGCTTTATAAGCAGTTTGAATATCAAGTGATTTTTCATCAGACTTGGTGTAGTAGGCTTCATCAGGAAGACCCAACCCACTTTGCGATAAGTAAGTGATGTATTCGTCACTTTTTTTGTCGTCCTGTCCCACATAAATACTGTTGAAGGATCCAACCCCATATGCTTTCCAAGAGGCATTTAGTTGAACATAATCTGCCATTGTTTCAATTGCAGCTAATTCGTCAAGCATAGTTTGCAGAGGTGTAATGCCTAATTCTTCTGCTTTTGCAGAATCCATTACACTTTTATAGAAGTCGCCAACTTTCTGCTCCAAACTGCCCTTTTCAAACACTTTCGAAGAAAACTCACTAAATATTTTTTTCAATTTAGCGTTATTTGAGTCGGTTACCACATTGAAACTACTCCATCTACTTTCTGTTGATGGAATAGGATTGTCTTTCAACCAACCACCAATTGCATACTGATAAAAGTCTTCACAAGGAGAAACAGTAGTGTCCAAATTGCTAAGTGCAAAAGCAGGAGCTTTTTCAATTTTTACCTCTTCTTGTTTTTGAGGAGTTCCGCAGGCTAGCATGCCTAATCCGAGCACAGCTGGAAGAATAAACTTATTCATGTCTTTTTATTTTTTTCAAACTTAATTCATTTTGTTGCCAACTCAAACACTTCTTAAAAATTGGACATAAAAAAAGCGCCTCGATTATCGAGGCGCTTTCCTATAAAGGTCGAAACTGTTATTGAAGAATCAACTTTTTGTTGATTACATTTTCTCCATCTAAAATGGTGATGAAATAAATGCCTTTGGCTTGTTCGTTAAAGTCAAACGACTTTCTGAAGTTACCTGTTGCATTGTTTACGAATTCTGAAGCTACAATTCTACCACTAACATCTCTAATTGAAATATTAATAGTTGAGTTGATAAATCCATTCGATCTAATTTCAAACGTTCCATTTGTTGGGTTAGGAACCAATACGATTTCAGCTGATGCTATTTCCGCACTTTCGATTCCTGTAGACAATCTACAAATGGATAAGTCTGACCATCTCATTGGGAAGATTTGATACCCACTTGTGTAAGGTGAGGAATTATCAAATTGTCCACCAACACCTAGCAGTCCACAAATAGTGTCACCTGGTACAATAGGTAACCCAGATGAAGTTAAACTATCATTAATGTCAGTATCAGAATCGATTCTCATCGTAATGGTATCTGTACCATTAGTTAAATTAATGTTTGATGAGAATGCACCACTTGTGCTAAGAGATACCCAACTTGTTGGAATACTTAACCATCGCGACTCTGTCGTTTCATCAAGATCTGCTACCACTATTGGTGTAGGGATAGCATTACCTGAAGAAAGAACTAGAATTGAATCTGGAGATAACTCAGTTAATCCATTGAATTGGATGATATCACCGTGAACTAATATCTCATCTCCTTCTGTTACAACGTAGTTACTTACGTCGTTGAAGTTGAAAATATTCATTCCTTCTTGAATTCCATTCTCATCATCAATAATTGTGAATGAAATTCCGTTGTTACCGTCTAAGTCAATTCCAACAACTACTCCTGAAGTCCATGCTATAGTTCCTAATGAATCTGCAACGCCTGTTGCATCTTCAGTGTTTAATA